>JBBKVY010000036.1:0-12254 GCA_037968675.1 Acidimicrobiales bacterium | reverse complement strand
GCCACGCCGGTGAACATCAACTTCCGCTACGTCGAGGACGAGTTGAGGTACCTCTGCAACGACGCCGAGCTCGCCGCACTGATCTACGACGCGGACCTCGCGCCCCGGGTCGAGGCCGTGGAAGACGAGGTCCCGGAGATGAAGGTGCGGGTGTCACTGCGAGGACCGTCCGATGGCGCGGTCGACTACGACTCGACCGTGAGCGGTCACGCCGATGCGCGTGACTTCGGCGAGCGCAGCGGCGACGACCTCTATGTCTGTTACACGGGCGGCACGACCGGGATGCCCAAGGGTGTGGTGTGGCGCCAGGAAGACGTCTTCTTCGGGCTCGGCGGGGGGTACGACGCCTATACCGGTGAGCCGGTCCCCCACGATCACCATCTGGCGGACAAGGCGGCGTCGGGTGAGTCGATCGAGCTGAAGAGCCTCACGCTTCCGCCCCTCATGCACGGGGCCGGCCAGTGGGGGTCGATGCGGTTCTTCTTCGAGGGGAACACCGCGGTCTTCCAGGAGAAATTCGATGCCCGCGAGGCGTGGGAGCTGATCGAGCGCGAGGAGCTCACCAACATCATGATGACGGGCGACGCCATGGGCCGTCCGTTGATCGAGGCACTGCGCGACCTCGACACCGAACGAGAGGTCGACCTGGGCTCGCTGTTCGTCATCGCGTCCTCCGCCGTCGTGTTCTCACAATCGGTGAAGGACGAGTTCCTGGAGCGGCTCCCGAACGTGATGCTCTTCGACTCCATCGGTTCGACCGAGACGGGCCAGAACGGGATGATCGCCGTCACCAAGGAGGCCAGGATGACCGCCGGCGGGCCGACGGTCGATGCCTCCCCCGAGGCGGTGGTCCTCGATGCCGACCTCCGTCCGATCGAGCCCGGTAGCGGGGTGGTCGGACGACTCGCTCGAGGCGGCCACATCCCGCTCCGCTATCACAACGATCCGGCGAAGACCGCCGCCACCTTCGTCACCGGGGCCGACGGAAAGCGGTACGCGGTGGCCGGCGACAACGTGCTCCTCGAGTCCGACGGCAGCATCACGCTCCTCGGTCGCGACTCGGTGTGCATCAACTCCGGTGGCGAGAAGATCTTCACCGAGGAGGTCGAGGCCGCGGTCAAGGCCCATCCCGACGTCTACGACGTCATCATCGTCGGCGTCCCCGACGAGCGGTGGGGTCAGCGAGTCGCCGCCGTCGCCCAACCCCGTCCGGGCGCGACGGTGACCCTCGAGGACATCGACGCCCACTGCCGCCGGTCGCTCGCCGGCTACAAGGTCCCCCGCGAGCTCCACCTGGTCGACCGCGTCGACCGTTCGGCCGCCGGCAAACCCAACTATCGCTGGGCCACGGCCGTCGCCACCGGACAACACTGAATCTTGCGGCCGTTTCCGCGCAGGGGTCGCCACAACGGCCGCAAGATCTCGTGTGTGGGGTGGGGTCAGGTGCCGGTGAAGTCGGCGGGGCGCTTCTCGGCGAAGGCCCTCGGGCCCTCCTGCGCGTCGTTGGTGGCGTAGACGGGCATGCCGACCTCGAGTTCGTGGGCCAGGCCGTCGGCCTCGGTCATCTCGCGCGACTCTCGCAGTGAGCGGAGCACGGCTTGGACCGCCAGCGGCCCGTTGGCCGCCACCTGGACCGCCAGGTCACGGGCGACGTCGAGGGCGGTGCCGTCGGGCACGAGGTGGCCGATGAGGCCGACGTCCTTCGCCTCCTGCGCCGTCACCATTCGCCCGGTGAGGAGCATGTCGGCGGCCACCGTGTAGGGGATCTGGCGCGACAGCCGGACCGTCGATCCACCGAGGGGGAAGATCCCCCGCCGGACCTCGGCCACACCGAAGGTCGCCGACTCCCCCGCCACCCGGATGTCCATCGCCTGGAGGATCTCGGTTCCGCCGGCCACGCAGTAGCCCTCGACGGCGGCGATGATGGGCTTCATCGGCTTGCCGTGGCGCAGCAACGCCCTCCAGTGCAGGTCGGCATCCTCCTGGAAGCGCGTGGTCCACTCGGTCTCGCCGTAGCCGCCGGCCATCTCCTTCAGGTCGGCGCCGGCACAGAAGTCGCCACCGGCGCCGGTGACGATCACGACACGGATCTCGGGGTTGCCGTCGACCTCGGCCCAGGCGTCGGCCATACGGACCAGCATCTCGCCCGACAGTGCGTTCTTCGCCCCCGGTCGATTGAGCGTGACGGTCGCGATGTGCCCATCGACCTCGAAGAGTGCATGTGGTTCGGTCGTCGGATCGGACATCGATTCACGCTCCCGTCGTCAGCGGTTCTTCGACCCCTCGGCCTCCGATTCCTGGAGGAGCATGCGCAACATCCAGAACCGGAGGAACTCGGTCAGGGAGTAGCGGACGAAGACCGCCGCACCGGCAACGACCACGGCGAGGCCGATCACTGCGAGGATGACGGCCGAGATGACGTCGCGTTGGTCGGACATCGATGTCGAGGTCGCGTAGGCAGCGATCGCCACGACCACGCCGAGGGCCATGACGAGCAGCCCGGCGAGCGCCCACCGCCGGTCGTTGCCGCTCGCTCCGTGGCCGATCTGGTCGAGGGCGGCGTCGAATCGGTCGAGCCGTTCGTCAGTGGTGCCGGTGGTCGTGTCAGTCATGCGAATGAACTCCCCTGTGGTCATGGTGCCATGGCGGTGTGGCTACGGATGCGGGTGACCTCGGCCGGGAGCGCGTCATGCACTGGTGCCCGAGAGATAGGCCGCAGCGAGGCGTTCGGCGATGTCGGACGGTGGAGACGGGTCGCCGAGACGACCGTGCAACATGATGGCCGCGCGGTCGGCGACACCGAGGATCTCGTGGGCGAACTGTTCCACGACCAGGATCGTCAACCCTCGCTGAGCGAGGCGCTGTACCTCGTCGTACAGGGACTGCACGATCACCGGTGCAAGACCCATCGACAGCTCGTCGAGGAACAGGAGACCGGGGTTGCAGCCGAGTGCACGTGCCATCGCCAGCATCTGCTGTTCGCCCCCGGACATCGTGCCGGCGAGCTGGGCCCGACGTTCGGCCAGCCGGGGGAAGTGCTCGAACGCCGCGGCCTCGACGTCGTTCCGACTGGCGCCGGTGCCGCTGACCAACCAGAGGTTCTCGGCCACGGACAGGTTGGGGAAGACGCCGCGCCCCTCGGGTATGAGACACAGGCCTGCCCGGGCGAGCTGGTCGGCGGATGCTGCGCCGACGTCGTGACCCAGGATTCGCACGCTTCCCGCACTGGTCGGGAGGAGCCCGGAGATGGCACCGAGCAGGGTCGTCTTGCCGGCCCCGTTGGGTCCGACGACGGCGAAGACCTCGCCAGCGCGTAGCTGGAGATCGACGCCCTCGAGGACGTCGATGCCGCCGTACCCCGCTCGCAATCCCTCGACCTCGAGGACCGTGTCGTCGACCGCAGCGGCGGGGGCCGGGGCACGCAGCCTCGACCGCTCGGCCGTCGTCGCCCCCAAGTAGGCCTCCTGCACGATCGGGTCCGCCTGCACCTCCTCGGGGACACCACGAGCGATGACCGCCCCGAAGTCGAGCACCGTGAGGTCGTCGCAGACCGACATGACGAGCGCCATGTCGTGCTCGACGAGCAGGATCCCGGGTCCGCGATCGGCGACCTCCCGAAGGACGCTGCCGAGCGCCTCGGTCTCGCGCTCGTCGAGACCTGACGACGGTTCGTCGAGAAGGAGCATGGTCGGGGCGGCAGCCAGTGCCCGAGCCAACTCGACCAGACGGGCGCGCCCGGTGGGCAGCGTGTCGACCCGGTCGTCGGCGACGTCGAGCAGTTCGAGGCGGGCGAGCAGTTCCTGGGCCACGACGACCGGCGAATGATCGGTCTCGGCCCAACGGCGCCGGAACTCGGCTCCGGCCAGCACGTTCTCCCGCACGCTCATCAGCGTGAACGTCTCCAGCCGCTGGAAGGTGCGAGCCAACCCGCGTCTCGCTCGTTGATGCGGTGCCAGCTTCGTCAGTAGCTTGCCGTCGAGTCGGACCTCCCCCGACATCGTTCGCTGGAGACCGCACAAGACGTTGAACAGCGTGGTCTTGCCGGCGCCGTTGGGTCCGATGAGTCCGGTGATCTGCGCCGGTGGCGCAGTGAGGTCCACCTCGCGCAGTGCCTCGTGACCGCCGAATCGCACCGTGACCCCGGCAGCTTCGAGTCCGGTCGCGTTCATCGTCGCACCGAGATGCCGAGCTCGCGGTCGAGCAGGGCACGATCCGCGTCGGTGAAGCCGCGCAGGCCCATGCGCTCGAGGTGCTCGGTGGTGTCCGGATCACCGGCGGCCTCCGGATCTGCCTTCGCCGCCCGTCGCTGGCGGATGCTGCGCACGGTCTCGTGCACCGCGCCGTTCGGGTTGCGGCCGAGGCTCACGCCGGCGAGCGCGGGCCCGAGGGTCAGTACCGTCCGCAGGCCCGGCACGAGCTCGGGGAGGATGAGGAACGACAGGGCGTAGACGAGGCCACCGAACAGCGCGCCACCCACACCACCGATCCCGCCGATCACCGCCAGCAGGACGATGGGCAACGACTGGAGGAACTGGAAGGTGGTGGGGCCCACCGAGCGCAACTGGGCGCCGTAGAGGGCCCCGCCGAGTCCGGCGATTCCCGCCGACAGGGCGAAGACCGACAGCTTCGTGCTCGTCAGGTTCACGCCGAGCGTCGCGCACGCCGACGGTGACGACTTCATGGCCAGGAGGCGACGGCCGTACTCGCTCCCGCGGATGAAGACCACGACCGCGGCGAGGAGGCAGAACACGATCCCGAGGAACACGAGGTGCGCCGTGTCGCCGTCGGTCGACACCGGGCCGAGGTCGACGCGGGGCACCGATCGGTTCCCGTTGGGGAGGAAGAAGCTCTGGTTGAAGAACAGCTGGTCCATGACCACGGCGAATGCCGCAGTGCCGAGCGCCAGGTAGAGACCCTGGAGACGGAGCGCCGGCAACGCGACTCCGACGCCGGCCAGGGCCGAGACCGCGGCCGCGGCGAGCAGGGCCAGCGGGTTGCCGTCGCCTCCCCAGGCTCCCATGGCGACGGCGCCGATACCGGCGAAGGCCATCGGGGCGAGTGAGATCTGCCCTGCGTAGCCGATCAGCGGCACGAGTGAGAGCATGACGATCGCGAGTGCGAGCCCCTGGCCCAGCTGGAACGACCGGAGCGACGGCAGGGCCGACCCTGCGACCAGGCACAGCACGGCGACAGGTACGACGGCGATGAGCCAACGCCGGACCGGTGGCGACGGGATCTCCTCCCGGGATTGCATCTGGCCGCCGGCGCGAAGTCGCAGCGGCGGGAGGAACAGCAACACGATGAACAGTGCGATGACCGGGATGGCCGGACGGATCCCCGCGAGCGACAGCGCCGGCGACACCGAGAGCCCGGCGATCGAGTCGATCGGCGTGCTGAGGTCGAGATACCCGATCGCGTACGCCTCGGCGAGACCGATCACCAGCGCGCCCACGAACGTGAGAGGCAGGCTCTTCAGGCGCCCGAACAGCGCTGCGGCATAGGCGTTGACGACCAGGAGCGTGAGCGGGATGTGCGACAGCGAGCCCTGGCTTCCGGCGAGGAGGATTCCGGCGAGTCCGGCCAGCGCGGTTCCGATCGCCCAGGAGTACATGGCGGTCCGATCGGGCCGTCCGCCGGTCAGCCGTACCAGCGCGGGATCGTCGACGACGCCCCGCATGGTGACGCCGAGGCGCGTGCGGAAGAGCATCAGTCGGAGGACGATCGCGGTGACCACGGCGGCCAACACCGTGAGTGCGTCGTGCCACGTCAGGTTGACCACCCCGAGGTCGATCGATTCGCCGTCGTAGAAGCCCGGCATGCGTCGACCTGTCCCCTGCGGCCACAACAGGATCGCCGCTTGATAGACGCCGAAGAGGAGGCTGACGGACACGATGAGCCGGATGACCTCCGAGGTCCCGCGCAGACCGCGCAGGATGACGCGCTCGACGACGGCGCCGAAGAGCGGAGCGCCGACACCGAGAACGATCAGCAACGCGAGCGGAGCGGGCACACCCCACTCCTGACGCACCTGCCAGTAGGCGAACGCGGCAAACATGCCGAAGGCGCCGTGCGCGAAGTTGAAGACGCCCGAGGTCGTGTAGGTGAGGACCAGCCCGGATGCGGCCACGGCGTACAGGGCCGCCGTGACCACTCCGGCAATGGTGAAGGTGAGGAACTGGTCCATGGGGCGGTCAGCTCTGGGAGTCCGGGACCTCGACGGTGACGATGTCATCGGGATCGCACCGGAACCCGGACTCCGGGGCGTACCGAACGAACTCACCGCCAGTGACCTGCAACACCGCGACACAGGCCGAAGCGGCGTTGCCGCCCGGGTCGGTCGGGGCGTGCAGCCCACCGGCATCCCACTCGCTGACGGCCGCTGCGGTCTCGAGGACGCACGTCCGGGTGAGATTGTCGTCGAGGTCGCATTCCTTGGCCGCCTGGGCGAAGAGCACCCAGGCACTGGTCGACTGGGCGCCCAACACCGCGACCTTGCCACCGGTGGCGTCGACGATGTCCAGGTACCGCTGTGTCGCCGACCCGGGCTCCGCCTCCTCGAACGGAACGAGGGCGGTGCGGATGAACGTGCCCTCGGCCGCGTCGCCTGCCGCCGCCAGGTACTCCTGGTCGTAGAAGTTGGTCTCCTGCAGGGTCACTGCAGGTGCGTAATCGATCTCGCTCATCGCCCGTTGGAGCAGCGCCAGGTTCGAGCCCTCACCGACGAAGGTGAGGAACTGCACGTCAGCGTCGCGTAGTGCGATGGCGAACGGCTGCCAGTTCGCTTCGCCGCCGATCGAGTAGATCTGCGTGTCGACCGTGACGTTGCCGGCTTGTTCGTAGGCGTCGCGGTAGCGCTCGTAGGTGACGACCAGGGTCCCGAAGTCCGAGTAGACGTAGCCGGTGGTCTGCCCGGCCTCGGGGAACTCCTCCTCGACGAGCCGCAGCGCGCCGATCGGGATCTGGTCGGCGCCGTTGGGGATCGCTTGCACCGAGCGCCGCTCGATCGGGTCGTCGCCGACCAGGCCGGACTTCTCCGGCGTCACCGAGAAGCCGGCCACGTCGATGAGACCGCAGGCGGCGCCGACCGTGGGCCACAGATTGTCCTGCACGGCGCCTGCGCCGACGATCGCGAAGTCGGTCTTGCACGCTTCCTCGACCACCGGTTGGTAGTTGCTGAGCGCGGCGTCGTGGAGGTTCACCGTGAGCGTCTTGCCGTTGATGCCACCCGCCTCGTTGCACCACTCGACGAAGGCGGTCGCGGCATCGAAGATCTCCTGGTTGAGACCTTGACGGCCACTGAAGCCGGGGTCGGCGATGGTGCCGAGCTCGATGCTGTCGGCGGTGATTCCCTGCAGCTCACCGGCGTCGGCGTCGGCGAGCGCGCCGCCGCCCTCGTTGGGACCACAGACGTCGGCAAGGGTGCCGAAGTCTCCGGGGCCCGGCTCGTCCGCGACGGTGGCATCGGGCGCCGCGGTCGTCGTCGATGCATCGCCCACCTCGTCCTCCCCCCGGTCGCCGCATGCGGCGGCGACGAGCGCGATCGTGGCCATGAGCACGGCCAATCGACGAGTACGCATCCTGGTGTTCCCCCTGTTGTCGGCTGCTTGCTGGTACCGGTGCTCCGGGCGGAGCAGTTCATGGCCTATCCGATCGTGAGCGGCTCCGCGGCGATCGAAGCGCCGAGGTCACGTGTACATGCGCTGGCGCCACCCAATTGGAGTTCGAGATCCTTGGCCCACCGGAAGTACCGGTGGACCGGGTAGTCGACGTCCACACCGATACCGCCGTGGACGTGCTGCGCGGCATGGACCACGCGTTGACCGCCCTCGCAGGCCCACATCGCCGCGCTGGCGGTGGCCTGGCCGGAGGGCAGATCGTTGTCGGTCCGCCAGGCTGCCTGCCGTGCCGTCGCTTGGATCAGGTTCACGTCGAGCCACGAGTCGGCCATTCGATGTGCCACGGCCTGGAAGGTACCGATGGGCGCGCCGAATTGCTGGCGTTCCTTGCAGTACGCCGCAGCGAGGCCCAGTGCGCCGCCGGCCACACCGCCGAGGAGGGCGCAGCGGAGCACGCGGAGCTCGTGCAGCATCGTGGACAGGGCCGCCGGACCGTCTGCGGCCGCGACGCGGCGAGCCGGTGTGGCATCGAGCCGAACGCTGCGGGCGACCTGGCCCGAGAGCGTCATCGAGTCGGTCGTCTCGATCGCGGTCGCGTCGACGACGAAGAACACCACACCGTCTTCGGCCGCTGCGCTCACCAGGAGATGCGTCGCCGCGGTGGCACCCGAGATGAGGCGCTTGTCGCCGGTGAGCATCCATCGGTCGCCGTCGCGATGTGCCGCCGTGTACGGACCCGCGGTCTCCCGGGCATCGGGACCCTCGCGCAGCGCGGGCACGACGATGGCGCCAGCGACGACATCGGCCGCGAGCGAGTCGCCCGCAGCCGCGAGTGCTCGACCACAGGCGACGACCTCGACGTAGGGCACGGGCGCGACGTGGGCACCCACCACCTCGGCCACCATGGCGGCCTCGGTCAGGCCGCAGCCGCCGCCACCGCTCGACTCGGGCAGTGCGAGCCCGACGAGGTCGGCGGCCACCAGCGTTGTCCACAGTGCATGGTCGTGGCTGACCCCCTCGTGTTCGAGTGATCGAAGGGTGTCGGGCGTGCTGCGGTCACCGACGATCTGCATCGACAGATCGATGATGGCCTGCTGGTCTTCGGATGGGGAGAGATCCATGGTCTGCCTCGTCGGAGCTGCGGTCAGGTGCGGGGAACTCGTGGGAGACCCAGACCGAAGAGTGCGACCAGGTCGCGCTGGATCTCGTTGGTCCCGCCGCCGAACGTGAGGATCAACGAACCCTGGCATCCCCGCTCGAGTCGTCCGGCCAGCTCGGCCTCGGGCGTGCCTCGTTGCAGCGCAGCCGCTGGTCCGATGATGCCCATCAGCAAGCGGTAGGCCTCGAGGTAGAACTCGGTGGCGTAGAACTTGGTCGCCGAAGCGTCGGCCGGGTTCGCGCCCTCGGACGAGGCGACCTTCCAACTCATCAGCGTCGCTGCATCGAGACCGGACACCACCCGTGCCAGGTCGGCCTGTACCCACTCCTGGTCGATGACCCGACGGCCGTCGAGGAGCTTGGTCTCCTTCGCCCAGGTGACGACGTCCTCGATGGTGCGGCTGATCATGCCCGGGGGGCCGAGCGACACCCGCTCGTAGTTCAGCTGGTTCGTGATGAGCGTCCATCCGCCGTGGAGCTCGCCGATGATGTCGTCGTCGGAGACCCGGACGTCGTCGTAGTAGGTGTTGAAGGTCGAGGCGTTCACCATCGTGTCGATCTTGGTCATCGTGAACCCGGGATCGGACGTCGGCACCGCGAAGATGGTGATGCCCGCGTGCTTCGGTGCCTCCGGGTCGGTCCGCGCCGCCAGCCAGATGTAGTCCGCATAGCTGGCGAGGCTCGTGTAGATCTTCTGGCCGTTGATCACCCACTCGTCACCGTCCTTGACGGCGGTGGTGCGCAGCGACGCCAGGTCGGTGCCGGCCGACGGCTCGGTGTAGCCGATGGAGAAGTGCAGGTCTCCCGACAAGATCTTCGGCAGGAAGTACGCCTTCTGGGTGTCCGTCCCGAACTCCATGATCGTGCGACCGACCGTGTTGATCGAGAGGAACGGGATCGGAGCCTGTGATCGCCAAGCCTCGTCGAAGAAGATGAACTGCTCGACTTCACCCTTGCCCTGGCCCCCGTATTCGACCGGCCAACCGAGTCCGAGCCACCCATCGGCTCCCATCGTGCGGACCGCCGCCAGCGATGCCGGCCCGCCGGTCTCGCCCGCTGCGACCTCGGCCGCGACCGCCGGCGTCATGAGCGCAGCGAAGTAGGAGCGGAGCTCGTGTCGAAGCGCTTCTTGATCCGGGGTGTAGGCGATCTGCACCGCAGTCCTCTCCAGGGGCTGAGCCGACGATCGTGAACGGCCGCAACCATATCTGACACTGCGTCAGATCTCGCTGGCATGTGGCGTCACTCTGCGGATGTACTCCAGCGACGACGAACCGTGTCGACGTCGACCGGAGCGGCTGCGGCTCGCGGGTCTGCGGGCACGGTCGCCGAGAACCGGGGCGCCGGTGCCGGCTGGAGCGCCCCCTCCACGCGGAGGACGGTTCCCCGGTCGTGGAGGTGCGGGTGCCCCTCGATCTCGCCCATCGTCAGGACCGGCGCCACGCAGGCGTCGGTGCCTTCGAAGTGGGCGGCCCAGTGATCGCGTGACCGGGTCAGGAACGCAGCCTCCAACGACGACCGCAACTCCGGCCACCGTGTCTGGTCGTCCTGCTCCGGTAGCGATGCCCCGCGGAGCCCGAGGCCGTCGAGCAGCGCGGCGTAGAACGGCGCTTCGATCGCCCCGACGGCCACGTATTCGCCGTCGGCGCACCGGTAGCAGTCGTAGTACGGGGCACCCGAGTCGAGGAGGTTCGTTCCCCGCTCGTCGGACCAGAATCCGCTTTCGCGCGCTCCCAACAGCGCTCCCATGAGCATGGCCACCCCGTCGACCATCGCTGCGTCGACCACCTGACCTCGGCCGGTGTCGCGCGCGGACAGCACGGCTGCGAGCATCCCGAACGCGAGGAGCATCCCGCCACCGCCGAAGTCCGCCACCAGGTTCAGTGGCGGGGTCGGAGGCTGACCACGACGGCCGATGTGGGCCAGAGCACCGGCGGTTGCGACATACGTGATGTCGTGGCCGGCGCTGTGCGCCAGCGGCCCGATCTGACCCCAGCCGGTCATGCGCCCGTAGACGATGCGCGGGTTGCGCTCGAGGAGCACATCGGGACCGAGCCCGAGACGTTCGCACACGCCCGGGCGGAACCCTTCGATGAACCCGTCGGCCACATCGACGAGCCCGAGGAGGACGTCGATGCCCTCTTCCTCCTTGAGGTCGATCTCGACGCAGTCGCGATTCCGGTTGAGGACGTCGAAGCGGCCCATCTCGCCGTCGCCACCAGCGCCAGGCCTGGCGACGCGCACGACATCGGCGCCGAGATCAGCCATGGCCATCGCCGCAAAGGGTGCAGGGCCGAGTCCGTTGAGTTCGACGATCCGGACGCCGTCGAGCGGGCCGGTCACCGACTTCCGGTCACAGCCGGCCAGTCACACGCGGCCGGCCACGTCGTCGATCGCAGCCCGGATGGGTACGCCGAATCCCGGGCGGGCGCACGCGGTATGGCCGTCCTCGAGTCGATGGACCGATGCGCCGGGGATCGCGAACGCCAGACGGGCTTGCTCTGGCGGGCGGATCGCGAGGTCCCGAGTCGTGACGACGCAGCTCGTGGGCACGTCGATGTCGCCGACCCACTTGCGGGCGTTGTAGTTGCCGACTGCCTGGCCCGCCTCGAGGATCGTGCGCGGGTTGTGCCGTCGCATCTCGGCCGCGGCCCACCGGCCCATCGACGCGGGGCGGCCGGACGCATCCGTCGGGATCCGTTCGCGGATCGCTCGGATGGGGAGCCGCGCGACCTGTTGTCCCGCTCGGGTTCCTCCTGCCGCTGCTGCCATCGCCGACGTGAAGATGAAGCGTTCGCGGGTACCGGCCACGAAGCTCGACGACGTCGCCACGAACACCAGTCCGGCGACGCTTTCACGGTGTCGCCTCCACAGCAGTTGGGCCACGGGACCGCCCATGGAGTACCCCACCGCGATCACCGGACCGCACGCGAGGTGATCGACGAGCGCCGCAAGATCGTCGGCGCAGTCGGCGAGCCGGAATCGACGACGTGACCGGATTCCCCGACCGTGGCCCCGGAGATCCGGTGCCACGACGCCGTAGGTACCGCGCAGCTCGTCGAAGGTCTGGAACCAGTTCAGCCCGCCGCTGGCCAGCCACCCGTGGATCAGGAGAACGGTCGGCGCGCCGGTCGGGCCGGGGATGCAACGGGCGAACGTGATGCCCCGTCCGGGCAGCTCGATCCGCTCGCCCAGCGGGAGTGGCGGACCCGCGACTGCATCGAGGTCGTCGTCGGGAACCAACTCCACCACGCCCGCGCCCCGTCCCATGCACCCGATTCTGACACACCGTCAGATCGCCCTCGGGGAAGGTCCACGCGAGATCAATCGTTGGCCTCTCAGATGGTCCGGTACGCTGGCCTGCCGCTATGGCCACCCGCATCGAGATCGAGCTCACCAGTCGCCGCGATGATGCGACCTTCACCTGGAGGGCTGCAGGAGCGCGAGAGCCCAAGGGTGTGGTCGATGCATCGCTCTTCC
>JBBKVY010000035.1:0-6742 GCA_037968675.1 Acidimicrobiales bacterium | reverse complement strand
CCGGAGACCGGTGAGGATGCTGGTCCGGGACGCGCCGCAGATGGCGATCTGGCAGTAGCAGCGTTCGAACAGGACGCTCTCGGCTGCGAAGGCATCGATCCGCGGCGTGATCGCCGCCGGGTCCCCATAGGCGCCGAGACGGGTCCCGAGGTCGTCTGCGGTGATGTAGAGGATGTTCGGCGGCCCGTCGACAGCGCTGGCCGGTGCGCCTTGCTGGTCGCCGGATTCCTCGGAGGCTGAGCCATCGTTGCAGCCTGCGAAGAGCAGCCCACTGGTTGCTGCGGCCCCGGCGATGAACCCGCGACGAGAGGTGAATGGCGCGCTCACGCGAGTGGAACGACAGCGCGCACGGGCCTCATGTCGATCTAGTGCTCGTGATCGGTGTGGCCGTCGTCGGCTACGGCGTCGGCCGCCTCGTCGTCGGCTGAGTTGGCGTCGGCCGCCTCGTCGTCAGCGCCGTGGTCACCGTGGCTGCACCCCGACCCGTGTGATCCCTCGATCCCGGCGAAGGGCCCGCACTCGTGCGGGATCATCCAGACATGGATCATGGGTTGGGTCGGGCGGAACTCGCCGCGGGTGCACGCACCGGTCGCGTCGGTGGTGCCGACGACCTGTGCGCCTTCCCAGCAGAGGTTCTGGTGGTCGTGCCAGGGCGTGAGTTCGCCAGCGATGTCAGGAGCGTCGTCCATGGTGAAGCCGAACGGAAGCAGGTACATGGCCGATGCCACCTCCTTGGTCCCGTCGGGGTTGACCTTGAGCACGATCGACTCGATGCCGCTCGGATCGAGGTAGGCGGGATCGGCGATGAGACCCACGTTGATGTAGTGCTCCCATCCGGTGGCGCCGTCGCCGATGGAGATGTAGCCGGCGGCCTGGAGGGCGGCTTCGTCCGGGAACGCCTTCATGGCTTCGGTCGTCTCGACGAGCAGTTCCTCGGCTCTGGTCCGCTGTTCCGGCGTCGCTGCGGTGTCGAGGAACGAGACGAACTCGGCCGGGTACGGCACATCGGCGGCGGCGGCCACGATCTCGTCGTCGCCGGCTGCCGGCTGGTCCGCGTCGTGATCGGTGTGCCCGTCGCCGTGTCCGTCACCCGCGGCGACCAACTCCCCGTCGGCATCGCCGTGGTCGCCGCCGCTGTGGTCGTGCTGGGTGGTCATGGCCGGGACGGCCGCGACGAGCATGACGGCTGCGAGGACCGGCAGCACCGGGCGGGCGATCGCTCCGACGGCCGGTCGGAGCACGACGAGGCCCGCCGCGGCCAGCGCCACCACCTCGAGCCCGACGGCGAGACCGTCCTGGAGTCCGAGCGTCTGCTCGCCGTCGAGACCGTCCACGAACGAGATGCCCACGGTCCGAGCGACCAGCCACGTGCCGATCGCTCCGGCCTGGATGACGGCGCCGACGGCGGCGACCTTGCGGCCGCCCCGTTGCACGGCGATCGCCGCCCATGCGACCTGCGCCACGGCGGTGAGGCCGAAGAGTGTGGCAAGCGTGGGCAGCGCGGAGTGCGAGCCGGCGGCTGCGGCATGCACGAGACCGGCGATGGCCGACGCGGCAGCCGCGAGGTGAAGGAGCGAGGCCCGATTGCGATCCATGATTCCTCGAGACGTGAGACGGTGTGCGGGAGCGATGGCCGCGCCATTCGGCGGTGTGTCGCCGTTCACACAGCCTAGGCCCAATCGGGTCGGGAGGTCACGGCCGATGGCTGACCAGCGATCCCGACACCCGTCGGCGCGTGACCTCCGCGGCGAGCGATTCCGGCCCGCCTGCCAACGTCACGACGTGTCGTGGGTCCAGGTCGGTGCCGCTGAACTCCGCATGCATCTTCCGGGTGGCCGGTCCGTCGCTGAACTCGTGGTCGATGCGGTCGTGGACGCGTTGGACACAGCGTTCGACCTCGGGCAGCAGCACGACGTAGTCGAGTTCGTCCACGTCGGCGGCGGCCATGAAGGTCGGCAGGAACCACGGCCCGACGATGCCGTCGAACACGGTCTCGAAGGCGATAGCGAAGCGACCGGTTGCGCGGGCCATCGCCTCGGTGACGGCGGCGTTCTGGTCGTTCGACTCGGGCAGCCACGGTTCGATGGCGCCGCGTCGCAGCATGGCGAAGAATGCGTCGCCCTCGACGAGCACGCTCGGTTCGAGCTGCTCGACGAGGATCTGGGCGACGGTCGATTTCCCGGCTCCGGGTGGGCCGGTGACGATGAGCAGGCTCCCCACTGCGTCAGACGACGATCTCGCTCTTGGTCTTCCCCTTGCTCGCCCAGTGCGAGTCGGCACGGCCGAGGCGGAATGCTTCTGGCTTCTGGTCGTCGCCCAACAGATCGGTCTCCAGCCAGAGCCGCTTCAGGTGGCGGATCCGACCGGCGTCGCGGTCGTCGACGTAGCCCGTGCGGGCGTGGAGCACGTGGTAGTTGTTGACGAACTGCATGTCGCCTGGTCGCAGCGCCATCGACACGTGATACGTGGGGTCTGCGCACATGGCGTCCACTCGGTCCATCGCTTCGTTGGCGGTGGCGGATGGCCGAGGGGCGTCGTCGTGACGCCGCGACGCGATGATGTACGGCCGGATGTAGCGGACGAAGAGCCGGTCGTCGGTCCGGTTGGCGATCGGCATCGTGTACCAACCCTTGCCACCGGGCGCCTGCTCGCCCCGGAAGTCGTACGGCATCGGGTCGTAGAGCGCCGCCGCGAGTTCCGGCTCGGTCCGGGCCAGCTCGTTGTGGATGCTGACGACGTTGGCGACGAGGCTCTCCCCGCCGCGCTTGCCCGAGTCGAGACAGAACAGCCCGACCAGGTCCGAACCGTCGGAGTGGAACGGGAACGCCACGCCGCCGATCTCGTTCCCTCGTGACGTCGGGTCGTCCACCGCCTTGCCCTGGTCGGTCACGTCGCCGAGCAGGTGTCCCTTCACGTTCTGCGGCCACGGAAGTCCGAGGTGCGTGCCGATGCCCCAGTAGATGGTCGATGACCGGTCCTTGCCGTACCTCTCCACCGGCACGCCACGGATCAGCGACACGCCCAGACCGTTGATCAGATCCTCCTTGATCCGTTCCAGCGCCGGTCCGAGGGTGGGCAGCGGGAAGTGGTGTTTCTCGATGTCGAGGACGTCGTCGGTGCGCGACTCGGCGTGGACCAACGCGGCGTCGAGCTCGGCGCGGTGCTCGTCGGACAGTTCGAAGACGTAGCGGTCGGCGAGCGTCTCGCGGGTCCACTCGCAGCGCGTCTCGAGCGGCTCGATCGTGGTGGTCGTCATACGTTCCCCTTCACGGTCCGCCTCGGAGTGCAGGGAGCACCTCGGTGGCCCGAGGTCGGCCACGGGTGACCGTACCGGTGACACCCGTGCGATGCCCGTGGCTACGGTCCCGCACGATGTTCGAACCCGATGCCACCACCATCACGTGTCCGACGACGGTCGTCGCCGGTGGGTTCGACTCGGTTCGAACCCACCGCACTGCATGCGGCTGATCCTCGTCCGTCACGGCGACGCGCACGCCGGCCTCCACGGCATCATCGCCGGACGGCGAGGCTGTCGCGGACTCACCGACCTCGGTCGTGAACAGGCGGCACGCCTGCGGGACCATCTCGCCGACGGGCACCGGCACGTGGACGTGCTCATGGCCAGCGAATTGCCGCGGGCGATCGAGACGGCGCAGATCGTCGCGCCGGGCCTGGGTATCGAGCACGTCCCACAGGACTGCGAGCTCTGCGAGGTCCACACCGGGGAAGCCGACGGGCTGCACTGGTCCGACTATCCGGGCACGTACGGCAGGTTCGACATGGTGGCCGAACCCGATCGGGAGTTCGCCCCCGGTGGCGACAGCTGGAACAGCTTCAACGAACGCGTCCGCCGCATGATGGATCGACTCGCGCACGAGCATCCGGGACGAACGGTGATGGCCGCAACCCATGCCGGTGTGATCGCCGCGTCGCTCCGAGTTCGGTTCGATCTCCCGTCGTCGGCGCCCGGGGTCCGTCTGCTGCCGACCAACACCGCTCTGACCGAGTGGGAGCACGACCGGTCGACCGACCAGTGGACGCTGCGCGCCTACAACGATGCGAGCCATCTCGAGGCATGACTCCCGGCGGGCGCGGGTAGGTCTGCGTGATGGCAGATGATCCGGAAACAACCGTCGACGGTGCCCGGACGGCCGCGGAACGAGGCGAGCTCGGCGCGTGGGTCACCGCGTTCTTGAGCAGCGACGGCAGTGACAATGCTGCGCTGGCCGAGAAGCTGGCGGCGGAGAAGCCGTACTGGCTCGGGCCGGTGCGGCTCCGGTTCAACGAACTCCACCGACTCGCAGGTCCGCCGGACCAACCCGTGCTCGAGCGTCTCGACGACGACGACGACCTCCAGACCGTCGAGGGGATGGAGGAGAGCATCAACGACGGCTGGGAACCAGCTCCGCTCGTGGTCTCCGCCGATGGAGAACAGTTGATCGTCGAGGACGGCAACCATCGCATCGAGGGACTGCGTCGCTCCGGACGTCGCAACTACTGGGCCGTCGTCGGCTTCGAGACGACAGGGCAGCGCGGCGAGTTCGTCGAACGCTGACTTCGTCGACCGCGACGATCCCCGACATATCGGACTCGGGTGTGCGGACACCTCCTGCGGTGGGTTACAAAGGGGAGAGTCACGCAAACCAGGGGGAACTCGCATGTTCGGAAAAGCTCGCTCGCGCCGGTTGGCTCGATTCGGTGCGCTCGCGGCGCTCGCGCTCGTCGCAGTCGCCTGTGATGTGCAGGACTGGGCGGTCGGAGGTCAGAGCCGACCCTGGTACTGCTCTCCCACCGACACCGCCATCAACGACGGACATTCGGGAGGCGGCGGCCACGTGCCGCACTACACCGAGGAGAAGGGGCCACTGTCCGCCGAGGACTGCCTCGTCGTGAGCCTCCAGCTGACTTCCGCGATGAACTACGCGAAGCAGTTCCCGACCGCAGGTGTCGCCGAGGCCAATGGGTTCACCCACCTGGCACCGTGGATCCCGGGTCAGGGGACCCACCACCTCAACAACGCCGCCGGCGTCACCACCAATTTCAACGCGGCTCGTCCGAACCTGTTGATGTACGACAGCAACAGCGACAGCGGCAAGCTCACCGGCATGGTCTGGGCCGTCGTCTCGGATCACGGCCCGCCCGAGGGATTCGTCGGCGACAACGACCACTGGCATTTCCATGAGACGCTGTGCTACAGCCCGTCCGGCTTCATCATCGGCGACAGCATCACCGACCAGCAGTGCACTGCCCGGGGCGGGACGAACGTCGACACCAGCAACATCTGGCTCCTCCACGCGTGGCTCCCCGTCTACGAAGGCTGGGTCGCCACCGACATCTTCAACAAGGAGCACCCGACCATCTGAGTCGGGTCACGAGAGCGTCAGGTCGAGCCGCCGGAGCAACTGGGCATTGGCGGCCACCACGATGGTCGACGCGCTCATGAGGATGGCACCGACAGCCGGTGGGAGTACGACGCCTGCCCAGGCGAACGCGCCGGCTGCAAGAGGGAGAGCGACGACGTTGTAACCGGCCGCCCAGACGAGGTTCTGGACCATTTTGCGGTAGCTGGCCTTCGACAGACGGATGACGGAGAGGACGCTGCGCGGGTCGCTCGAGGCGAGCACGACGCCGGCGGACTCGATGGCGACGTCGGTGCCCGCACCTATCGCGAGGCCGACGTCGGCTCGGGCGAGCGCCGGGGCGTCGTTCACGCCGTCGCCGACCATGGCCACGCGTAGTCCTCGTCCCTGGAGGTCGGCGACCTTGGCGTCCTTGTCCTCGGGGAGGACTTCGGCCATGACCTCGTCGATACCGAGCTCTGCGCCCACGGCATCGGCGACCTGGCGGGCGTCGCCGGTGATCATTACCACGTCGATGCCGAGTTCGTGGAGGGAGTCGACGGCCTGACGAGCCTCGGGTCGGATCTCGTCCTCGAGGGCGAACGAACCGATGATGTCGTCGCCCCGAACCAGGTGCAGCACCGCGGCACCCCGTTCGGTCCACGCGTCCACCTGCTCGCGGAGCGAGACGGGCACGTCGAGGTCGCGCTGTCGGAGCAGGGCTGGGCCGCCGACGGCGTGAACGACGCCGTCGATCGTCGCCTCGACACCGCGCCCGGTGATCGAGCGGAAGTCGTCGGCGCGGGCCAGGTCGCCACGATCCCTGGCTGCGGCGACGATGGCGCGAGCGAGGGGGTGTTCGCTGTCGGCCTCGACGGCGCCGGCGAGCCGATGGACCTCGTCGAGGTCGGAGCCGTCAGCGGCGGCGGCATGGGTGACGATGTGTTCACCCTTGGTGAGCGTGCCGGTCTTGTCGAAGAGGACGGCGTCGATCTCGCGCATCCGTTCGAGCGCGATGCGGTCCTTGACGAGGATCCCGT
Source organism: Acidimicrobiales bacterium (assembly GCA_037968675.1). Lineage (GTDB taxonomy): Bacteria > Actinomycetota > Acidimicrobiia > Acidimicrobiales > Salinilacustritrichaceae > Salinilacustrithrix. The sequence continues at coordinate 363 of JBBKVY010000035.1, read as the reverse complement.
TCCTGGCAGCCATCGCGCTGGACAACGAGACCACGAGAGGGATCGCCAGCCCGAGAGCGTGCGGGCAGGCGATGACCAGGACGGTCACGGTCCGCACCACGGCGTCACCCGAGTCGCCCAGGACGAGCCACGAGACGAAGGTGATCAGCCCGACCGAGGTCGCGACGTAGAACAGCAGGGCTGCGGCCCGGTCGGCCAGCGCCTGGGCACGACCGCCGCTCTCCTGGGCGGCGGCCACCATGCGCTGGATCCCCGCGAGCGCCGTGTCGTCGCCGACGGCGTCGACCCGGACCCGGACGGCCGAGTCGGTGGCGATCGTCCCGGCGACGACGTGGTCGCCGGTCTCCTTGCCGACCGGTCGGC
>JBBKVY010000034.1:0-6400 GCA_037968675.1 Acidimicrobiales bacterium | reverse complement strand
TCAGGCGCGGGTTGTGAAGCTCACGACGTTGCCGTCGAAGTCGCGATAGCGGGATGTCCGCCCCCACGGTTCGTCTCTGGCCTCGTGAACCAGTTCGGCGCCGTGAGCGAGTGCACGCTCGTGGGCAGCATCGAGGTCGTCCGAGCTGAACCCGATCTGGACATTCCTGGTGGGGCCATCTTCCTTCGCCGGGTACACAGCGAAATGCAAGAACTCGCCATCCGTCCAGGAGTGTGCGCCGTGTGTGCCACTCGTCCACCGGTCGTTGTCGGTGTGAATGCCACCCTCGTGATCGTCCACATGAAGGTCGATCCCGAAGCCTTCCCGGTACAGGGCGACAGTTCTGAGGACATCCGTCGCTTCGATGACGACAAGTACGAGTCGATCCATGTGTCCCCCGATGCCGATGACCGCACAGCAGTCCGAACAACCAGGATGCCGGACAACCGGATTCCTTGCTCGCCAACGGGACGCTCGGCCGTGCCTGCTCGGCCGGCTCCCGCCGATGCCCCACTCAACCGCGACGACGGCGCACGCGGACATGCGCGTCCACTCCTGCGGAGTTCGGACGCTCGTTCCAGAACTCCTTGTCGAGCTCGATCACAGAAAGTCCCGCCTCCGCGCCGAGATCACGAGCGAGCGTCGATTTGCCGGCACCACCACGGCCAAGAATCACGACTCGATCGACCGACTCATTCTGCACAACCGATATCCCCGAACACCGGTTCCGGGGGCAGGGCTGAGCGAGGTCGGTGAAGTCGTCCGGATGGACGTTCGACTTCAGAGCGTCCGTACCGGGAGGTGGATAGGGCTGCGGAACGGGAGGGATGTCTTCCAGACAATGTCTTCGTCGTCAATCGTGAACGAGCCGAGACTCTCGAGGATTCGCGGGAGCGCGACTCGGAGTTCGAGGCGGGCGAGAGCAGCGCCCACGCAATGGTGGATGCCGTGCCCGAACGAGATGGGTGCCGGATCGACCCGGTCAACACGGAGCTGGTCGGCGTCGTCGAATCGGGCGGGGTCACGGTTGGCTGCTCCGAGCATCACGGTGATGTTCTGGCCAGCCTTGATCGTCTTGCCGCCGATCGTGACGTCTTCGAGCGCGGCGCGTGGATCGGTGTGCACCGCCGTGTCGTAGCGAAGCAGTTCTTCGACGGCGTTGGGCCATAGTCCCGGCCGCTCGACGAGCAGGGCGCGTTGGTCGGGGTTCCGGGTGAGCGCGACGATGGCGTTGCCGATTGCGCCCGTCGTGGTCTCGTGTCCGGCGAACAGGAGAATCGTCAACAGACTGAACAGTTCAGTGCGATCAATCTGGCCTTCCGATTCCGTGTCAACCAGGACCGACAACAGGTCATCCGCTGGTCGAGCGGCACGCTCGTCGGCCAGGTCGCCGTAGTACGCGGCCATCTCATCACATGTGCGATCGACCTCGGCCGGGTCGAGGGGGACGAAGGGATCGGCGACTCCCCGCAGGATTGTCGAGGTCTTCTCGAGCCAGTCCCAGCGCTCCTCGGGCACTCCGATGAGCTCCGCGATGACCTGCACCGGTAGCGGCTCAGCCACGGTCCCCATCAGCTCAGGGTTCGGGTCGTCGGCGATCCCGTGCAGGAGCCGATCGACAACACAACGAACACGCGGCTCGAGGCGCTCCATCTGGCGAGGCGTGAACGCCCGACTCACCGCACCCCGCAACCGGGTGTGCAGCGGCGGGTCGGTGAACAACAGCGCGTTGAGGAACAGCGCCTTGGTCTGGTCCGACAGTTCCGAGTACGGGCGCGTGTTCATGAGGAGGTCCATCTGACCGGCGACACCGAAACTCGACGACCGCAAGACCTCGCGGGCTTCGTCGTAGCCCACCACTGCCCATTGCTGCAGGAACGGGCTGAACGAGACCGGACCGGACTCCCGCATCCGTTCGTAAATCGGATAAGGGTCCACGAAGCGGTCCGGCCCGAGGATGTTGCCCCATCGGTCGAACCTGAACACGACGTTCGCCAGCCGAGGGCGCCGCACCAACTCCCGCACAACCCTGAGCGCCACCTCCTCACGACGCCCCATCAGCGATCATCCCGTCTCATCAATTGCATAAGTAAGATCTTACTTATGTCCTCCGCCCGTCGCCGGATCGTTGCCGCAGCAGTCGAGTGCTTCGCAGCCAAGGGTTACTCGGCGACCAAGGTCGCCGACATCGAGCAAGCAGCCGGCCTCAGCGTCGGCGCCGGGGGCACGTACCGTCACTTCGACTCCAAACGCGCCATCCTCGAAGCCGTCATCGACGCCACCGTCGACGTGCCCGACGACAACATCGCGCCACCCGGCGATGACATCGAGACGATCGCCCACCAGATGCTCGACTACATGCAGGCGGACATGCTGCGCATCTACCTCCGCGACCTCGACGACTTCCCCGAGCAACGCCAGCGCATCAACGAACGCACCATCCAGACCTCCTACAGAGCCGTCGCCAAACGCATCTCAGCCTCCAACCCCACCATCGACGCCGACGCTGCCTCCGCCGTCATCCTCGGCTCACTCATCAACTTCCGCATCAACGAGGCCCTCATCGGACCAGACGCCAACGGCGTTACCCGAGACCAGTTCGTCCAGACCTGGGCCACCATCTACAGGGCCATCCTCGAAGGCAACGACGCTCAGCCGTCTTGAACCGGCCCATTCCTCGAGGAGGTCCGGCCGTTCTTCCGCTAGGACCACGAAGATGAGACCCGCCTCCCAAGGGACTGCCGCGGTGCGAGGTGACAGGTTGCCCCAGGCTCGACCGCTGGCTCCGTGACGGTGCTAGATGACTCGAGTCGTTCCTCGAGCGCTAAGCACCCTGCCGTCGGACCATCTGCGATCGGTGGTGACGAGCTCGTCCGCGTCCCGCTCGAACGCAGTGGCGATGACAAGAGCATCGGGAAGTCGGAGTGATCGCTGTCCGGCACGGAGCCGGGCGGCCGCTGTTGCGATGTCGACATCCAGGTCAACCACTTCGATCGGCAGGCGCCGCCGGAGATCGTGGACGAGCTCGATCGCCTCGTCACCCCGCCGCGCGGGGCCGACGAGACACTCCGCGAGCGCCGAGGCCGCCATGGCGAGCCGGTCCCCTTCATCGAGCGCCTCAGCGATGACCGTGCCCGCGGCCTGGTGATGCGCATCGTCGCCGTCCAGGAACCCGATCAGCACCCCGGCATCGAGGTGGATCAGCGCCATTCGTCGCGAAGTTCGTCAAGTTCCTCGGCCGCGTAGGTACCGGTGAGCGCTCCGGCGAACTCGCCAAGGATGTCCGCCTCACGCTCGAGCACGACCCGGCCGGGCCCATCAGCGTGGGCAACGACCCGCTCGCCGACTTCCAACCCGGCGGGAAATCGACGCAGACGAGGTCGACGTGTACCTCGACGGCGAGCTTGAACCGATGCCACGAGCCGATGCGATCGCCCTGGCACACGAACAGGGCCTGAAGATGCTCGATCGGCTCACGACCTGACCACCGCCACGGTGAGGGATGAGAGCCGGCGGCATGGCGACCTCGAGGATCGGGAAGTCGGTGGTCTCGAGCAGGTCGACCGGCTCGTGCAGGTGCACGTCGATGTGATCAACGCCGCTTCGGATCTGGTCGAGGACGCTGGAATTCACGCGTCTACGGCGGCGTCGAAGAACCCGGTCACCAACGCGAGCGCGCCATCGGCGCACCGGATGAACGACGTGCCGGCTCCGACGACGTCGCCGTCGCCGTCGCCTGCGACCATGTTCCCACCGGCCAACGCGAGGTCCTGGTGCTCGACGAGGCTCGCGGTGGCAGAGTGGCCGCCAGGCATGCCCTGGAGTGCTGCGGTCCTTCCAGCGCTGAGCGCCAAACCAAGAAGGGACCAATCATGAAGATTCAAATCAACACCGACGGGAGTGTCGAGGGCAGCGAAACCCTCAGCGCGAGTGTCGAAGCCGATGTTCGGTCTGCGCTGGAACGCTACGCGGATCGGCTGACCCGGATCGAGGTCCATCTCGGCGACGAGGACGGAACCAGTGACGGCGCCGGAGCCGACAAGCGGTGTCTGCTCGAAGCCCGACCTGCGGGCATGGAGCCGGTCGTCGTGACCGCCTTCGCCAACACCGTCGACCAAGCCTGCCACGACGCGACGCGAAAGATGCAGAGTCTGCTGAGCAGCACCTTCGGTCGCATCGATGGACGTGATGCGGACGCAACGATCCGTCAGAACGAAGGCCCCTGACAGTCAAGGGTCGCCGACACGAGGGGGAGCTGTCGTGATTCACGAGCGAGTACTGGATGGAGCGACGATCGTCGACCTTGCGAGCCATGTCGCCGCCGGCGGTGGAACGGGCTTGGACCTGGCGCGCAGCGTTGGTGGCGAGGCGGTGATCACCGCGATCGAGGAGTCCGGTCTCCGCGGTCGAGGTGGTGCGGGCTTCCCCACGGGTACGAAGCTGCGAACGGTCAGCGAGAACAGGTCACAGGACGCATCGACCACGCTGGTGGTGAACGCAGCCGAGGGAGAACCCGGGACCTTCAAGGATCGCACGCTGGTCCGGCGAAACCCGTACAAGGTGCTCGAAGGCGCGCTGATCGCTGCGGAAGCGATCGGCGCGCACGAGATCATCATCGGCCTGAAGGAGACCTTCACCACCGAGATCGATCGCGTGACCACGGCGATTGCGGAGTTGCAGGCAGCGGACTGGCTCGACGACGTGTCGGTGTCGCTCACACTCGGGCCGAGCTCATACCTCTACGGCGAAGAGACGGCGCTCCTCGAAGTCATCGAGGGTCGCCAACCGTTTCCGCGTGTTACGCCGCCCTACCGCCGCGGGATCGATGACGCTCCGGAGTCCTCCCGGTCGGCGGTGGCAGCGGAAATGGCGGCACCGGGGACTCCGGCTGGCCGGCCACCGACATTGGTGAGCAACGTCGAGACGTTCGCGAACCTGCCCTTCATCGTCTCCGAGGGCGCCGTTGCGTTTCGCTCCGTGGGCACCGACGAGTCGCCGGGGACGATCCTGTGCACAATTTCGGGGGCGACGACCAGACACGGAGTCGAGGAGCTCGCGTTGGGGACGACGGTGCGCGAAGCAATCGAACTCGTCGGCGGCGGCTTCTCCGGTGCCGGTGCGATCACTGCGTTCGTCTCGGGGGTGTCGAACCCGATCCTGCCCGCATCGATGCTGGACACGCCGCTCACCTACGAGGCCATGTCTGAACGCGGTGCAGCGTTGGGCACCGCGGGCCTCATCGTCTTCGACGAGTCCGACGACATCGTGGCGGTCGCGCACGGAATCACCAGATTCCTCGCCGTCGAATCATGTGGGCAGTGCGAGCCGTGCAAGCAGGACGGCTTGGAGATCGCCAACAGTCTGGATGCGCTCCGCCGATCCACGGTGACACCAGAAGTGCTCGACGACATCGAGCGGCGGTCGGTCTCGGTGACCAACGAGGCCCGGTGCTATCTGGCCCAGCAGCAACAGAACGTGGTGACCGGTCTCCTCGCCTACTTTCCCGAGCAACTCGCCGCGCACGTCGAGACGTCGCATCCGGCGACGGCTGCGCTGACGATCGCACCGATCGTCGACATTCGAGACGGACACGTTCTCCTGGATCCAGCGCAGGAGACCAAGCAGCCGGACTGGAGTCAAGATCCTTCGTCGTCAGGCAAGTCGCCGGCGGCTCGGCTCGGCGACAACCCGTCGCCGTGACATCGCTATCCAGAACCGCGGCATCGATCAGGCCTGGCTCGAGTTCCCCCTGCTCATATCCAACTCAGTCCGACTCCGAGTGGGTGTCGTCGGAGCCAGACTTGCCGGAACCGGATCCGCGCGAGATGTCGCTGCCGGACCCTGACGTGTTCGATCCCGAGCCAGAGTTGTCCGAATCGTCGGACGTTTCGTCGTCTCGCTGACGATCACGACCGTGGTCGTCGACGGTGGTGGCGGTGACCGCCGGGGAGCGATCGTCGTCGACTGGGGTTGATGGTCCGAAGTTGTCATCGCTGTTCGGCGTGGGCGAACGGTCGTCCGAGTCGTCGACCCCCACGGGCGACGATGTGGCCGACACCGAGGTTGTCACCACGAGTTCGCGTTGTTCAGGCGTGGGTTCGGGCGCCGTGTCAGATGCTCCCTGTTGAGTCGGCGACACGAAGGCGGGTGGTGGAGCCGTGCTCACCGACGACGCCGCCGCGACGGCGATGGCTCCCCCGACGGTGGCGACCAAGGTCGCGAACGCCACACCGATCACTTGTCTGCCAGGCATGGACCTCATCTTCGCAACTGAGCGCATCGACAACCAGTGGACGATGGTCGTAGTACCTCAGTCGTAGCACCAATGCGCAATAGCAGATTGGACCGTCCACGGCGTCTTGTGGATGCATCACCCCATCGACAGGAGCCCACCATGAAG
>JBBKVY010000033.1:0-24932 GCA_037968675.1 Acidimicrobiales bacterium | reverse complement strand
CTCCCGCGCCGACAGGAACGGGATCAGGTTGTCGTGCTGCAGCGCGATGCCGATCCGTTCGGACCGCAGGCGGGCGCGGGCGGAGTCACCAAGGCGCTCCATGGCGACGCCGTCGACCTCGACCGCTCCGCTGTCAGGGCGCAGCAGGCCGGCCATCAACGACAGCAGTGTCGACTTGCCGCTACCGGACGGTCCAATAAGGCTGGCTTTGGCGCCTGACCTGATCGTCAGGTCGACGTCGGTCAGCACGGGGACCGATCCGGCGTCGGCCGAGGTGAACGACTTCGCCACCCCGTCCCGGCGGACGACCGGCGCGGCGGTCACGGCGCCCTCGTAGCACGGGGTGCCGAACCGTAGACGTCCGCGGCGGTCTCGCGGGCGTGGGCCTCGAGATCCAGAACCGTTCGGCTCGCCTCGGCCAGACCCGCGGAACTGAGCTCCACGACATTCAACAGTTCGAAGCGGTCCTATGCAGGCTGGCGTCGAGCGGGACGTTGTTGATCACGCCGACCCCTGGGGCATAGAACTTGTGCTCGTTGTCTGGCGCTCCGACCTCGCCCTCCTGCACCACCCTGACATCGTCGTAGCACCCGAACGCCACACACTCGGTCACCCCGACCTCCACAGGTTCTGCGAGCGAGGCGGCCTCGTCGGGTGCGGCTCCGATACACCACCGCGGCGTGTCCATCGTCACCTCGGCCGGCGCCAGGATGCCCACCTTCTGGCCGTCGGCCGCGCCGAGCCACGCGCTGTCGGTGTTCGTGTACTCACCACCCTCGAACTCTTCGGTGTAGCCGCCGAGAATCCAGACGTTTCCGTCGGTGTCGAGCGCCAGGTAGTCCATGCCGACCTGGGCGACCTCGCCCGAGTCGGTCGACTCGTCGAGCATCGCGATCGCCGGTACGCCGTCGATGACCCGGATGACGTCGGTCATCGTCGTGATGATCTCGTGCGGGACCTCCCGCGATCCGACTTCGGTCGTGCCGCCCCGGACCCACTGCAACCCTGGCTTCAAAGGGTGGTACGGGTTCGTGTCGAGCGTCGGATCGACGAAGTTGGCCGGGTCGAACTCGACCGTCGTCCCCTCGTCGTCGGGGTTGGCGGGCGTGCGCTCGGCGGTGCTGTCGCTCGACCCACCACCGCAGGCGGCGAGCAGCATGGTCGCAGCGATCGCTGCGACCATCGCGGGTCGCGAGGTCTCGAGGGTGACTGGGCGAGCAAGCACGACGTGCTCCCGTTCGATCGGCGGGTCTGGTCACCGTGGTTGTACGCAACCGTCGCTGAACAGCGGCTGACCGGAACCGCCGGACGAGCCCGACAAACGACGTTCGGTCTGCGGCGCACGTGCAGGCGACGGTTGGGATAGAAGGAGAGCATGCGCATCCTGGTGACCAACGACGACGGCGTCGACTCGACCGGCCTTCACGTGCTGGCCCGTCATCTGGTGCCGCTGGGCGAGGTCGTGGTGGTGGCGCCGGACGAGGAGTACTCAGGTTTCGGAGCCGCACTCGGCACGCTCCACACCATGCACCCGGTCGTGCATCGAGCCCAGATCGACGGGGTGGACGAGGTGTGGACCGTCAACGCGCCCCCGGCCATGTGTGTGTTCTTCGCCCGTCTCGGCGTGTTCGGCCACGTCGACCTGGTGGTCTCGGGAATCAACCCGGGCGTCAACGTCGGGCGGGCGGTCTACCACTCGGGCACCGTCGGCGCCGCGCTGACCGCCCGCAACGGCGGTATCTCCGGCATCGCCATCAGCCAGTCGGTCACCGGGCACGGCGTCGAGGGACAGGGTTGGGAGGAGATGCTGGTCGGCCAACAATGGGAGACCGCAGCGCAGATCGCCGCCACCGCCGCCGAGGGATTGCTGGCCGATCTGCCGTCGGTGCCCGTGGTGATCAACCTGAATGTCCCGAACTGCGCCGTCGACGAGATCGGTGGGTGGCGTCACGCCGAGGTCGGGACGAGCCCACCGCGCACGGTGTCGAGCGCCACGTTGGTCCCCCGGGAAGGTCACCGCGACTCGTTCCACGTCGAGATGACGTGGGGCGACACCCAGGCGCTGGACCCGGCGACCGACGGTGGCACCGTCGAGGAGCAGGTGGTGGCCGTCTCCTACATCAGCCGCTTCGCCCACGACGCGCGCGAGGACATGGGCAAGGTGGAGAGTGCACTCGACGGCCTGGTGTCCTGAGGCCGCTCAGTCACCGGCGATGGGTTCCTCGCCCTCGATGGTGAGGCGCCACATCTCGCGTCGGGTTCCGGCATAGTCACTCATGGGATTGTGGAGCGTGCACCGGTTGTCCCACACAGCGATCGACCCCGGCTGCCACCGAAAACGGCAGGTGTAGACCGGGTTGGTCGAGACCTCGTAGAGCTGGTTCAGCAACGCCTCGCTCTCGTTCGGCCACCACCCGTCGATCGACTCGGTGTAGCCCCAGTTGACGTACAGGGCGGTCCGGCCCGAGTCGGGGTGGCGGCGCAGGACGGGCTGGGCCCGGCGCTGGTGCGCGGCCTCGCCGTAGAGGATGTCCATGTTCTCGACCAGTTCGTTGTGGGTCGCCTGCGCGCCGTAGGCCTTCTGCGGTGAGTGCACCGCCCGGAGCCCGGCGAGCGTGGCGCGCAGTCCCGGAGACAGGTGGTCGGCGGCGAGGTACATGTTCGACCAGAGCGTGTCGCCCCCGTGGTCGGGGACGTCGTGGCCGTAGAGAATGGTGAACGCCGGCGGCTGCTCCTGGAACGTCCAGTCGGAGTGCCACGCGCCGCCGAAGACGAGCGGATGCTTCTCGTCGGCCTCCTTGCAGACCTTGACGACGTTCGGGTGGGACGGGAGCCCGGCCACGAAGGGATCGTCGCCGAAGCTGCCCCACCGGGAGCCGAACTCGACGAACGAGTCGAGGTCGAACGACTGGTCGCGGAAGAAGACCACCAGGTGCTCGACCGAGGCACGTCGGATCTCGGCGAAGACCTCGTCGGCGAGGGAACGCACGTCGAGCTCGGCCCCGCCGGGGCCGGCGATCTCTGCGCCCAACGAGCCGGTCAGCGGCGTGACCGAGATGTGGTCGTAGGTGCCGGCCGCGTTGTTGGCGGTGTCGGTCGCAAAGAACATGTCCACATGCTCGCGCAGCGGACGTCGCGCCGGCTCAGGTCCGCTCGAGGGCGAAGACCGGGATCTCTCGCCCCTCGGCGTGCACTTCGTACTCGGCGAACTGGGGGACGCCGGACTTCTGGGCTTCCCACACTCGCGCCCGTTCGTCGCCCTCGAGCACTCGTGCTCGTACGGCTCGGGTCTTGGTGCCCACCTCGATGGTGGTCTCGGGGTTGGCCAGGAGGTTGTGGAACCAGTCGGGGTTGGTCACGGCGCCGGCCTTCGAGGCGAAGATGTAGAGACGGTCGTCGCTCTCGGGCTGGTACATGAGTGGCGTCACGCGCTCGGTTCCCGACTTCGCACCGGTGTGGTGCACCAGGACCATGGGAGCGCCCTCGAACGGTCCGCCGACCACGCCGTCGTTCGCGCGGAACTCCTCGATGATCTGCGTGTTCCAGTCGTCCATCGGCGAGTCGCTCATCGTCCGACCCTATCGACGCAACTCGCTCTCGCACATGGGGCACAGCCCCGAGATCGCGGTGGACAGCTCGACCTCGCAATTCCAGCACAGACGGGTGTACACATCGTCCTCGAGGGTGGCGATCATCTCGTTGAGCCGAGGCGTGCGGTCGTCGCGGCGGCGCTCGCCCAGCTGGGCGCGACAGGCCACTCCCAGGCTGCCGTCGATCGCCGGCTCGCGGCGGCATCCCCAGCAGTCGGACGGGTCGTCAGGCATCGAGGGCGTCCAGGATGAGCCACCACGACGCGAGCCCATGTTCGCACCAACCCGTCGGTGTGGTCAGGCACTCGTCCGGTGCGCGACACACGCCGTCGGCCGCCCACTCCTCGATGGTGTCGACGTCGGGCGGCGCCCATCCGCTGTTCGACTCGAACCACACGTGGGCGTTTCGGACGGCTTCGGGAGCGTGCACGGCACACGACCGTAGCGACGTACCCTGGGACCGAGTCCGCACACAGGGAGCATCTCCGTGACCGAGACACAGACGTCCAATGTCGAGCGATCCTCGCTCGAGGGCCGATCCGGGTTCGTCGTGGTTGCCAATCGTCTTCCGGTGCGGATCGGGGACGACGGGTCGTGGTCGCTCAGCCCCGGCGGGCTGGTCTCGGCGATGCTCCCGGTGATGCGCGAGCGCACCGGCGCCTGGGTCGGCTGGGACGGTTCGGCCGGCGAGTCCAACGAACGATTCGAGTTCGAGGGCATTCGCCTCACGACCGTCGGCCTGTCGTCGCGCGAGCGCGACGAGTATTACGGCGGCGCCTGCAACGAGACGATCTGGCCGCTGTTCCACGGGTCGATCGAGGCGGCGCAGTTCCACCGGGAGACCTGGGCGGCCTACCGCATCGTCAACCAACGCTTCGCCGATGCCGCGTGTGCCGAGCTCGCCGAAGGCGGGACCGTCTGGGTGCACGACTATCAGCTGCAACTCGTGCCACAGATGATCCGTGAGCAGCGGCCGGACGCCAAGATCGGCTACTACCTCCACATCCCGTTCCCGCCGCTCGAGCTCCTGGCGAGGCTGCCGTGGCGTCAGCAGCTGCTCGACGGTCTCCTCGGTGCCGACGTGATCGGCCTCCAGACCCAAGCCGATGCCCGCAACGTCCTGTCCGGCGTGCGGCGCTTCTGCCACACCGACGACGTCACGTTCGCGGCCGACGGCGGCCTCGTGCGTTCGGCGCGCACCACCTCGGTCGTCAAGTCGTTCCCGATCTCCGTCGACTTCGCGGCCATCGCCGCGGCATCTGCGACCACCGACGTCGAACTCGGCGTGAAGAAGTTGCGCAGCGAACTGGGTGACCCCGAGGTCGTGCTGCTGGGCGTCGACCGTCTCGACTACACCAAGGGCATCGACCTGCGGCTCAAGGCGATCCACGAGTTGCTGATCGAGCGTCGGCTCGACCCGCGGTCGACCGCAGTCGTGCAGGTGGCGGTGCCCAGCCGCGAGAACGTCCTCGGGTACGACGAGGTGCGCAACCGCGTCGAGCAGTTGGTCGGCACGATCAACGGCGACTTCGGCCAACTCGGGCGCCCGGTCGTCCAGTACATCCACAAGAACCTCCCCTTCTCGGAGTTGCTGGTCCTCTACCGGGCGGCCGACGTCTTGCTGGTCACCCCGTTCCAGGACGGCATGAACCTCGTGTCCAAGGAGTACGCCGCCGCCCGTGTCGACGAACGTGGCGCGCTGGTGTTGTCCGAGTTCGCCGGCGCAGCCGAGGAACTGACCGACTCGTTCCTCGTCAACCCCTACGACACCGAGGGCCTCAAGGACCAGATCGCGGCGGCGGTCGACATGGAGGAGGACGAGGAGACCAAGCGCATGGTGGCGCTGCGCTCGGTCGTCGAGAGCAATGACCTCGCCGCCTGGGCCAAGTCGTTCCTCGCGTTGCTGTCGATGGCCTGAGTCCCTCGGTCCTACGCTCGGCCGCCATGGACCTGTCGCCGATGGCTGCGCTCGAACGGATCAGGCTCAATGCCGAGGCACTGTGGTCCATGGGCGAGGCAGGGTTGCTCCGACCGCGCGTCGCCCTCACCGCGGCGCGCGCCGTTCGTTCCTGGGGTCCGACGCTGGCATCGGGGTACGTCGCGAGCGCACGCCGTGTCCCGTACACGGTCGGCATCATCGACGACGAGGGGTCGCTGACGTTCACGGAGATCGATGAGCTCTCGAACCGGCTCGCCATCGTCCTCGCCGGACGCAAGATCGGGCCCGAGACGCCGGTCGGCCTCCTCGCCCGCAACAGTCGGTGGTTCGCCATCTGTGCGACCGCGCTCAACAAGCTGGGCGCCACCGTCCTCTACATGAACACCGGCTTCGCTGGTCCACAACTGGCCGACGTGATGCAGCGGGAGGGTGGCGTGCTGCTGCTCCATGACGACGAGTTCACCGGCGCGATCGTCACCCACGCACCCGATCTCCCACGGGTCGTGATCGACCGTCCGGACGGCAACGGTGCCGCCGATTCCGTACCGGAGATGATCGACGGAGTGGTCGGACTCCATCCGGACCCGCCCGCGACGCAGGGTCGTCAGGTGATCCTCACGTCGGGCACCACCGGTGCGCCGAAGGGCGCCTCGCGGAGCAACGAAGGCATCACCGATCTGGTGGCGACGAGTGCGCTCTTCCAGCGGGTGCCGTTCCGCGTCGGCGACGTCCATGTCCTTCCAGCGCCCGCCTTCCACTCACTCGGCAATGCGGCGCTCCTCCTGGCCGCCCAGATGTCGCACACCGCGGTGCTCACCCGCCGCTTCGACCCCAAGCGCATCCTCGAACTGATCACCGAGCATCGGGCCCGTTCGATGACCGTCGTGCCGGTGATGCTCCAGCGCATGGTCGACCTGTCCGACGAGGACGTCGCGTCGGTCGACACGTCGTCGCTCGAGGCCGTCATGTGCTCTGGGTCGGCGTTGCCGGGTTCGCTGGCAATCCGCTGGATGGACCGCTTTGGCGACAACCTCTACAACATGTACGGCTCCACCGAGGTCGCGGCAGCGACGATCGCCACACCCGAGGACATGCGGGCTGCGCCGGGAACGGCGGGGAAGCCGCTGGCGGGGGTCGACGTCCGTCTCTACGACGACGATGACCAGGTGATCGAACAACCCGACGTCGACGGACGGATCTTCGTCGGCAGCGCACTTCGATTCGACGGCTACACCGGCGGAGAGACCAAGCCGATGATCGATGGCCTGCTGTCGAGCGGCGACCTCGGACGGTGGGATTCCGACGGACGGCTCTACGTGGGCGGTCGGGACGACGACATGATCGTCTCCGGCGGCGAGAACCTGTATCCCCGCGAGGTCGAGGACCTGCTGGCCGATCTCGACCGGGTGAACGAGGTCGCGGTCATCGGTGTCGACGACGACGAGTTCGGCAAGCGGTTGGCTGCCTTCGTCGTGGTCGAGTCCGGTGTCGTGTTGACCGCTGACGAGGTGCAGGACCACGTGCGGGCGAACCTCGCCAATTTCAAGGTGCCCCGGTCGGTCACGTTCATCGACGAGCTGCCCCGCAACGCCACCGGCAAGGTGCTCAAGCGCGAGCTCCGCGAACGGTAGGACTCAGGGCTGGCGCGACGGTCCGTCGGTGGCGGCACCGGCGAACGCCTGCGCCTTGATCATCCAGTCTCGGGCGGTGGAACCGTCGGTCGACAGGCCGGTTTCGTCGACGTGGCGTCGCTGCGTCACCACGAGGCAGAAGTCCTCGGCCAGGCCCGTCACGGCCCCGTCGGTCGCGTCATCGTTCCAGAGCCACGTCGCCCCCGAGGGTGCCGTGAGCTCGACGCGCACCGCGGTCTCCGGCGCCTCCAGGCCGCGATTGATGTACGACCACTTCCTCGTGATCACGCCGAGCTGCGCGATGTGACGCAGACGATCGGTTGCGTGTCGCTGGGCACCCACGGTGTCGACGACGTCCTGGCCGTGCGCCCACACCTCCATGAGCCGAGCGGTGAGGAACGACCTCGCGCCCATCGACGGTCCGTACCAGGCGACGCGAGTGCCCTCGTCCAACGTGGCGGCCGCCGCCGACAGCCGTTCTCGATTCGCGCGCCAGCGAGCGAGGAGCTCGGTCGGCGTGTGTTCTCTGCTCCACGACAGCGTCGCTTCGTCCATGTCGAGCTCACCGGAGACGATGCCGTGGAGGAGGTCGGCGTTGGTCTCGTGGAATCGCTCGGGGTCCTCGATCGCTGTCGCCGCCGTGTCGTCGAAGTAGGTGAGGTGCGCGACCTGATCGGCGATCGTCCAGCCGGGGCTCGGCGTCGTGAGTGCCCACTGCTCGTCGGCCAGCGTGGCGACGATCCGGTCGAGCGCTTCTTGCTCGTCGCGCAGGTCGTTGATGATCTCCGGGACACGCATGGATGCGACGCTAGGCCGTCGCGCTCAGGCCTTGGCGAGCTCGACCCACCCGGGGAACTGCCAGTCGACCGGCGGACCACCCGAGCCGCGCACAGCACGGCAGCGTCCCGTTCCGTCGGTGGTCGCCAGTTCGAGCGCGGTGCGGGCGATGTCGGCGGGATCGATGAGCCCGATGCCGAGCGCATCGGCGGAGGCCCCGCCCAGTGCTTCGGTCGTCATCGGGGTGTCGACGATCCCCGGGCACACGGCGTCGATCGAGATGCCATCGGGTTCGAGACTGGGAGCGACAGCCCGGACGAAGCCCGCCACGGCCTGTTTCGTGAGGGTGTAGAGCGGGTTGCCCTCGAACGCCACGATGCCGGCCACCGATGCCGTGACGACGATCGAGCCCCCACCGTTGGCGCGGAGCGCGGGAACGCAGGCGCGGGTGCCCAGCACCACGCCGCCGATGTTGGCGTCGACGGTTCGCCGGTAGACGTCGATCGGTAGCTCATCGATCGGTCCGTTGTGCCCGTACAGGCCGGCGTTGAGATACACCGCGCCCAGCCGTCCACCGGCCGCGTCGATCAACTCGTCCCAGGTGTCGGGATCGGACACGTCGCCTGCGACCGCCACGCCGCCGACTGCATCTGCCGCGGCGTGCGCGGGTTCCTGGTGGATGTCGGTGGCGACCACGGTGGCGCCGACCGCGGCGAACACCTCACACGCGAGCCACCCGATGCCGGATCCGGCGCCGGTGATGATGACCGTCCTGTCGTTCAGGTCCATCGCCGGACCCTACGACGCACCTTCACCCGTCGGCGACGAGGACCTTCTCGAAGAAGTGGTCGGGGTACGGGTTGTCGTTGTAGCGCTCGATCTCGACGTAGCCCGCGTCGCGATACATGGCAACGGCCTCGGGCAACTGGCTGTTGGTGTCGAGCCGAACGGTGTCGTGCCCCAGCCGGACGACCTCGCGCTCGAGACGGTCGAGCAGACGCCGTCCGAGGCCTTGTCCGCGGACCGTGGACGAGACCCACATGCGCTTCACCTCGCCGATGGAGGGTCCGATCGTCTGTACGCCGCCACATCCGACGGTGTCGCCGGCGAGACGGGCGATGACGAACGCCCCATCGGGTGGGCCCATCGCGCTGAGGTCGGTCGACAGCGCGTCGCCGGGATCGAAACCCTGCGCGAACCGTCGGTCGATCTCGTCGAAGTACTGGCGCATCGCCCAGACGGCGTCGACGCTGTCCGGTGGGACGAGATGCATGGTGGCGGTGGTCGACACGACGTCACCCGGTGGTGAACGGCAGCGACTCGTAGCGACGGACGAAGGAGCCCGGAGCAAACGTTCCTGCCGGCGCATCGACGGTGAAGTCGGGGCACGTACGAAGGATCTCCTCGAGGGCGACCCGGCCCATGAGCCGGGCGGCAGCCGCACCGAGACAGTGGTGGGCGCCGTACCCGAAGGCGACGGTCTGCGTCGGCTGCCGTCCGATGTCGAACGACGCGGCGTTGCTGCCGAAGTGGCGTTCGTCGCGGTTGGCCGAGCCGTAGACCAGCAGCACCTTGCGTCCCTCGGGAATCGTCCGGCCGCCGATGTCGACGTCGCGCGTGGTGGTCCTGGCCAGACCCTGGACCGGCGAGGTCAGGCGCAGCAGCTCGTCGATCGCGTCGGGGATGCGCTGGGGTTCGGCCGCCAGTCGGGCGCGCTGGTCGGGGTGGGCATCGAGCAACTCCAGCCCCCCGCTCAGGAGCCCGGTGGTGGTGTCGTTTCCTCCCGTGACCATGGTGAATGCGAAGCCGAGGATCTGCATCGGAGGCACCTCGGTGCCCGAGGCCGCCGCCACCAGGTCGCTCACGACGTCATCGCCCGGATCGGTTCGTCGGCGCTCGATGAGGTCGGTGAAGTAGGCGAACAACTCGCCGACGGTCTCGGCCGCGAGCAGCGGGTCGCCCAGCGCGTTGGCCGCGACGATGCCCTGTGTCCAGCGGTCGAACTGCTCGCGCTCGGCGTCCGGGACGCCCAGGTAGTGGGCGACGACGTGGCTCGGCAGCGGCTTGAGCACTGCCTCGACGATGTCACCGCCGCCGGCGCGGACCACGGGTTCGAGACGGGATCGGACGAAGCGCCGGACATCGGGCTCCACGTCCGCCACTCGCCGCGGCGTGAACCCGGCGGCGACCAACCGTCGGAATGCCGTGTGGTCGGGTGGGTCGAGGAACACCATCGGCGAGACGTCGTCGAGGCCGGCGGCAGCTCGCTCGTCGTACGTGAACGTCAAGCCCTGCGCCGACGAGAAGGTGTCGGTGTCTCGGACGGCGCGGAACACGTCGGCGTGCCGGGTCAGGACCCAGTAGTCACCGTCGACGACGTGGTGCACGGGGTCGTGGTCGCGTAACGAGCGGTACATCGGGAACGGGTCGCGCCAGCCCTCACCTGATCGTGGTTCGTATCCGACGGTGGACTGCCCGAGGTCTGGCATGTGCTCGACGCTATGCGGCGTTCCGATGACGACGCGTCAGCGGAACCGCGGCTCTTCCATGCGCGATTCGCTCTCGAGCTTGTGGAGCCGTTCGTCGTAGCCGATCTGGCGGAACAGGTCGGCGAGCGAGTCGTAGCGGCCGTAGTCACCGGCGAACTGTCCGGTGTAGGGGATGTCGGCCCACTCGGGATGCTCGTCGACGAGGAGTGCGTACTCGTGTTCCGCATGGTCCTCGAAGTCGGCGTTGAGTCGATAGCTCCACCGGGGACGGATCGCGTACATGAACCAGGAGAGTTGGTAGTACACGAAGGCGATGATCTGCGGGACGATTCGGTGCCGGACGAAGCCCAGGCGTTCGCCCCGCTCCTGGACGAGTTCTTCGAGGATGAGCAGGTGCCACTGCTCGTTGTCCTGTTCGAAGCGGCTCACCCGGACCTTGTCGAAGACCCGCCGGGCGAACCCCTGCTGGCGCGAGGTGTGGGTCATCGCGACGTAGGCGACGTTCTCCCACGCCTGGTACGGCACGCGGGCGACGAGTTCGAGCACACGGAACTTGGGCAACGTCCGCTCGGGGCCGTACAGCAGGTCCATGACCGTGAACAGCAGCTTCGCGCTCAGCGATGGCGTGCGCCGAGGAGCGGTCAGCGTGCGGGCTTGTTCCTCGGCGAGCTGCGTCGGGGTCAGTTGCTCCATGGCGCCGAATGGCGGCCGTGCCCCGATGGCAGCGGTCACGGGACGGTCCGAGCGCTGGTGCGGGGGCATGCATCGGACACTAGTGAGACCGAGGACGGCCCGGACCAACCACCGCTCGTCGAGAGTGGCTCGGCACAATGGACGATGTCCGGCATCGCAGACGTCGGGTCAAGACCTGATGGCGAGCGCATGAACACGAACCCGACCGTCGACGACGCCCCTGCGTCGGTGCGGCGCGACCGGCATCGTGCACCGGCGCCGCGGCTCCATCACCTGCCGGGTCTCGACGGGCTGCGCGCCATCTCGGTGGTGGCGGTCGTGCTGTACCACCTCGACAACGACCACATGGTCGGGGGCTACCTGGGCGTCGAGGTCTTCTTCGTCGTCTCCGGCTACCTCATCACCAGCCTGTTGTTGACCGAACGGGACGAGCGCGGGCATGTCGACCTCGCCCAGTTCTGGGTGCGGCGCGCTCGCCGGCTGCTCCCGGCGATCATCGCGCTCGTCGTCGCGGTGTGCGTGTACGGATTGCTCGTCGCACGCGACGACGTGGCCGGGTTCCGTGGCGACGCGCTCGCCAGCCTGCTCTACGTCCAGAACTGGTGGGCCATCGCCGGCGATCAGTCCTACTTTGCCGGCTTCGGCCGTCCGTCGCCACTGCGCCACGTGTGGTCGCTGGCCATCGAAGATCAGGTCTACCTGTTCTGGCCGATCGTGGTCGCCGTCGTCATGCATCGCCTCGGCGGCCGCCGGCGTCTCCTTGCCGCGACTGGTGCGGCGATCATCGTGTCGGTCGCGCTGATGGCGTCGTTCGCGGACGTCACCGACCTCGACCGTGCGTACTACGGCACCGACACCCGCGCGTTCGGATTCCTCGCCGGCGCCGTGTTGGCGATGGTGTGGCGACCCGGGCTGTCGCTCACCGAACGCAGGGTCCGAATGCCGCTGGTCGGATTCGACGTGGCCGCGGCTCTGGCGCTCGTCGCGTTGGTGTGGCAATTCGAGTACCGCAGCGAGTTCGATTCGTTCACGTTCCCCTGGGGTTTCGTGTGGATCGACGGGTTGACGGTCGTGGCGATCATGACCGTGTCGACCGCAGGATCGATCGTGGCGCGCCTCCTGGGCGTCGGCCCGCTGGTCGCGATCGGGAAGCGCTCGTACTCCATCTACTTGTGGCACTGGCCGGTGTTCGTGTTCCTCCGACCCGGTGAGGAGCTGCCCCTGGACGGACCGGCCGCCGACGTCGTCAGGGTCGTCATCGCGCTGGCCCTGTCCGAGCTCTCGTACCGACGGATCGAGCAGCCGTTCCGTGACGGGCACGCCAAGGCGTGGCTGCGTGGCTGCGTGGCCCGGCTCATGGACGCAGACCGGCTGGGAGCGGGCGTCGGCGCCGTGTTCGGTGTGCTCGCACTGCTCTTCGGCCTGGTCGCGGTGCAGTCCGGCTCGCCGGGTGACGGCCTCGAGGCGCAGTTCCGCGATGCCGTCGAGGCCCAGGGATCCGACGTCGACGACCTCCTGGCCGAGGAGGACGTGTTGCCCTCGACATCGGCGGTTCCCCTCACGGTGACGACGGTGGCGCCGGGGACGCCGGTGGCCTCCACCACGACCACGACGCCGATCCCCGCCGTGCTCCCCGACGGGACGCCGACCGGGGCGCCGGTGACGATCGTCGGTGAGTCGGTGACGCTGGGTGCCCGCGACGAGCTCACCCGCCGGCTCCCGGTCAGCACGGTGAACGCGGAGATCAGCCGCGACTTCGTCGACAGTGTCGACGTGGTCGAGTTGCTGGCCGCCGGCAACCAGCTCCAGCCGATCGTTCTCGTCCACATCGGGAACAACGGCGCAGTTCCCGACGGTCAGCTCGACCGGCTGCTCGCCGCCGTCGGCGACCGACGACTCATCCTCACGACGGTGAGCGTCCCGCGCCGGTGGGAACAGCAGGTGAACTCGTCACTGGTCAACTTCGCCAACCGGCACGACGGTGTCGAGATCCTCGACTGGCAGGCCGTGGTGGCAGCGGAAGACGGGCTGTTGTTCGACGAGGTCCACCTCACCAAGGTGGGCATCCAGCGCTATGCAGCGTTCCTCGTCGAGGCCATCGGCCCGCCCTGAGCGGGCGGGCCGAGATGCCGCGAGCGAACCGAACCGACTAGCCGCCGAGGCCGGCGTCGATGGTGGCGTCGATGGTGGCCTGATCGATCCCGCAGTCGAGTCCGGCCTGGATCACCGGGTCGAGTGCCTCCGGTTCGAAGGATGCGAGGCCCAGCGCCAGGAGCTGCTGCTCGCCCACGCGCTCGACGGCGGTCGAGCCGGCGCACACGGCCTGCTGTTCGGTCGCGCCCTGGGCGACGAGCAGGGGGAACAACGTGCTCTGGATGAGCGCATCCTCGGGAACGGTGCCGAAGGTGGTCGGGTCGACCGCCGCGGTCTCGGCCGGGGCGGTGGTCGTGGTGGTGGGGAGAGGCTGCGCAGCGAAGGAGAGCTGTGCGACCTCGCCGGACGTCTTCTCCGACGTCGTGAACAGGAGCACGGCGGCGGCGCCGACGACCACGAGGCCGCCCACCCAAGCGATCGCCCGGGCGCCGGTCGGCTTGGTCGCGAGTACGACGGACTTGGCGGCGTCGACGTCGCCGGTGGTCAACAGGCCCTTCTCGTCGGCCCACACCAACAGCGGTGGCATGACGACGAGCGCGGCGAGCAGCGCGACGGCGACGTTGAGCGTCACGATGATGCCGAAGTCACGCAGCAGCGGGAGCGCTGACCCGATGAGGACGGCGAAGCCACCGATCGTGGTGACCGCCGACGTGAAGAATGCCCGGCCGGTGCGGCCGGCTGCCTGGTGGCTGGCCGTGCGTGGGTCGAGTCCGGCCTGCCGTTCCTCGAGGTAGCGGGCGAGGATGAGTACCGAGAACTCGGTGCAACTCGCGACGACCAATGGTCCCGAGACCGTCGTCAGCGGCGACAACGTGAGTCCGAACGCGCCCACGACCACCGACGAGGTACCGACGGCGAGCCCGATCGGGACGAGCGCGAGCAGCGCTCGGGCCAGGCTGCGGAAACGAATCAGCAGCCACAGCGCGACGAGTGCCAGTCCGAGGTACGTCAGCACGGCACGGTTGGCCGAGAGGTTCTCCAGCAGGCCGACACCCACGACGGCGAGACCGGCAGGCACGGCGCGGATCGACGGGTCGTTCTCGTCGAGTCCGACCCGGAGCAGCGAGTCGTCAGGCAGGTCGAGCGCGTCGATCCGGGCCTCGAGGTCGGATTTGAGTCGGTCGACGAGGATCGAGCGCTCGTCGAGACCCGCCGGTGCGAGCCGCAGGTTGAGTTGCGTGGCTGTCTGGTCGGGGTTGAGCAGCACTCGCTCGATGTCGGGCGACATCGCCTCGGCGGCAGCGACGAGGTCGGCCGATGTGGGCGCCAGCGGCGTGGCACCGGGGACGGCGATGATCTTGGCGATGGTGCTGACGAGGCTCGACGAGGTGACGACCTCGTCGCTCGACTCGGCCTCGATGGTGAAGTCGTTGATCACCTCGGCGACTTCGTCGGCGAGGACGTTGTTCGACTCGACGAGGATGCCGAGCGTCGACGAGAAGCCGGTGTCTTCCTCGAGCGTCTCGACGTCCTTGACGGTCTGGCTGCTCTGGTCGATCCAGCGCAGGGGATCGGACTCGATCTTGAAGCTGCCTTCGAGCGCGATGCCACCGATGAACAGCGCGATCGACGCGATCACGAGCGGTACGGCGGTCTTCGAGGGCAGCGAACCCAGCTTGACGACGGCGCGTTCGACGATCGACGGGCCGCGCTCGGCGGTGGGGACCTTGTACTCGCGGATGCCGAGCACTGCGGTCGGGATGATGATCCCCACCACGACGAGCACCACGATGCCGATGGCGAGCATGACGCCGAAGTCGCGGATCATCGGGACCTGGGAGACCTGCAGCGCCAGGAAGGCCACGACGCCGCTGATGGTGGCGACGAGCAGGGCGGGGCCGAGGTTGGCGAGGGTCTCCGACATCGGGTGATCGGCCTGGTCGAGCACGACCTCCTCTTCGACGCGGTTGTGGACCTGGATCGCGAAGTCGATGCCGAGGCCGATGAGGATCGGCAGACCCGAGATCGTGACCAGCGACAGGTCGACATCGATGAACCCGAGCAGTGCGAACGACCAGGCGACGCCGATCAGGACCGACAGCAGGGGGAGGAGACGCCAACGGACCCGGAACAGCAGCAGGAGGACGACAGCCATGACCGCGAGTGCTGCGGCGCCAAGGGTGAGCATGCCGCCCTGGAGGTAGTCGTTGATCTCCGCAAGGAACACCGGCGAGCCGGTGGTGACGACCTCGAAGCCGTCGAGCTCCGCCGTGTTCATGATCTCGAGCACGGCCTCGGTGCCGGTCGAGAGCGTGTCGAGGTCGGCGTTGCCGGTCAGCAGGACACCACCGACTGCGGTCTGGAGGTTGGGGAACGACCCGCGGAGCGACGCACGAACCGTGCGGTCGGGATCGGCAGGCGGGACGACGCCGTCGTCGCTGTCGCTGAACCCGGTGTTGTCGAAGAGGAGGAACTGATTCCAGGCCGGGTTCGTCATCTCCTGCTCGTCGATCTCGCCGAGGCGGGCGAGCTGGAGTTCGATGTTGGTCTGGCGGGCGGCCTTGCCCTCCTCGGAGGGCTCACGTTCCAGGGCGGACAGGAGGGCGTTGGTACCCACGCTCTGCTTGACGATCTCCTCGGAGAACCCGAGGGAGGTGAGGGGGGCGACGACCGAGTACACCTGGGGGATCTCGCGGATCTCCGCTTCGAGCCGGGCCAGTTCGTCGAGGTTGTCGCCGGCGAAGAGGTCGGTGATGTCGGAACCGTCCTGGCCACGGAACAACACGATGATGGCCTCGCCACCGAAGTCGTCCTGGAACTCGACGTTGTCGATGGCGACCTGGGAGTCGGTGTTGAGGTAGCTGTCCTGTCCGGTGGCGAATTCGAGTTGGCTGAGGCCGAAGCTCAGCATCCCGGTGATCGCCACTGCCAGTGCGAGCACGGCGTACCAGTACTTGCCGAGCTGTATGCCGGCCTTCCTCCAGAACTGTTCCATGCGGTGACGGTAATCCTTGGTCGTGAATATTACCCAGTCGGTACGAAACGCGACTGTGCTGCGTCGATGTCTACTAGCGGACGTGGCACCGGCGCTCGGATGTGTGAGGGCGGTTCTCTCCGTCGGCCTGCGAGGCGGGAGAATGTGGTGGTGAGCAACGCGCCCTCCTCTGACGGATTCGAAGGACTCGGCCTCGCTGACGAGCTCCTCCGGTCGCTCGCCCGGCTCGGTTACGAGGAACCGACGCCGGTGCAGCGCGAGGCGATCCCGGTGCTGCTCGCCGGCGACGACGTGCTGGGGCAGGCGGCGACGGGCACCGGGAAGACGGCGGCGTTCGCCCTGCCGATCCTCCAGTCGATCGGCGGGAGCGCGCCAGCGGTACCCACGGCGCTGGTCGTCGTCCCGACCCGTGAGCTCGCGGTCCAGGTGAGCGAGGCGATGTTCAAGTACGGCCAGGCCTTCGGGATCAAGGTGCTCCCGGTCTTCGGTGGTCAGCCGATCGTTCGCCAGCTCAAGGAGCTGAAGCGGGGCGTCCACGTCGTCGTCGCGACGCCGGGACGAGCGATCGACCACATCAACCGTCGGTCGCTGGACCTCGCCGGCGTGACCACGGTCGTGCTCGACGAAGCCGACGAGATGCTCGACATGGGCTTCACCGACGACATCGAGGCGATCCTCGACGCCACGCCGGCCAGTCGCCAGACGGTGCTCTTCTCGGCCACCATTCCCCGCCGGATCGCCAAGCTCGCCGAGCGCTACCAACGCCATCCGGTGCGGATCGAGATCGGCAAGCCGGAGACCGAGTCGGGCGAGGCGCTGGTCCGCCAGACCGTCTACTACGTGCGTCGTGCCGACAAGGCGTCGGCGCTGGGCCGCGTGCTCGACATCGAGCAGCCCGACGCCGCCATCGTGTTCTGTCGCACCCGTCACGAGGTCGACGAGCTCAGCGCGACCATGAACGGCCGGGGCTACCGGGCCGAGGCATTGCACGGCGGCATGGACCAGTCGCAGCGCGATCGGGTGATGGGACGTCTTCGTGACGGCACCGCCGAGTTGCTCGTCGCCACTGACGTGGCCGCCCGTGGTCTCGACGTCGACACGCTCACGCACGTCGTCAACTTCGACGTGCCTGCGGCGGCCGAGAGCTACGTCCACCGTATCGGCCGGGTCGGTCGTGCCGGCCGGGAGGGGGTGGCGATCACGCTCGCCGAGCCGCGTGAGAAGCGCCAGATCGGCAACATCGAACGGCTGATGAAGCAGTCGATCGGCGTCGCGAAGGTGCCATCGGTTGCCGACCTGCGGAGCAGACAGATCGAGCTCACGGTCGAGGCGTTGAACGAGGCCCTCGCCGGCGTCGACCTCGAGGACTACAACGGCGTGCTCCATGCCCTCGCCGGCGAGGACCAGCGCAGACTGACACTGGCGGCGATCAAGCTGGTCCACGAGGCTCGGGGTGCAACCCTCGACGAGCGCGAGATCCCCGACGCCTCGCAGTCGGCGGCGAAGCACGACCGGTCGAAGGGGAGGCCGGCGAAGGGCAAACCGGCGAAGGGCAAGCCCGCCACGGGTCCGACCGGCTTCATCTACGTGAGCGTCGGACGCAAGGCCGGGGTCCGGCCCAAGGACCTCGTCGGCGCGTTCGCCAACGAGAGCGGGCTGACCGGCAGCGAGATCGGACCCATTCGCATCGCCGAGAACCACTCGGTGGTCGGCGTGCCCGACGGTCGGGTCGACGACGTGCTCCGGGCCCTGAAGACGGCCCAGGTGCGCGGCAAGCCGGTCAAGGTCCGCCGCTACGTCGAATGATCCCCGTCTCCGCGAGGTGGGCAGAACCATGGGTCGTGCACGAGGACGACCACGTGCTCGTGGTGTCGAAGCCCGCTGGTGTCAACACGCATCGATCAGACCTGCACGCCCAGGACGGGATGTACGAATGGGTACAGGGCCAGCGACCAGACGTCTCGTTGTCGATCGTCCACCGCCTCGACAAGGTCACCTCCGGTGTCCTGGTCTTCGGCAAGACCGCCACGTCGAACCGCGCGCTGACCCAACAGTTCGAGGCCCGCTCGGTCGCCAAGACCTACGAGATGCTCACCTCCGGAGGCGAGCATCCCTCGGTGGTGCACGCTGACCAACCGATCGACGGTGCGGCCGCCTCGACCGAGTTCGAGCGTCGTGCATCGGGCGTGGCCCACGACCGCTACGAGGCCACGCCGCATTCCGGTCGCACCCATCAGGTCCGGATCCACGCGCAGAGGTCCGGAATCTCGATCACCGGCGACGTCGACCACGGCGGCCGCGAAGCGCCGCGCGTGTGCCTCCACGCCGCCGCGATCGAGTTCGACCATCCCGCGGGCGGTCGCCGCCGGTACTCGGTCCCGCCGCCAGCGAGCTTCGACGACCTCGTCGCCGGACGCGGATCTCCGCTCGGCCCGCTCGCCCGGCTGGTTGCTGCCCACGAGTCGCGAGCGTTGCTCTTCGACCCGGCGGACACCGATGCATACCAGTGGGTCGACCGACACCACGACGGTTTCCCCGATCTGCGGATCGAGCGGCTGGGCCGGGTGGCACTTGTACTCGACTATCGCGATGCCGCCACCGAGCTTCCGGGTGGATGGCTCGATGCGCTCCACGACACCGTGGACCTCGACGGCGTCTTCCGCCAGCACAGGCCCCGGGGTGGACGAGGCGGCGGGGCTCGCCTCGTGTCCGGAGCCGCCGCGCCCCGGTTCGAGGTCTCCGAGCTCGGCGTCCGGTACCGGATCGACCTCGAGGCGAGCGCCACCTCGAGTGGGCTGTTCCTCGATCAGCGGGAGACACGACGCGAGCTGCTGACCACGCCGCTGGGCGGGAAGACCGTGCTGAACACGTTCGCCCACACCGGCGCGCTGTCGGTCGCCGCGGCACTCGCCGGCGCCGAGACGCTGACCCTCGACCTGTCAAAGCACTACCTCGACTGGGCACGGCGCAACCTCGAACTGAACGGCGTCGATCCCGGCGACCACGACTTCATCTACGGCGACGCCATGGAGTGGATGACCCGGCTGGCGAGGAAGGGCCGGACGTTCGACGTGGTCCTCGCGGATCCACCCACGTCGAGCACCGGTCGGAAGGGATCGAAACGGTGGACCGTCGGTCGTGACCTCCACGACCTCGTCGCCCGCGCCGCGCGGCTCTGCGCGCCCGGCGGGACGGTGTATGTGTCGACCAACTCTCGCAAGATGCAGTGGCCGGCCGTCCTCGATCATCTCGCCCGTGGACTCGGTGAGGCGGGGCGTCGTGGACGGGTCGACACGACAACGCTTCCCCTCGACCACCGGAGCGGCCCCGGCGACCCGCCCTACCTCAAGGCCGGATGGATACGCATGGCTGACTGAGGTGGACCACTGCGCCGACGATCGGTGGCCCTTGACGGATGGTGGACGTACGATCCGATCGACCGCGGAGCACTATCCCGGAACGAGGGTGGACTTGACGCCAGCTGCGACGATCCAGCTCCTTGCCGGATTCATCGAGACCGCGCCCGATGCCATGCTCCTCGTCTCGGAGGATGGCGAGATCCGCGCCGCCAACAGCAGAGCGTGCGATCTGTTCGGGTTCGACGACCTGGTGTCCCGCTCGGTCGACGATCTCCTCCCCCCAGGGGTCGCCGATGCCCATCGAACCCACCGGGCGGGGTTCATGACCGATCCGCAGCCGCGGGTCATGGGTGGAGGTCGCCGGCTGCTGGCACGTCGGCACGACGGATCGGAGTTCCCCATCGACGTCAGTCTCGGTCTGACCGATGCGGTGGACGAGCGGCTGGTGTCGGTCGCGATCCGCGACGTCACCGAACGTCAAGCTGCGCACGCCCGCGGCGCGGTGTTCGAGTTCGTGGTCGCCGCCACGCGGGAGGCGATCTTCGCCGCGGACACCGGCGGTCTGATCACGAGCTGGAACGAGGCGGCCCATCGGCTGACCGGCGTCCCCGCCGTCGAAGCCCTCGGCACCCCGCTCCCGTCACAGCTCCGTCTGCGTGACCCAGGCCTGAGCCAGCAGCTCCTCGACCGTGCCCTCGCCGGCGAGATCATCGACGGCTTGCGGGCCGTCGTCGTCGGTCACGGCACGTCCACGCCGACGTCGCTGAGCGTGGCACCGATGGCCGATCCAACAGGACGTCTGATCGGCGCCAGTGGCATGGCACGGGACATCTCCGAGGAGGTCGAGACCCAGGAGGTGCTGGCCGAGGTACAGAGCCGGATGATCCAGACCCAGCGACTGGCTCGCATCGGTCTGTGGGCATGGGACCCCGACACGGATGAGGTGCAGTGGTCCGAGCAGCTCTACGAACTCGCGGGAGTGTCACCGAACGACTTCGAGGGTGATCTCTCGTCGCACCTCTCGATCGTCGGGTCGGACCACCGACCGAAGGTCGAGGCGGCGATGCGGGACGCCGCGTCCGTCGGCGCGAGGTTCGAGGTCGAATACGAGTTGGTGCGGCCCGACGGCGAGCGTCGGTGGATCCACCAGACCGGGGACCCGGTGCGACGCCCCGATCGCAGGGTCACCGAACTCCGGGGAATCTGTCAGGACCTCACCGATCGTCATCGAGCGGTCGAGTCGCTCCGCGAGGCGGATCGGCTCAAGGATGAGTTCCTCGGGACCGTGTCCCACGAGCTGCGTACGCCGCTCACCTCCATCATCGGGTTCGGCGACATCCTCCGGAACAACGTCGACGACGAGCTCCGGAACTACGCGGAGATCATCCTGCGCAACGGCCACGAGATGCACGACATGGTCGAGCGGATCCTCGACTTCAGTCGAGTCCGGAGTGGCCGGCTCGTCCTGGCGCCCGAGCGTCGCCGAGTGGAGGAGCTGGTGGATGACGCGTGGCCCCTCGTGGTGTCACTCCTGGCCGAGCACCGCGTCGATCGAGCGTTCGACGACGACGCGATCGCGATCGTCGACGGCGCAGCATTCAGCCGGATCTTCGTCAACCTGGTCGACAACGCCGCGAAGTTCTC
Source organism: Acidimicrobiales bacterium (assembly GCA_037968675.1). Taxonomy (GTDB): domain Bacteria; phylum Actinomycetota; class Acidimicrobiia; order Acidimicrobiales; family Salinilacustritrichaceae; genus Salinilacustrithrix. The sequence goes on along the minus strand of JBBKVY010000033.1, from coordinate 3,721 downwards.
TCCGCCGGGTTCGACGATCAGGGTCAGCGCACGGTGTGCCGGCGCCAGGTGCCGCATGGAGATCAGTGATGAAGGCCCGGGGATCCCTGCGGACGAGATCGAGACGGTGTTCGAGCGGTTCCACCAGGTGCCGTCGACGATGGTGCCACAGAAGCGCGGTGCTGGGATCGGGCTGTCGATCGTCAGGAGCTACACCGAACTGCTCGGCGGCCGCGTCTGGGCCGAGAGCGACGGTCGAGGCACGACGATGGTCGTGGAGTTTCCCGCGTGAACGGTCAGCTGGGTTCACCGATGCCCGCCGGGATGCGTCGGAACCTCGTGGGTAGGGTCCGGAGGTGATGTGGCGGATGCTCAAGTCGGTGGCTGCGGTGGCCGTCGCGTGGGCCGTGGCCACGCATCTCGAGGACCTCGCCCGCTGGCTCCGGATCCGCGAGATGTCGAATCCGTATCGGTATCCACCATCGGATCGATCACCCGGCGCATGAGCGTCGTGGCCGTCGTCTCGGTCGCGTCCGCCTGTCCTCCCGGGTGACGACTGGTACCGTCCGGCGTCCGCTCGATTCGGGGAGTTCCATTGGACCGTCGTCATTTCCTCCGTGCTGGTCTGGCATCTGCGGGCGGGGCCGCAGCGCTCCCGGCCTTCGCCACCGCCGCCGTGGCCCAGACCGCGGGCACCAGCCCGTACGGCTCGATCGACGGACTCGAACCGGACGAGAACGGCGTGATCCTGCCCGAGGGTTTCACGTCGCGCATCGTCGCCGTCTCCGGCGACCCCGTCGGGGACACCGGGTACGAGTGGCACGTGTTCCCGGATGGCGCGGCGACCTTCGACGACGGTGACGGCGGCTGGTTCCACGTCTGCAACAGCGAGGTCTTCTCTGCCGGCCTCGGCGGTGTCAGCTCGGTCCACTACGACGCCGACGGGGAGATCGTCGACGCCTACCGGATCCTCGAGGGCAGCCTCGCGAACTGCGCCGGCGGACCCACGCCGTGGGGGACCTGGCTCTCGTGCGAAGAAGACTTCTCGGAGCACGGTCTGGTGTGGGAGTGCGATCCCACCGGGTCGGACGAGGCGGTCTCGCATCCGGCCATGGGGCGGTGGGCCCACGAAGCGGTGGCGGTCGATCCCGAGGCCGAGCAGTTGTATCTGACCCAGGACCACCCGGAAGGCCTGCTGTACCGCTACACGCCGACGGCGTATCCGGATCTGTCCGACGGTCTGCTCGAGGCCGCGCTCGTGGCCGACGACGGTTCGGTGACGTGGGCGGAGGTCCCGGACCCATCGGGGGAGTCGGCGCCGACCCGCACCCAGGTCGACGGCGCGCGCGTGTTTCCCGGCGGTGAGGGCATCTGGTATCACGACGGCGTCGTCTTCTTCTGCACCAAGATCGACAACGCGGTGCAGTCGATCGACGTGCGGGCCCAGACCTTCGCCGAGATCTACCGGGCCGATCCCGACGGTGTGGAGGCGGGGACGTCGACGCTGTTCGGCGTCGACAACATCACCGTCGAGGAGGGCACCGGAGATCTCTTCGTGGCCGAGGACGGCGGCAACATGCGCGTCGTGCTGATCACTCCCGATGGCGAGATCGCGCCGTTCCTCCAGGTCGTCGGACACGAAGCCAGCGAGATCACCGGACCGGTGTTCAACCCCGGGGGCGACCGCCTCTACTTCTCGAGCCAGCGAGGTCCGGCGACACGTCAGCTGCGCGACATCGAACCCGGGATCGACGCCGACGGCGCCAACGCTGGCGTCACCTTCGAGATCACCGGTCCGTTTCGTGGCATCGCCGACGAGCCGGACGAGACCACCACCTCGTCCACCGCCATCCAGGCGCCGACGACGACGCTCGAACAGGCCGCTGCTGCCGACGACGATGACGACGGCAGCGTGCTCCCGCTCATCGGCATCGGCGTCGCCGCCGCGGCGGTGGCGGGCGGTGCGGTGCTCGCCGTGCGCAACCGCCGTCCGGATCCCGGCCCGCCGGCGGACTGATCGCCGACTGGCCCCGGCGGATCGCTCGGATCTCTCGGCGGTCAATCCTGGGTGAGTCTGGCGCGCGCTGCGGCGGCCCGTTCCTCGATGTCGCTGAGGATCGTTCCCCGGTCGTCCTGGAGGCGCTCACCGACGGTCTTGAGGCTTCCCGAGACGTGGCTGCGTACGAGTTCGAGGAGGTTGCGGACCTCGTCGGAGCGGCGTGTCTCGTGCCACGCCTCCTCCAGTCGGTCGAATCCCTCGCTGCCGGCGCGTGCGCCGACCACGTAGCCCACGATGAAGCCGAAGAATGCGCTCATCCTCGGTCTCCCTGGCAGTCGGGTGCGGCTTCGACGAACATTCTGACCTCGACCTCCGGGTAGATCTTGAGCAGGAGGATACCGGGTGACGGGATGAGGAATTCCCGGATGTCGATCAACTTGTCGCCGGTGATGACGTAGCGGCCGCCGACCGAGCGGTCGACCTCGACGGTTCCGGTGATCGGCCGGGTCGTGCCGTGGAAGGTGATCTCACCGCCGAGCGCGAAACGAGACGACCCGGTGGTGCTCGTCTGGACCAGGTCGAGCGTGCAGGTCGGATACCGCTTCGTGTCGAGCCGCCGGCGGAGCTCGGCGTCGTAGACGTCGTTGCCGGAGCGCAGACTGGCGAGGTCGATCTCGATCCGGGCCGTCGGCGGGGGATCGGTCTGGAGCAGGTCATCGACGATCGCGACATCGAGTCGACCGTGGACATCGTTCGTCTCGAACACGATCGGGCCCATGCTCGATCGGGCCGAAACCAGGATCGTGGATCTCCCGCCGACCATCACGAATGGACGCACCGTGGCGATCGTACGCCGCGCCCCTCGTCGTGGTGCACGGCTGGACATCTACCGGGGCGGTCCGCCACCGGCCAACTGGCGGTCAAGAGCGCCGGATCTTCGCCTTGGGCTCGCCGCGCCGCGGTGGCGCTTGTGCGCCGACCCGCTGGCACGGACAATGGATGGTCAACGCACCGAAGTCGACCACCCGGGGGAACCAAGATGTCGGACATCGTCAGAGCAGCCGTGGTCCAGACGGCATGGACCGGCGACAAGGAGTCGATGATCGACCTGCACGAGAAACACCTGCGCGACGCCGCTGCGCAGGGCACGCAGGTGATGTGCTTCCAGGAGCTGTTCTACGGGCCGTACTTCTGCCAGGTACAGGACGCCGAGTACTACAGCTACGCCGAAGCCGTCCCCGACGGGCCGACCACCCAGCGCTTCCAGGCGCTGGCCAAGGAACTGGGCGTGGTGCTGGTGCTCCCGGTCTACGAGGAGGACCAACCGGGGCTGCTCTACAACACCGCCGCGGTGATCGATGCCGACGGCACGTACCTCGGCAAGTACCGCAAGACCCACCTCCCGCAGGTGAAGGGCTTCTGGGAGAAGTTCTACTTCCGTCCCGGCAACCTGGGGTACCCGGTGTTCGACACCGCCGTCGGCAAGGTGGGCGTTTACATCTGCTACGACCGGCACTTCCCCGAGGGGTGGCGGGCGCTCGGCCTCAACGGGGCCCAGATCGTGTTCAACCCGTCGGCCACCAGCCGAGGCCTGTCGGCTTACCTCTGGCAGCTCGAACAGACCGCGTCGGCGGCGGCCAACATGTACTACGTCGCCGCCATCAACCGCGTGGGTGTCGAACCCCTGGGCGACAACGACTTCTACGGCACGTCGTACTTCGCGGATCCCCGCGGCCAGTTCGT
>JBBKVY010000032.1:0-6648 GCA_037968675.1 Acidimicrobiales bacterium | reverse complement strand
GAGGTCCGCACCCACGCCGAGGCCATCCTGGGCATGGACATCAAGGGCCACACCGTCGAGCGGGTCTGGGTCGAGAAGGCCTCCGACATCGCCGAGGAGTACTACGCCAGCTTCACCCTGGATCGCTCGGCCAAGTCGCACCTGGGCATGCTCTCGGCCCAGGGTGGCGTCGAGATCGAGGCCGTGGCCGAGACCGATCCGGACGCCATCGCCAAGATCTGGGTCGACCCGGTCGACGGTCTGACCGAGGAGGTCGCCCGGGAGTGGGTGGCCGCCGCCAAGCTGAACCCGGACGCCACCGAGGGTGCGGTCGACATCCTGGTCAAGCTGTACCGGGCCTACGTCGACGGCGACGCTGACCTGGTCGAGATCAACCCGCTGATCCTGACCCCCGAGGGCAAGGTCCACGCCCTCGACGCCAAGGTGACCCTGGACGACAACGCTGGCTTCCGCCACGACCACACCGAGTACGAGGCCACCCAGGAGCGCGACGCCCGGGAGCAGGCGGCCCACGACAAGGGCCTCCAGTACGTCGGCCTCGATGGCACGGTGGGCGTGATCGCCAACGGCGCCGGGTTGGCCATGTCGACCGTCGACATCATCAACCAGGTCGGCGGCAGCCCGGCCAACTTCCTCGACATCGGCGGCGGCGCCAACGCGGACGTCATGGCCGGAGCCCTCGAAGTCATCACCGGCGACGAGAAGGTGCGCAGCATCTTCATCAACATCTTCGGTGGCATCACCAAGGGCGACGAGGTCGCCAACGGGATCGTGCAGGCCCTCGAGCGGGTCGACATCGACATCCCCATGGTGATCCGCCTCGACGGCACCAACGCCGCCGAGGGCCGAACGATCCTGACCGAGGGCGCGGCCTCGGTCATCTCCAAGCCCACCATGCTCGAGGCCGCCGAGGCCGCCGTCGAGCTCGCCGGGCCAGCGTGAGGGCGACCAGCGAGACCGTCCGCCCGGCGCAGCCGCTGGGGTCTGGGGCGCAGCCCCAGGAGGGGCGAGCCGATCCAGCTTGCTGGTCGGCGAGCATGGGCGTCGGCGCAGGCGACACGACCAGACTCGTCCAAACGGAGCGAGCGCAGCGAGCGAGTGAGGACGAAGCATGAGCATTTTCGTTGATGAGACCACCAAGGTCATCTACCAGGGCCTCACCGGCTCACAGGGCCGGTTCTACGGCCTCCGCAACCGCGACTACGGCACCCAGGTCGTGGCCGGCACCAACCCCAAGAAGGCCGGCACCGACGTCGAGGGCATCCCCATCTTCGCCTCCGTCGCCGAGGCCAAGGAGGCCACCGGTGCCACCGCGTCCTGCGTGTTCATCCCCGCCCCCGGCGTCAAGGGCGCAGTGATGGAGGCGGCCGAGGCCGGCCTCGAGCTGGTCGTGGTCATCACCGAGGGCGTCCCCGCCCAGGACGAGGCCTGGTTCTTCAACAAGGTCAAGCGAGACCACCCCGGCACCCGGATCCTCGGGCCCAACTGCCCCGGGCTCATCAGCCCGGGCAAGGCCAACATCGGGATCACCGCAGGGGAGATCGCCAAGCCCGGCGGCCCGGTCGGCATCGTGAGCCGGTCCGGGACCCTCACCTACCAGGCCCTCTACGAGCTCAAGCTGGCCGACATCGGCGTCACCACCTGCGTCGGCATCGGCGGCGACCCGGTCCCCGGCACCAGCTTCATCGACTGCCTGGAGGCCTTCGAGGCCGACCCCGAGACCAAGGCGGTGATGATGATCGGTGAGATCGGCGGCTCCGCCGAGGAAGAGGCCGCCGAGTTCATCAAGGCCAAGATGACCAAGCCCGTCTCCGCCTACGTCGCCGGCGTCACCGCACCCCCCGGCAAGAAGATGGGCCACGCCGGCGCCATCGTCTCCGGCGGCAAGGGCACGGCGGCCGCCAAGCGCGAGGCGCTCGAGGACGCGGGCGTCAGGGTCGGCAACAACCCGACCGAGGCCGGCGAGCTCATGGTCGACGTCGTCAACGATCTGTAAGCAGCGAGTGTCCTGAACCAACGGCTGCTCCGTCTCGGACTCGCGATCGGACTCGTCGGGTCGATCATCGTTGTCCTCTCGTCCGGGGGCGGCGGTCCGGACGCGTCTTCCGAGGCCACCTCGACGACGGCGGAGCCCGAGGGACCACCGGTCTTCGGACCCGTGCCCGAGGTCGACGGTGTGCCGGCGGTCGTCACCGGCAACGGGTTCGTCGTGCCCGTCATCGGTGGCGAGGACGGGGCGTGGCTGGTGAAGACGCCGTGTGCCAACGAAGTCGACGTCGACGGCCAGCCGATCGAGGGTGCACATGTCGTGCTCGACCCCGGGCACGGTGGCAGCGAGACCGGAGCCATCGGGCCGAGCGGCGTCAGCGAGGAAGACGTCAACCTCGATGTCGCCCTACGAGTGAAGCGGTTGCTCGAACAGCGCGGTGCCATCGTCGTGATGACGCGGTCGACCGACGTGCGCGTCACGATCGACACCCGGGCCTCGCTCGCCGTCGCGTTGCGACCGGTGGCGTTCGTCTCGATCCACCACAACTCCGGGGCGACCCGGAAGTCGTCGACACCGGGCAGCGAGACCTACCACCAGCTCGACGACCCCGACTCGAAACGCCTCGCCGGCCTGATCTACGAGGAGTTGCAGGCCAAGCTGTCGCCCTACGGGACCGACTGGGTCGTGGGCGGCGACTCGGGAGCGCACGCCCGACGGTCACTGAACGATGGTGATGACTTCTACGGCATCCTGCGACGATCGCAGGGGATCACGGGCGTGCTCAGCGAGTCGTCGTACGTCTCGAACCCGGCGGAAGCCGCGCTGCTCGAGACGTCCACGTTCCGTGAGAGCGAAGCCACGGCCATCGCCAACGCCGTCATCCGGTACGTGACCACCGACGATCCCGGCTCCGGATTCATCCCACCGCTCGAGTCGTCGTCGGATCCCGGCGGCGGCGGTGGCGTCAGCGGCTGTCAGGATCCCCCATTGGGATGACCCCCGCGCCGTGGACCTCGGGTACGACACGGAACGGAGGACCACCACTTTGCCGCCCGGTGCTGGTTCCATGGTGACGTCATGGACGATTCCCAACACGACACGCCGTGGTCGATCCCGATGCGCGACGCCGGCCCCGAGATCCCCCAGCGCGCGGCGACGTGGGTCGACCGACTCCCCGTCGTCCCGATCGTGGGTGTCGCGGTGCTCGTCTTCACGCTCGTGGTCGCGGCCGTCGTCGTGATCGGCGGCGATCCGGCGGCCTTCGAACCCACGGTGCTGGGGACCGACGCGGCGCGTAGCACGACGACCGGTGTCGCATCGACGTCGAGCGAGACGACGGAGTCCCCGGCCACTGCGCCGACCACGACCGTCGTCACGACGACCACGGTGCCCGTGGCCACCACGGAACCGACGGCGGAGGCGGCGGTCGTGACGTCGGACCCGCCACTCGATCCAGAACCGGCAGGACTCCCGATTCGCACGCCGGCAGATCTCGCCGAGGGGTGGGTGGCGCAGGTGTCGTCGGTGCCGGCCTCGGCCGGTGGGGCGGCGCTGTCGCGCTCGTTCGCAACGGTGGTCGACTCGGTTCCTGATGCTGTCGTCGTGCGGGGGAGCGAGTGGCCGGCACTGCGGGCCGGGTTCTGGGTGATCGTGCGTCCTGGCTACGACGCACCCTCCCGCGCCGTGTCCGACTGCGACGCGTGGGGGCGCCGGGGCCGGGACGTCTGCTTCGCCCGCTATCTGTCGGCGGGCGATGACACCCAACGGGTCTGCTGGCGCGACGATTCGGGAGCGCTGGCCGGAGACTGCTCGTAGTCGTCGCAGGTTCGTCCCACGACCCGGCGCGGCCCTCGGGTGCTCGATTCCCGGTCCGATCGTGGACTGCTAGCTTCCGCACCCGATGCGGAAGACCGGGATCGCGAGCGCCGGACCTCCGAAGGTCGGCGTCCTCGCCTCCGGTGGGGGCACGCTGCTCGACGCCATCCTCACCGACGGGATACCGGTCGGTCTCGTCCTGGTCGACCGGCCCTGTCGAGCCACCGAGGTCGCCGAGCGACACGGTGTCGAGTTCGTGGTCCACGAGCGCTCGTCGTTCGGGGCGTCGTTCGACCGCGAGGGCTACACGGCCGAGGTCGCCGACATCCTGCGTCGCGCCGACGTCGAGGTGGTCGTGATGGCCGGCTACGGGACCGTGTTCGGTCAGGCGATCCACGACGCCTACCCGTTCCGGATCCTGAACACCCACCCGGCGCTGCTCCCGGCGTTCAAGGGGTGGCATGCGGTCGAGGCGGCGCTCGACTACGGCGTGAAGGTCACGGGATGCACGATCCACGTCGCCACCCTCGAGATGGACGCCGGGCCGATCCTCGCGCAGGAGGCCGTCCCCATCCACGACGGCGACACCCCCGAGACGCTCCAGGAGCGGATCAAGGTGGTCGAACGCACGCTCTATCCCGCGACGATCCGCGCCGTGCTCGCCCGTCCCGAACTGCTCGACCGCCACCCCCTTGCTGAGGAGACCCGATGAGGGCATTCCTGTCCGTGTACGACAAGGCCGGTGTGGTCGAGCTCGCCCAGGGGCTCGCCGCCGCCGGGTGGGAGCTGGTCTCCAGCGGCGGCACCGCAGCGGCGATCCGTGCGGCCGGCGTCGAAGTGGACGACACGGAATCGGTGACGGGGTATCCGGCGATCCTCGGGCACCGGGTCGCGACCCTGCACCCGAAGATCCATGGCGGCATCCTGGCCGACCCGACCGATCCCGAGCACCAGGTCGATCTGGAGAAGTACGAGATCGAACCGTTCGCCCTCGTGGTGTCGAACCTCTACCCCTTCGGTGATCCCGGGGCCGCCGGCGATGCCGGCGGACGCAAGCTCGAGGCCGACGGTCAGGATCGCAGCGTCGACCTGATCGACATCGGTGGCCCGGCGATGGTCCGTGCCGCAGCCAAGAACCATGCCCATGTCGGCATCGTCGTCGACCCCGCCGACTACGGACCGGTCCTCGCCGAGATCCGCACCGATGGCGCGATCGGCGACGCCACCCGCCGGCGACTGGCCCGCAAGGCTTTCGCCCACACGGCGGGTTACGACGCCGCCGTCGTGTCGTGGTTCGACGAGACCGACCCGGAGCCGGCCGAGCTTCCGCCGACCATCCACCTCGCGCTGGCGCGCGACGAACAGGTGCTTCGCTACGGCGAGAACCCACACCAGGAAGGGGCCCGTTATCGGCAGCAGGGGACCACGAGCGTGTGGGACCAGATCGACCAACACGCAGGCCTCGCGCTCAGCTACCTCAACATCTTCGACGCCGACGCCGCCTGGAACCTGGCCCACGATCTCGCCCGCCAGTCGGGCAAGCCGTCCGTTGCCATCATCAAGCACGCCAACCCGTGTGGGGCGGCGGTCGCGGACACGTTGGCCGAGGCGTACCGCAACGCGTTCGCCTGCGACCCCCGCTCCGCGTTCGGCGGCATCGTCGCCATGTCCGAGCCCATCGACACTGCGACCGTCGACGAGATGGTCGAGGCCGCACAGGCCGACGTCGTGATCGCGCCGGGATACGACGACGGCGTGATCGATGCCCTGATCGCCAAGCGGAAGAACACCCGATTGCTCACCCTCCCTGCTCCCGGCCCGGGTCCGCGGGCGATCCGGCAGCTGAACGACACCTGGCTCGTCCAGCGTGCCCATCACTTCGACGTGGGCCCGTCCGACTGGCAGGTCGTCACGACGCGCCAGCCCACCGACCACGAACTGGCCGACGCTGCGTTCGCGTGGCGGGTGTGCGGCTGGGTGAAGTCGAACTCGATCGTGCTCGCCAAGGACGGCACGGCATGGGGCATCGGTGCCGGCCAGCAGAACCGGGTCGAGGCCGGCCAGATCGCGGCCGTGAAGGCCGACGGTCGGGCCGAGGGCGGGGCCTGTGCCTCGGACGCCTTCTACCCGTTCCCCGACGGCATCGAGGCGGCGGCCGCTGCCGGCGTCGCGGTCATCATCCAACCCGGCGGTTCGGTCCGCGACGACCAGTGCATCGCCGCCGCCGACGACCTCGGCGTCGCCATGGTCTTCACCGGAGAACGCCACTTCCTCCACTGACCACACACGGGATCTTGCGGCCGTTGTGGCGACCCCTCGACGGAAACGGCCGCAAGATCCCGTGTGGGTCGGGGCAGACTCGGGTCATGCCGGTGGGACGTCCGTATGAACGCCAGCGCGATCTCGACGCGATCGCGCGCATCTGGCACGAGGTCGGATGGATCGACGCCGGCGAGGAGGACGAGGCGCGCGGCCTACGCGACATGCTCGATGTGCAGGTCACCCTGGTCGCCGACATCGCCGGCGAGGCCGAATGCACGGTCAGCCGCGGCGCGGGATCGATCCGCCACCTCCAGACCGACCTCCCGCTGTGCGTGATCGCTTCGGTCACCACCAGCCATGTCGGTCGTCGACAGGGTCTCGCGTCGGCCCTGATGGGCGAGACGCTCGCCGCCGGTGTTGCCGACGGCGCGGCGGTCGCAGCCCTGGGCATGTTCGACCAGGGTTTCTACGACCGGTTCGGATTCGGGACCTGCGGCTACGAGCACCGGCTCACCTTCGATCCGGCGACCCTCACGGTGCCGGTCCCGCCCGACCCGCCCGTCCGCCTCACCGTCGATGAT
>JBBKVY010000031.1:0-5031 GCA_037968675.1 Acidimicrobiales bacterium | reverse complement strand
CGGTGGCGCCGTCGTCGAGGTGGTCCCTGGCGTCTCGGCCGGCTGCGACGCGCTGCTCGCGACGATGGGATCAGGCTCCGGGGGCGGTGGGATCCGCGCGATGAGCGCCGCCTGTTCGGCGGCGATCTGGTCTGCCAGCTCGGCATCCAGATCGGCGAGGACGGCGGCCTCGCCGAGGCGGGCATCGATCCGCTCCTGGAGATCGGAGGCGAACGCGCGCTGGCGTGTCTGCTCCGCTCGAAGGGACTGGAGCGCGTCCTCGGCGGCAGCGACGGCGACATCGGCCTCCTCGGCCGCGACCGCCAGCTCGGCGGCGCGCGTCTCGGCCTCGGTCTCGGCGGTTTCGAGCAGGTCGAGCAGGCGGACATCGCGCTTTGCGCGGGCGTCGAGGTACGTCTTCTGCAGGATCGCGTCCGAGAGCGACACGGCACTCAGACTCTCGACCAGGTCGACGCTCGGGGGATGGATGAACGACGCCACCGCCATCTCGCGGATTGCCTCCTCGAGCGCGTCGACATCGCGCTGCGCCGCCCGCAGATCGGCCTCGGCTCCGCGGACGGCGTCGGCCGCCGACGCCGACGCGGACTCCGCCTCGGTGACGAGGTCCTCCTGAGCGGCGAGGTCGGCGTCGATGTCGTCGAGCACGGCCCCGATCTCCGCATCGGTGGCGCCGAGCACGTCGAGGTCGTCCGCCACCTGTCCGCGGCGTTGCTTGACCCCGTCTCGCTCGGTCTCGGTGTCGGATTGCGCGCCCGCGGCAACCGGGAGCCATGTGGCCAGGCCGACAACGACGACGGCGGCGATGGTTCGGGGCTTCAGCACGGTGGGCGCGGGTCTCCAGCAGTTGGGTCGCCGCCCACGACGCCGTCACCATACCGAAACGCTCCCCGCACGGGGAGAGGATCGACCGGTTCCGTGACCGACTTGAGGCAATTCCGGGACGCAGTGCCACGATGGCGGCGTGACGACCGAGATCGACGCCGCCGACCGATGGCGAGACACGCGGATTCGCACGTTCCACGGCCGGCACGGGCGGGTGACCCCGCGGATCCAGGATCTGATCGACGACCTCGGGCCGGCGCACGGTCTCGACCGACGCCCCGATCCGACCCGACCCCTCGTCCTCGAGGTCGGGTGCGGCCACGGAGACGCGGCACTCGCATTCTGCGCGGCCGCCCCGGAGGTCGACCTGGTGGCCGTGGACGTCCACATTCCCGGCGTGGCCCGACTGCTCGAGGTGTGCGCGTCCGGTGCCGTGCCGAACCTGTTCGTCGAGCGAGGCGACGGTGTCGACCTCCTCGATCACCGACTGCCATCCGGGGCGCTGGCCGGACTCCACCTCTTCTTTCCCGATCCGTGGCCCAAGACCGGCCATCACAAGCGACGCTTCGTCCGGCCCGACGTCCTCGACCTCGTCGCCGACCGGCTCGGTCCCGACGCACCGATGCGGATCGCCTCCGACTCGGTGGACTACGTCGACTGGGCCGTCGACCACCTCGATGCGCACGCCTCGTTCGACGGTGGGGTCTCGCGACGACCCTCGTGGCGGCCGGTGACCCGCTACGAACGGGCCGGCCTCGACGCCGGCCGTCACCCGGTGGATCTCTGCTACCGACGCCGCCCGGCCTGACCGGCGCGGTCGCGACTCAGAGCTGGGCCATGTTGTCGAAGCGGGTGAGGTGGTTGCGGAAGGCGAGGTTGACCTTGCCGACGGGGCCGTTGCGGTGCTTGGCGATGATGACCTCGGCCATGCCCCGGTCGGGTGAGTCGGTGTTGTACACCTCATCGCGGTACAGGAACATCACGACGTCGGCGTCCTGCTCGATCGAACCGGACTCGCGCAGGTCCGCGAGCATCGGCCGTTTGTCGGTGCGGGACTCGAGGGTCCGGGAGAGCTGGCTGAGCGCGACGACGGGACACTCGAGTTCGCGGGCGAGGATCTTGAGCCCGCGGGACATCTCTGACACCTCGACCTGGCGGGACTCGGCCCGGCTACGCCCCTGCATGAGCTGCATGTAGTCGATGACCACCATGCCGAGATCACCCAACTGGGATTTGAGCCGGCGCGACTTGGCCCGGATCTCCATCACCGTCGTGTTGGGGTTGTCGTCGAGGTACAGGCGGGCATCGGCCAGGCGGCTCACGCCGAGCGCGATGCGGTCCCACTCGGCGTCCTGGAGGCGGCCGTCACGCACCTTGGTCGAGTCGATCTGGGCCTCGGCACACAGCAGGCGCTGCGTCAGCTCGAGATTGCCCATCTCCAGGCTGAAGAACACGACGGGACGGCGGGACTGGAATGCGGCGTTCGCCGTGAGGTTGAGCGCGAACGACGTCTTGCCCATGGCCGGACGGGCACCGATCACGTTGAGTGTGGACGGTTGGAGGCCCGACAGCAGCCGGTCGAGGTCGACGAATCCGGTCGGTAGGCCGGTGATGGCGTCGCCCCGTTCGACGAGCGCCTCGAGCCGGTCGAGGGTGTCCGACAGCAACCCCTCGATCGGCACCAGCGTGTCGGTGACCCGCCGCTGACCGAGGTCGTAGACCAGCGACTCGGCCCGGTCGACCGCCTTGTCGACGTCGTCGGGCAGGTCGTAGCCGATCTCGGAGATCTCGCCACCGATGCCGATGAGGCGCCGGAGCAGTGCATGGTCGGCGATGATCTTGGCGTAGCGAGTGGCGTTGTTGACGGCCGGGGCCGTGGTGACGATGTCGGCCAGCAGCGACCGGCCGCCGATGGATTCGAGCACGCCGGCCCGGCCGAGTTCGTCGGCCACGGTGACCGGGTCGGCCGGTTCGCCCGCCGAGTCGAGGCTGAGGACGGCGTCGAAGACATGGGCGTGCGCCGGCTTGTAGAAATCGTCGGGCCGCAGCATCGGCGCCGTGGCCGAGATCGCCTCCTTCGACAGCATCATGGCGCCGAGCAGGTTCTGCTCGGCGATCAGATCGCACGGCGGGACCCGCCCGGCCGCCCCGTTGGGGCGGTTCGAGCGCGTTGAATCAAGGTGGATTGCGGGACTGGACATCGAAGCAGGGCCTCTACGAAGACGGGACGGTGCGAGAAGAACGGGGATGGCGGGTGTTCACCCTCGCGCCACCGGCCTGTGGGGCGCTAGGGGCGCAGTCTGGGGATACGTCTGTGGAAACTGTGGAGAAGTGTGTGCGATTTGTCGGATTCGTCGGCATCTCGCCCACGGATCGATGACGACACGGTGAATTCCGTCATGAGACTGACGGATTGGCCACGGTCGGTCACTCGTCGCCTTCGGCAGTGACCTCGATGGTGATCGGGAACTGCACCTCGTGGTGGACCTTGGCCATCACGTAGTGGGTCCCCGCAGCCTTGATGGGCTCGTCGATGGTGATGATCTTGCGGTCGAGATCGATGTCGGTCTGCGCCTTCACGGCGTTCACGATGTCGGTCTCGGACACCGCGCCGAAGAGCGCGCCGCCGTCGTGGCCCTTGGCCGTGATGGAGATGGTCTGGGGAACGATCGCCGTGGCGATGTCTTGCGCAGCCTCGACCGCGTTCGTGTCCCGGACCTCGGCGGCCTTGCGCATGTGCGCGGCCTGGGTCTCGGCCGACGGCGTGGCCCGCATCGCCAATCCCTTGGGGATCAGGTGGTTGCGGGCGTGGCCGTCGTTGACGTCGACGAGGTCGCCCCGCTTGCCGACCTGGTCGACATCGGTACGGAGGATGACCTTCATGTGTCCATCTCTTCGGTCGTCTCCACATCCGCGGCGACCGACGTGTCGTCGGTCTGCGTGTCGGCACCGGTGTCGACCGAGGTCGTCGCCTCGTCCGTCTCGGCCGCGGGTGCGCTGTCACGGTCGTCGCGATCATCACGACGATCGTCGTCACGGCCACGACGGTCGCCGTCTCGGCCACGACCGCCACCGCGTTGCTGAGTGACCCGGTTGGTGTAGGGCAGCAGTGCCATCTCGCGGCCGTTCTTGATCGCCATGGCGATCTCGGCCTGCTGCTGGCTGCTGTTGCCGGTCACACGACGAGCGCGGATCTTGGCCCGGTCGGACTGGAAGCGGCGGAGGAGGTTGACGTCCTTGTAGTCGACGTAGGTGACCTTCTCCTGGGTCAGGATGCTGATCCGCTTCTTGGAGCGACGAGCGTTGTCCTTGTTCTTGTTCTGGCGGGGGCGGGCAGCCATCAGAAGGGCTCCTCGGCGTCGTCGTAGGCAGGGGGTTCGTTGCGAGGCGGGGCGCCGCCGGCGTTGCCGCCGGAGCCTCCACCGGAGGGGCCGTCGCGGCGGATCTTGGAGACCTGTGCCGTGGCCCAGCGAAGGGACGGTGCGACCTCGTCGGCCACGATCTCGACCTTGGAGCGCTTGTCGCCCTCCTGGGTCTCCCACGAGCGCTGCTCGAGCTTGCCGTAGACGATCACTCGATCGCCCTTGGAGATCGACTCGGCGACGTTGTCGGCCAGGTCACGCCAGCAGGTGACGTCGAAGAAGCTGGTGTCCTCGATCTGTTCGCCCTGCGCGTTCTTGTACCGGTTGTTCCACGCCACGCCGAAGCTGGCGAGCGCGGTGCCGCTGTTGAGGTAGCGGAGTTCCGGGTCACGGGTGACGTTGCCGATCACGGTGACGGTGTTGTCGAATGCCATGGTTCTCTCCTCTATTCAGCCGCGGCCGAACCCATGAGCCCGCGCTTGGCGGCCTCATGGTCGGGGAGGCGGATGACCTTGTGGCGGACGATCTCGTCCGCGAGTCGCAGCGAGCGTTCGACAGGGTCGAGCGCTCCCGGATCGGCCAGGACCTCGAAGACCACGTACGAGCCCTCGGTCTTGTGGTCGATCTCGTAGGCGAAGGTACGTCGGCCCCAGAAGTCGGTGGAACCGACCGTGCCGACGTCGTTCAGACGCCCTTCGATCTGTGTGACCTGGGCGGTGGCGGCCTCTTCGTCGAGTTCGCCATTGATGATGACCATGAGTTCATAGGCGCGCATGCCTATCAACACCTTCCTCTGGATCCGGCGGTCACCGGAGCCCCTGGACGGGGCAGGACGGATAGAAGTCGG
>JBBKVY010000030.1:0-6111 GCA_037968675.1 Acidimicrobiales bacterium | reverse complement strand
CCTGGCGCATGATGATCGGCGTCCACCAGTCACCGATCAGGTCGGTGGTCCGGGCGATCGGGCACGGCCATTCGTCGAAGCGGGTGCGCCGCATTCAGCCCGCATCCAGCAGTGCAGGGACTGCTTCCAGCCGGGCGGGAACGTGCTTGTGGTGCGGCGTGCCCGCGAACCAGTCGCGCGCCATGGACGACGTGAGCTCGTTCGGTGCGACACCGACGGCAATGGCGTCGCCGTCTCCTCCGGGATGGTCGACACCGAAGCCGTTGGGGAGTGAGATGAAGCCGGGGAGCATGCCGTCGTGGAACTCGACGAGCGCGACGGCCTCGCCGGATTCGGTGATGACCTTCGCCCGGCCGCCGTCGACCAGGCCGACCGCTGCGGCATCGTCGGGGTGGACTCGAAGCGAGCCATCTCGGTCCTTCTTTCGCCAGTCGGGGTCACGGAAGATCGTGTTGGCAGTCGAGGATCGGCGCTCGCCGGCGGCCAGGACGAACGGCCACTCGGCCGGCCGCTCGAGCGTCTCGTCGGCCAGGCCGTCGACCTCGGCTAGCAACTCAGCGATGGCGAGGTGGATCTTTCCGTCGGCGTGGACGATGCGGCTCCAGGTCGCGTCGTAGTCGTCGACCGAGAAGATGACGCCGCTACGACCGCTGTGGACGGCGTCGAACAGTTCGTCGCCGGACGTGAATCCGGCGGCGACAATCGCGATGGGCTCCGCCATGGTCAGCTTCTGCGCCAGCCCCCACAGTGCGGCCGGCGCGCCTCCGCCCTCGAGCGTCGCCCCGAGCGTCTCGTACAGCAACACCGCAACCATCCGGTTGAGCTCCGGCTTCGCGCCGACGGCGGCGAGGAACGCGGCCATGAATTCGTCGCGACCCTGCGCCGCCGCCTCGCGCAGCGGCGCGATGTCGTCGTGGGTGATGGCGCCGAGCTCGCGACACAAGCGGGCATGGATCTCGGGTTCCGGCAGGGTCTCGCCTTCGGGTTCGAGGATCGGCGCGCGGAGGTGGAACGAGTTCTCCGGGAACTCGAGGGTGAAGAAGGTGGCTTCCCACTTCTCGTACTGGCTGGCCGCCGGCAGCACGTAGTCGGCGAGTCGGGCGGTCTCGGTCATCGCCACGTCGATCACCACGGAGAACTCGAGGGCCTCGAAGGCCTCGCGCCACCGCGCCGAGTCGGCGAGGCTGTGGGCCGGGTTGCCCGACTCGACGAGCATCGCCCGGAAACGGTCTGGGTGGTCGGTGACGATCTCGTCGGGGATGATGTTGCACGGCACCAGCCCGGTGACGAGGCGGTGGCCGGTCACCGGCGTGGTGCGGTCGTCGTGACGCCCGAACAGCGGCCCGAACGCCGTGTGCAGGTTCATCCCGCCCTGCGTCCCGAAGCTCCCGGTCAGGAGGACGACGAGCTTCTCGAGGTAACTGTTCATCGTCGAGTGCAGACCCATCTGGATCCCGAGGTCCTCGAAGATCGACGTCGACCCAGCGGCGATGACGCGTGCGGTGCGACGCACGTCGGCCTCGGGCACGCCCGATCGTTCGCAGTAGTCGGCGATGTCGATGCCGGCGAAGACCCGCTCGATGTCGTCGATGCCGACGGTCCTGGCACCGATGAAGTCGCCGTCGACGAGCCCTTCGTCGAAGAGTGTCGCGAGCAGCGCGGTCAGCAGGAACGAGTCGCCGCCGGGCACCGGCCGAAGGTGGATGTCGGCCAGGTCGGCGGTCTCGCTGCGCTTCGGGTCGACGACGATCAGCGTGCGGGCCGGATCCTGGGCGATCTCCTTGAGCACGACGCGAGCACGCGGGAAGCCGTGGGACTGCCACGGGTTCTTGCCCCAGAACACCGCGACGTCGGCGTGTTCGTAGTCGCCGGTCGTGTGGCAGTCGGCCGCGCCGAACAGCTCACCGTCGACCCAGAACTCGCCCGTCTTCTCCTGTGCGAGCGCATTGGACGAGTAGCGCGACCCGATCGCTGCACGGGTGCCGCTGGCGTAGCCGCCACCGAGGTGGTTCCCCTGGCCGCCACCGCCGTAGTAGAAGATCTTGTCGCCACCGTGGTCGTCACGGATCTTCGCGAAGCCAGCGGCCACCTCGGTGATCGCGGTGTCCCAGTCGATCTCTTCGTACGAACCGTCGGCCGTACGCCGTAATGGTTTCTGCAGGCGGTGTCGACCGTTCTGGTAGTGGTCGAGGCGCAGCGCCTTCTCGCACGTGTAGCCCTTCGACTCGACGTGGTCCTTGTCCCCGCGCACCCGCGCGAATCGACGGCCGTCGAGCTTGATCTCGACCCCGCAGTTGGCCGAGCACAACACGCACGCCGTCTTGTGCCACTCGCTCGCGTCGGTCATGACGTCCCCCTCGGAGTTGACCCGGTCATTTCGATGACCGTGGTCAGTTCTATAGGCGAACTGACCGGACCCGCAAGCGACGTCGGTCACGCAATGCCAGCCTGTTGTCATGTCTTCTCGTCGTGTCGCCATCGTCGCCAACACCAGCTTCTTCGTGGGCCCGCCCCTCGCCCGGGGTCTCGCCGCCCGCGAGCACGATCTGGTCGTCGGCGATCCCGAGGACGGACTGGTCGCCGACCTCGAGGCGGCAGGTGCCTCGGTGGAGGTGGTCACGGGCGTGCGCGATCTCGCTGATCCGGCGGCCTCGGCTGCGCTGGTCGACGCAGCGACCGCACGGTTCGGGCGCATCGACGCCGCCACCGGGTTCTCAGGCAACGTCGTCACCGGCCGCTTCACGAAGTCGTCGATCGACGATCTCCAGGCCGTCGTGCGGGGCTGCATCGAGGCGCCGTACCACTTCCTCCGAGCGGTCGTGCCGGTCATGGTGGCGCAGGGGAGTGGCCAGGTGCTGCTCTTCACCAGCGCGTCGGGAGCTCGCCCGACGCCGGGGGCACCGCTCTATTCGTCGGCCCGTGCCGGCGCGAACCACCTGGTCCGCAACGTCGCCGACGAGGTCGCCCGAAACGGCGTCCAGGTGAACGCCATCGGCACCAACTTCATGGACTTCCCCGAGTTCCGTCGCGCCAGTGGCGCCGACGATCCTGAGGTCCGCGCCACGATCGAGCAGCAGACACCGATGCGCCGACTCGGAACCGTCGAAGAGTGCGCGGCGCTCGGCCTCGGGTTCCTCGATGGGACGTGCGCGTTCGTGACCGGTCAGTTCGTCGCCCACGACGGCGGCTGGGCGATGTGACGACCGCAGGGCGGCACTCATCGCTCGGGGTGGCTCACACGCACGCGGTCACGAGGCACGGGAGTGCAGACATCGAGTCGAAGACCGTCACCCCGTCGCCTGCGAGGCGGTCGGCGGGGATGACGCTTCCGGAGAATCCGAACGGCGTCATGCCCGCTGCGAGGGCCGCCGCGACACCGTATGGACTGTCCTCCACCACGGCGCATCTCGCGGGGACGACTCCCATGCGCGCGGCGGCGTGGAGGAACAGGTCAGGAGCAGGTTTGCCGGCGGCGACGTCGGGATCGGTTGCGCTGTAGATCCGTCCAGCGAAGCGATCGAGCAACCCGGTCTTCCCCAGCGTCAGCGCCATCTTCTCGTGGCTGCCGCTCGACGCCACGCACGTGGCGAGACCGGCCTGCTCGACGGCATCGACGGCCTCGGCCACACCCGGCACGGCTTCGAGGTCGCCGGCGAGGGCTCCTCGGTACCGATCGGTGTACTCCGCATCCCAGTCTGCGCCGAGTTCCTCGCCCACCAACTCCGACAGGCGCGCTCGCATCGCATCATCGGAGAGCCCGACGAACTCGCGAAGGATGTCCTCCTCCGTCAGGTCCCACCCACGCTCCTGGAACATCTGGGCTTCGAGCTTCACGATCAGTCGTTCGCTGTCGACCAGGACGCCGTCGCAGTCGAAGATCACGAGCTCGAAAGGTTGCATCCCCGGACCGTACGGCGAGTTCGTCGACGACGGGTCCTCGACCTGGCGGCCACAGCTGGACGCCTTGGCTGACGAGTTCGACGTTGTCGCCCTGGACCGCCCGGGTGCCGGTGGCTCTGGCGATCCACCGGAGTCGTTCGGCATGGGTGGCTGTGCGGACGCTCTGGCTGAGTTCGTCACGGCGCTCGGGTTGCGAACCCCCATCTGGTCGGCTTGTCCCTCCCCACGCCGAACTGGTCCAGCTGCCAGGCGCGGCCACGTCGGCAGTGTCGACGCGGTCGAGCCCTTCAACGCCGCCTTGCGGCGCTTCCTGCAAGCTCACTGGTCGTGCTGACTCGCGTCATCCGGTGTCCGACGCCGACGGAATGTGTGCGTGCGCCACTCGATAGAACTCATGGCCGTGGATCTGTTGCGCAGCGTCGCCGTAGTACGCCTGTCGGTAGGAGGTCGCTCCGACGTCGGTCTTCAGCATGAGCCCGCGTTCGCTCAGGTAGCCGGAGACCTCCTTCGGATCCATGCCGAAGGTGACGGCTTCCCCGGCTCTTCTCGAGGTGGCGAGGACCCGCTCGGCCCCCGCGTACTGGCTCGGGTCCTCGAGCACGAGTCTGTCGACGTAGGTGAACACGAGGTGGCTGCCAGCGGCGGCACCCCCGCACCACCGCACGGTGGCGTCGACGGCATCGTCGTTCAGGTAGTTGGTGACGCCCTCCCAGACGAACAGGGTCGGTTGCTCGGGGTCATAGCCGGCTGACGCGAGGCTCGCGTCGAGCCCGCCCATCGTGAAGTCGGTGGACACGAACCGGGCGTCGCGATGGGAGACACGACTCTGTTCGAGCATGGCGCGCTTGCGGCGCTGGGTGTCGGGGTGATCGACCTCGAAGACCGGGCCCTCGCGCAGGCATGCAAGCCGGTAGGGGCGCGAGTCGAACCCGGCGCCGAGGAGGATGGTCTGTCTGGTGCAGGGCACGGTCTCCTGGAGGATTTCGTCGATCAGCCGGGTACGAGCGACGACGGACGAACGGACTCCGGGCCAACGACGATCGATGATTCCGACGATGACCCGGTGCGCGTGTTGTGACCGTCCGAGGCGGGCGACCCAGCACAAGGGCGGCGAGAGGAAGGTGGACGCGAGGGGGTCGGCGATGGGCGCAGCGGCACCCGAGCGCGTGGTCTCGAGGGCGCGGAACAGCGCGTTGTGCTCGGCGGTCTTGCTCGGTTCCCCGGCGCGCATGATCCAACCTCCACATCGATTCGATACATCTGTGTATCGAGTCGATACGATGATGTATCGTGTAGGGAATGTCAACCCCTCGCGTTCGGCCCACCCGTGAGGAGACACGGGACCGAATCATCACCGCCGCAGCCGACGTGTTCGCCCAGCGCGGTGTGGCAGGAACCTCCGTCGAACAGATCGCCGTCGCGGCGGGGTTCACACGGGGCGCTTTCTACTCGAACTTCTCGACCAAGGAAGAGCTCGCGGTCGCCATGCTCGAGGACCACCTTGCCGCGAGCCAGTCCCACAACGACGCGCTCCTCCACCGCCAGGCTGACCCGGCCGCCTTCGTCGACGCGCTCCGAGACGACGTCGGCCGCGACGACCCGCTCCACCGCAACCCGCTCCTGCAGGTCGAGCTCATGCTCTACGTCGCCCGCACACCTGAACTCCGTCCCGTCCTCGGACAGCATCTCGAGGCGAAGCGTGGCCTCGTCGGTGAACTGGCCGCGACAACGCTGCGAGCGAACGGGGTCGATCTCGGTGTCGAATCCGACCAGGTCGGCATGGTGCTCGTCGCGCTCGAAGACGGTCTCCGGCTCCATCGCCTGATCGACCCGGACTCGACCCCCGCCGACGCATTCCTCGACACCCTCGAGCTCCTGCAGCGCCTCATGACCCAGCCGGGGCCCGACACCGCACTCCGCCCTGAGGCGCCGCCGCGCAGGATCCGAGGACCGTCGCGCGAGCGATCATCACGGTCCGGTCGATGAGCGATCATCTGGGACCGAGCGCCGTCGACGCAGGATTCGACGTTCCGATGTACGCACTGGTCGCAGTCGTCTGTGTGGAACGCAACGACGAGATCCTGCTCCTGGAGCGGGCCGAGGGCTCGGCGCTGGCCGGACAGTGGTTCCTCCCGGTGGGGCCATCGAGCGGGACGAGCTTCCCGAGGACGGTGCCCGCCGTGAGCTGCGCGAAGAGGCGGGGATCGAGAT
>JBBKVY010000029.1:0-19189 GCA_037968675.1 Acidimicrobiales bacterium | reverse complement strand
GTCGGTGGAATCAGGGTCTGCTTGGCGACGGTCACGCAGGTAACGCACGAGTGAGCGAAGCGACGGAACCCGCGCAGGCTCTCCTTCGACGATCTGCGGCACGCCACCCAGATTGCCGGATCTTCAGGGGTCTCGCACGTCGGGTCTGGTCAGGCGTCATACCAGGAGATCGTCCAGTTATGCGTGGCTCGGTCACGGAGCTGGTACTGGCACCGAGCAAACCACGTGCGAACCGGGGTGCTTCACGCACCTCGCCACCTCACGAGAACGTGGCCCCCCGACCCTGGTCCACCCATACCTCACATTTTGGGTCCACGCTGTGACAACTTGCTGCCGAACTCGCCTACAGCTGACCGCGACAACGCGATCGTGCTCTACAGCCGTTCGATGATCGTCACGTTCGCCGTGTTCCTGCGAAGCGAACGTGGGCGCTCTACAGCCGTTCGATGATCGTCACGTTCGCCTGGCCGCCGCCTTCGCACATCGTCTGGAGCCCATAGCGGCCGCCGGTGCGCTCGAGTTCGTGGAGCAGCGTCGTCATGAGCTTGGCGCCGGTGGCGCCCAGGGGGTGACCGAGCGCGATGGCGCCACCGTTCACGTTGGTCTGTTCGGGCGTGAACTCGGTGTCCTTCAGCCAGGCGAGCACGACCGGTGCGAAGGCCTCGTTGATCTCGACGAGATCGATGTCGGCGGCGGTCATGCCGGTGCGCTCGAGCGCCCGCTTCGTGGCGGGGATCGGGGCCGAGAGCATGAAGATCGGATCGTCGGCCATCACGCTCAGGTGATGGATGCGCGCTCGCGGCGTCAGGCCGTGGTCCTTCACTGCCTTCTCGTTGGCGATCAGCAACGACGCCGATGCATCGCTCGTCTGCGACGCTGCCGCGGCGGTGACTCGGCCACCTGCTTCGAGCACGGGCAACGACCGGATCTTGTCGAGGTTCGGTTCACGCGGACCCTCGTCGACCGAAGCGCCGAAGCACTCGACGATCTCGGCGTCGAAACGGCCCTCGGCCTGCGCCCGCAGGGCCTTCTCGTGCGACTCGACTGCGAACGCTTCCATGTCCTCGCGAGAGATGTCCCACTTCTCGGCGATCAGCTCGGCGCCGCGGAACTGGCTCACCTCCTGGTCGCCGTACCGCTTGACCCAACCCTCCGATGTCGAGAACGGGTCGGGGAAGCCGAGCGGCTCGGCCAGTGTCATCGCCGACGAGATGGGCACTGCGCTCATCGACTGCACGCCGCCGGCGACGATCAGGTCCATCGTCCCCGACATCACGGCCTGGGCTGCGAAGTGCACGGCCTGCTGCGCCGAGCCGCACTGACGGTCGATGCTCACGCCGGGGACGTGTTCGGGCATGCCGGCTGCGAGCCAACACGTGCGGGCGATGTCGCCGGCGTGTGGACCGACCGAGTCGGTGTTGCCGAAGATGACGTCGTCGACCGCTGCCGGGTCGACGCCCGTGCGGTCGATGACCGCAGTGATGCTGGCCGCGCCGAGATCGGCCGGGTGCACTCCCGCCAGCTGACCGTTGGGCTTGCCCCGACCGACGGGTGTGCGGACTGCGTCGATGATGTATGCCTCGGTCATGGCGGTTCTCCTCTTCTACGCTCGGCGGCATGGACGGGCCGGAGCGATCTGACGGTGCGTCAGTTCAGGGTAGAGGGTGGGTGCTGATTCTCGGCAGCCTCGCGCTCATCGTCGCGACCCTCGCCGGCAGCTTCCTGTGGACCGATGACGCCTTCCCGATGGCCCCGTTCCGGATGTTCAGTTACGGGAACTCGCCGAACTCGGTGGTGCGCACGATGCGGTTCGAGGCGGATCTCGCCGACGGTCGACATGTCCGCCTCGACGCCTCGGCGGTGGGCCTGCGTCGGGCTGAGCTCGAGGAGCAGACGAACCCCAACCGTCGGGTGCCCGACGAGAACCTCGCCGCGATCGCCGAGGTCTACAACGACCGTCACGACCCCGAGGTGGTCCATCTCCAGGTCGTCGTCCGTCGCATTGCCATGGTCGACGGCGTGCCCCAACCGGGCGAGACCGTCACCGTGATCGGTGACTGGGCCGACGAGCGGTGGACGGGCGGGCAGATCGACGTCGACCTCGAGTTGGCCGAGCCCTGGGACGGGTACGGCTCATGACCACGGTCGACTCCGACGCGCAGACGTGGTGGCACGGCTACTGGTTCGGGGCGGTTCCCGCAGCGCGTATGGCGGTGTTCTCGCGCATCGTCCACCTCACCGTCCTGTTCACCGTGTTCAGGACCGACCGGTGGGTGGCCGACCACGCGTTCGCGCCCCGCCCGTTCTGGCAGCCGGTTGCCGTCGCCCGTTGGACCGGCCTCCCGGCGCCGACACCGGGAACGATGGCGCTGCTCCAGTGGGTCATCGCGCTCTCCGCACTCGTCGCCATCGTCGGTGTGGGCACCGTGGCATGGCGTCGGGCCGTGAACCTCGTCGTGGCGTGCTCGTACCTGACGTGGATCGTCTGGGCGTTCTCGTTCTCGAAGGTCGACCACGACCGGCTCACGATCATCGTCGCCCTGTTCGTCGTGACCGCTGTACCGGGCGTCGGCCGTGGCCCCGATCGACTTGCCGGTTGGGGCCTCCGCACCGTCCAGATCGCGTTCCTGCTCGCGTACCCGCTGTCGGCCATCTCGAAGCTGCGGAAGTCGGGGCTCGGCTGGGTGTCGAGCGCCGTGTTCGCCCGTGCCATCGTCCGGCGCGGGAGTGTCTTCGGCGACTGGTTCGCCGACCGGCCGAATCTGCTGCGCGCCGGGCAGGCGATGTTCATCACCTTCGAGTTCCTGGCGGTGTTCGCGCTCCGCCGCACCGGCCGGTTGCGGGTCGCAGTGCTGATCGGCGTCGTGTTGCTCCACCTGTTCACGTTCGCAGCGGTGGGGATCCACTTCCTGCCTCACACGATCTGCATCACCTCGTTCCTCCCGCTCGAACGACTGCATCCTCGTTGGCGGGCCGACCACCGCGACCCGGTGCCGAACGACCGAACGCTGGTGGAGGCATGAGGTGGGGTGCCGCGATCGTCGCTGTTGCGCTGTTGTCGGGGGCGTGCACCGACGACGACCCCGAGTCGACGACGCCCCGTGTCACCGTCGACGAGTCGAGTGAACTCACGTCGTTCGTGCTCGTCGAGCAGTCGGTTGCCTCGATCCCGGGATTCGAGGCCGTGGCCGCGCAGCCGCTGAGCGACGTCGATGTGTTCGAGAACCCAGACCCGCGCGGTCCGTGCGGCGGCGAGTCCCCAGCGCCCCCGCTCGAAGGCACCGCCGGTGCCGTGTTCGCCGCACCCGGCCTGAGCCTCGTGCAGGTCGTCGCCGAGGGCCCGGATGTCGACGAGTTCGTCGCCGCGCAGCTGGCGGACATCGTGGAGCCGTGTGGGCCGTACGAGTCGACGACGAACGTCGAGACGGTGCAGCAGATCGATCAGATCGAGGTCGTCACCCTCCCCGGCGATCTGGGGTACTTCCTGACGGCCCGCATCCAGACAGAGGGACAGACCGCCTTCACCGGCTCCGGTCTCGTGCGGAACGACAGTGGCGTCACGTCGCTGGTGTTCGGGGTGTCGATCCAGGAGATCCCCGCCTCGTCGATCGAATCCTTGATCCGGCTCATGGATGCACAGCTGAACAACGGGTGACCACCGTCATCCCGGCCGGATAGACCAGACGCATGGGCAACGATCTGGACCGGTACCGAGACGCGGAACGACGACTGTGGCAGCGGGTCGGCCTCACTCCGACCGAGCGATTCCTCGACCTGGCCGGCGGCGAGCGGGTCCGTGTCCAGGAGACCGGCGACGGTCCACCGGTCCTGTTCATCCACGGCGCGATGAATGCAGGGACGAGCTGGTTCGAGCTCATGGCGGCCATGCCCGAGTTCCGATGCATCGCACTCGACCGGCCGGGCTGCGGGCTGAGCGACCCCATCGTCGGTGGCCCGATCAGCGATGTCGACGGCGTCTCCGCCTATGCCGATCGCCTGCTCGGCGAGGTGATCGATGCTCTCGGCGTACCCAGGCTGTCGGTGGTCGGGACGTCGTATGGCGGGTTCTTCACGCTGCGAGGGGCTGCGGCCCACATCGACAAGGTGGAACGACTCGTGACGATGAGTTGGTCACTGGGCGCACCCATGGAGAAGGTCGCGTTCTCGATGCGGATGGCAGCCATCCCTGGCATGAAGCGGATGATGCCCAAGCTGCCGATCACTCGAGGCGTCGTGAAGACGCTGTTCCGTCAGATCGGCCTCGAGCGAGCGATCGAGACCGGCACATTCGACGACGAGATGCTCGACTGGGCGGTTGCGGTCCTCAAGCACACCGACACGATGGCCAACGACCTGGGTTCGAGCCCCGACACGGTCACTTTCTTCGGTGGCCTCAACGAGCAGTTGTTGCTCACTGACGAGTTGCTGTCCCGGGTCACGGTGCCCGCGCTGTTGCTCTGGGGTGACGAGGACCCGAACGGTGGACGTTCCGTGGCAGAGGCGTTCGCACCTCGGCTCCCGGATGCCGAGCTGGTCATGATCCCCGAAGCCGGCCACGCCCCTTGGATCGACGAGCTGACCCTGTGCGCGTCGAGGACCCGAGCGTTCCTTGCGTCGACCGGCTAGACGAGGCCCAGTGCGTCGGCGACCAGTGCCCGGTGTTCACCGGCGCCGCCCCACGCGCGCGACAGGGCCCAGACCCGCTTGAGCCACAGGTGCAGGTCGTACTCGACCGTGTAGCCGATGGCGCCGTGGCACTGGAGCGCGATCTCCGCAGTGAGCGTCGCGGCGTCGGACGCGAGAGCCTTCGCGGTCGACACGTCGCGAGCCGCCGTCGGATCCTCGGTGTCGAGGCCGTGTGCCGCGCGGTGGACCATCGGGCGGGCGAACGCCACGTCCTTCGCGACGTTGGCGAGGTGGTGTTTCACGGCCTGGAATCCGCCGACGGGTTGGCCGAACTGGTGACGTTCGCTGACGTAGGCAACCGTCGTGTCGAGCAGGTGCTGGCTCACGCCGACGAGGACGGCAGCGGTGCCGAGGGCGCCGGCGAGGAACGGATCGGTCGCTGGCTCGATGGTGGTGCCGTTGCCGCAGGCCGTGATCTCGACCATGCGGCGGGAGCCGTCGACCGTCTCGACAGCCGACGTCTCGATCTCGGATCGCTCGTGCAGTTCGTATCCGTCACCGGTCCGGAGGAGGAGCACGTCGACATCGGCGCCGGCGGGGACGTTCGGCGCGGTGCCGATGTCGGTTGATCCGAAGCACGCCTCACGTATCGCCGGGCCACACACGAACGCGCTCTCGACCCACGGGTGGGGAAGTGCGGCGCGCCCGACCTCCTCGGCCACGGCAACTCTCGTCACCCAGTCGAGTTCGGGGTCCGTGGTGCCCATGTCGACGAGTGTCCGCCAGATCGTGGAGTCGAGCTCCCCGTCCCACGCCGCGCGGACGACCGTCGGGTCGCAGCCGTCGGTCAGCGCCTTCCGGACGGCCGCCGCGAAGTCGACCCGGTCTTCTCCGAGGGTGAACTTCATCTGGCCCCCCTCGTCTGGATTCGGGGAAGGCCGAGGACGCGCTCGGCGGCGATGTTGCGCTGGATCTCGTTGGTGCCGGCATAGATGGGTCCCGACAGCGAGAACTGCCAACCCTTGCTCCATCCGCCTTCCCGTTCGGCGTCGGGACCGAGGAGGTCCAGCGCCACGCGGTGGAGTTCGACGTCGAGTTCCGACCACCAGATCTTGTTGAGGCTCGACTCGGCACCGGGCTCGTTGCCCTCGTCGATGCCGGTGACGGTCTGGAGCGTGAACGCGTCGTAGGCCTCGGCTCGCATCCATCCATCGACCAGGCGGTCGCGTACGACCTCGCGTCGCCGGTCCGTCGGGGTGTCGTTCCAGAGGTCGATGAGGCGTTGCGCGGTGGCCTTGAAGCGACCGGGGGAGCGGAGGGTCAGTCCACGTTCGGATCCGGTCGTCGCCATCGCGACCCGCCAGCCGTTGTCGACGTCGCCCAGCACCGGACCGCCGGGAATGCAGTCGTCCGGCAGGAAGGCGTCCTCGAAGAAGACCTCTGCGAAGCCCTCGTCGCCATCGAGACGACCGAAGCCGCGCACGGTCACGCCATCGATGTCGAACGGGACCATCAAGTAGCTGAGCCCCTTGTGGCGTTCGGATTCGGGGTCGGTGCGGAACAGGCCGAACAGGTGTGTGCAGAACGCGCCCCTCGTCGTCCATGTCTTCTGGCCGTTGAGCAACCAGCCGCCGTCGACCCGCTCGGCTCTCGAACGCACGGCCGCGAGGTCGGACCCGGCGTTGGGCTCCGACCAGCCCTGCGACCACAGGTCGTCGGCCGCCGCCATGCGCGGTAGGACGTGGTCCTGTTGCTCTTGGTTGCCGAAGCCGAAGACGGTGGGGGCGAGGAGGAAGATGCCGTTCTGCGTGACCCGCTGTGGCCCGCCCGCTCGGTAGTACTCCTCCTCGAAGAGCAACCACTCCCAGATCGACGCGTCACGACCGCCGTAGGCCTCGGGCCACGACACGACCGCCCACAGATCGGCGAACAGCGCCTGCTCCCATTCGAGGTGTCGGGCGAAGCCGTCCTTGGTGTCTCCCGACCCCAGATCGTGCGGCGTGTTCGCCTCGAGCCAGGTGCGCGCCTCGGCCCGGAACGCCTCCTGCTCGGCCGTCCAGCTCAGGTCCACGTGGGCGATTCTGACGCGGTGTCAGATTCCCCACGAAATCTTGCGGCCGTTTCCGTTGGGGGTTCGCCACAACGGCCGCAAGATCCAGTGTGTGGTGG
Source organism: Acidimicrobiales bacterium (assembly GCA_037968675.1). Lineage (GTDB taxonomy): Bacteria > Actinomycetota > Acidimicrobiia > Acidimicrobiales > Salinilacustritrichaceae > Salinilacustrithrix. Next base: position 12,394 of record JBBKVY010000029.1, on the reverse strand, counting down.
TGTCAGTGGCGGGTGAGCTTCCAGGCCATCTCGCTCGGGAAGCGCTGGGCCCACTCGGCCCGCATGGCGTACCGGTCATCGTCGATGTGCGCCGGTGCCTGGAGCTCGAAGAACTGGTCGACGCGGAACCCGGAGTCGGCGAAGAGGCGCATCCACTCGGAGATGGGGAGGTTGAACTCGATGCCGCTGGGGTCGATCTCGACATCGGTCCAGTCGAGACGGTGGAGGCCGAAGTAGGGACGATGGAGGGTCTCGTCGGCGGTGTCGCCGTTGGACGGATAGCAGAGATCGAGCAGGGGATGGTTGGTGAGGAACGCGAGCCGTCCCCCGGGCTTCAACAGCCGCGCCGCCTCGGGGATCCACACGTACGGGTCGCACCACAGCGCGGCGCCGTACTCGCTCACTGCGAAGTCGAACGACGCACCGGGCTCTGGCACTGCTTCGGCCGAGCCGTGGACCAGCGTGAGGTCGACACCGTGCTGGTCGGCGAGGCGGCGCGCCGTGGCGAGCTGGGCGTCCGACACGTCGATGCCGACGACCTCGGCACCACGTCGTGCCATCCACGCCGACACGTAGCCCGTGCCGCACCCGAGCTCGATGGCGCGCATGCCGCTCATGTCTTCGGGGAGGAGTTCGATGCCCTCGTCGGGAAGATCCCACGCCCCCCACTTCGGGGTGGACCGCGCCCACGAGGCCTCGCCCGACCCGACCCACGACTCGGCCATCGAGTTCCAGTGCTCGCGATTGCGCACGGCGTGGTCGGAGAATTCGGGGGTGTCCACGACCGGACGCTACGCCCGTTCGGTGTTCGGATCCGGCCCTACCATCGCGGTCGTCGAGGCTGCCGACAACGTCGAGCACGAGGAGGATCCATGCCCGCAGGTGACGGCACCCCAGAAGCGTCGGTCGCGTCGGCTCTCGACATCGGGACGATCGAGGCGATCGTGGAGGTCGTGGAGCCGCGATCGACCGTGCTGACCACCGACCAGCTCATCGGAGGTCTGTCCTCGTGGATGACGACGGTCGACGTCGAGCGGCCGGACGGCACCACCCACCGACTGATCGTCCGGCGTGGTCGTCGTCCGGACTCTGCCCGGCACACCCTCGCATTCGGCACCGAGTTCGCGTTGCTCCGTCACCTCGACTCTGCGGGCATTCCGGTCGCGACACCCCGCTACTCCGACGACTCGCGCGCGATCGTGCCGCAGGACTACGTCGTCCTCGACTTCGTCGATGGAGCGACGCGCTTCACAACGGACGACCCGCTGCTGATGGCCCGCCGAATGGGCGAGGTACTCGCCGCCATCCACGATGTGCCCACGACGTCCCCGTCGTTCCCCGGGCTGCCGGGGCAGGTCGATCGGATACAGGGATGGATCATCACCGATCTGAACCGCCGATCGCCCGACGAGTCGCTGCGCGAAGACCTGGTCCGCCGGCATCTCGAGCCTCGCTGGCCGCCCCCGGCGTCCGAGGAGTGTCTGCTCCACGCCGACTTCTTCCCGGGCAACATCGTCTGGGATGGCGGCGACATCGCCGCGGTCATCGACTGGGAGTCGGCAGCAATCGGGGATCCGATGGCCGACGTCGCCGCGACGCGACTCGACCTGCGATGGGCGTTCGGGGCCGACACGTCCGAGGCATTCACCCACAGCTACTTGGAGCGCACCGGACGCTCCACCGACACCCTCGCGGTCTGGGAGCTCGTGGTCTCGATCCGGCCCGCGGGCGCCGTGTCGCTGTGGGCGAGTGACATGGCGGCGCACGGGCGACCGGACATCACCGCCGAGACGATGCGCTCCGAACAGCACTCGTTCGTCGACGATGCGCTGCGCCGCCTCGCGTCACCGACCTGATGGCCGACTTCAACTAGCTCGCCCCGGTATGACCGTCACCGCTCAGGTGGCGCAGGGTCTCCTCGGCTTCGCGCACGATCTCGGCGATCACCTCGGCGACGCTCGGTAGTTCGTCGATGACGCCGGTCACCTGGCCGGTCGGGAGGATGCCGACATCGGGCTTGCCGTCGACCATCGTCGCCTTGATCAGCATCGGCGCATTGGCAGCCAGGGCGAGTTGGGCGAGCGAGAGGTCCTGATTCCTCCGCATCGCCAATCCCTCCGTGACCAAGTCGCGCAGCGATGTCCCGGTCTCGGACCGGAACCTCAGTGCGGCGAGGGCGGCCCTGGGGAAGCGGGTGAGCGCAGATGCCTTCTCGATCTCGTCGACGACCTCGGTGCGGATCACGCGTTGCGGGGCGCCGTCGATCGCAGTGGTGACGACCGTGTCGGTGACCGACGCAGCGAGGTACCGGGCCTTGGTCTGCGCCGGTACTCGCGACTCCGCAGTGAGGAGGAAGCGGGTACCCATGGCGATGCCATCGGCGCCGTATGCCAGCGCGGCGACGAGGCCGCGCCCGGAGTGGAAGCCGCCGGCACCGAACACCGGGATCTCCGTCGCGACGGCGTCGCAGACCGCGGGGAGGAGGAGCGACGTCGGGACCGGTCCGGTGTGGCCGCCGCCCTCTCCGCCCTGGGCGATGACCGCGTCGACGCCCCACTCGAGCATCTTCTCGGCGTGTCGCTTCGCGCCGACGGTCGGCATGACGAGGACGCCGGCGTCGTGGCAGCGGACGATGGCGTCCTTGGTCGGGGCGCCGGCGAAGCTGACGACGCTCGCGCCGTTGGCGGTCACGAACGCGAGGCGGTCGGGCAGATCGGGTTGATCAGCGCGGAAGTTCACCCCGAAGGCCTTGTCGGTCTTCGACCGGACCGATCGGACGGCGTCCTCCAGCTCGTTCGGCGTCATGGTGACTGCGGCGAGGATCCCGAGGCCGCCGGCCGACGATGTCGCCGCCGTCAGATGCGCGCCCGACACCCACCCCATGCCCGTCTGCACGATCGGGACGTCGATGCCGAAGACGTCGCAGGCACGGGTGCGGAGCACGGAATCTGACACAGCGTCAGATCCTAGGGTCTCGGACTGTCGCTCCAGCCCCGACTGTTGACCCGACCGACCGGTCGGTAGGCTGCACAGCTTCATGTCTGGCATCGAACTCACTCCCGACGAGCGCCCCCGATGGATGCCGTCGCTGGCGTTCCTGCTCCTCAACTTCTCGCCGCTGCTGATCTTGTTCACCGGCGTCAGCCGCATCTCCCTGATCCTGTGCGGGGCCATGTACGTGACCCGGATGTGGGGCATCACCGCCGGGTACCACCGCTACTTCGCCCATCGGGCCTACAACACGAGCCGGGCGTTCCAGTTCGTGCTCGCATTCCTCGGCGGGGGGGCGGTGCAGAAGGGGGTGCTCTGGTGGGCGTCGCACCACCGTGCCCACCACCGCTACACCGAGACCGACAAGGATCCGCACACGCCGCTCAAGGGGCTGTACCAGTCGCACATCGGGTGGATCGTCACCGAGCGCTGGAGCCCGACCGACTGGGACGCCATCGACGACTTCGCAAAGTTCCCGGAACTGCGCTTCCTCAACCGACACGACTGGCTCGCCCCGTGGATGTTCGGCGTCACGGCGTTTCTCATCGACGGCTTCCGTGGGCTCGTGGTCGGGTTCTTCCTCTCGACCGTGCTGCTCTGGCACGCCACCTTCTGCGTCAACTCGCTCGCCCACATCATGGGACGACGCCGGTACGCCACCGGCGACACCTCACGGAACTCGATCTTCGTCGCCCTCATCACCGGCGGCGAAGGGTGGCACAACAACCATCACCACTACCCCCCGGCCGCCCGCAACGGCTTCTTCTGGTGGGAGTTCGACCCGACGTACTACTCGCTCCGGGTGCTCTCGTGGTTCGGCATCGTCCGCGACCTGCGTCTCCCCAGCGAGAAGGTCCTCGCCGGACCGCGGGTGAGGGAAGGTGCGCTCGACGTCGGCATCCTCCGCTCCCACGTGATGAAGGCCGGTGGTGTCACTGCCCGCTCGAAGAGGCTGGCCGCCGGGCTCCACGACGGACTCCACGAGGGACTCGACGACGTCGAGGCCGCCCTCCACGGGTCCATCGAGACGGCCAAGGTCGCCGCCCGCAACTCCCGCCGGCGGCTCAAGCCCGGCGCCGGGTAGCCGTCGGTCATCCGTCGACACCGCGGTATCACGTCGATACCATCATGGGATGGCCATGACACTGCGGTTGACCGACGAAGAGCAGGAGCTCCTCCGCACACGCGCCGCCGACGAAGGCGTGTCCATGCAAGATCTCGCTCGCCGCGCCATCCGTGACTATGTCGGCCTCGAGGACCATCGCGACCGGGTCGTCGCATCCGCCAAGCGGATCATGGCCGAGCACGGCGACGCCCTCGACCGTCTCGGGCGGTGACCGACCGGGTCGAGTACCTCGATCTCGACGACCTCCTCGCCCTCGCCGTCGCACTCGTCGGTGATCCGCCGCCTCTACGTGATCTCGGCCTGCTCGGCGCAGCAGCAGCACGGCCACGAGCATCGGCCTTCGGTGACGACGCCTACGCCGATGTCTGGACCAAGGCGGCCGCGCTCCTGCACTCCGTCGTCAAGAATCATCCGCTCGTCGACGGGAACAAGCGCCTGGGCTGGCTCTCGTGCGCGGTGTTCCTCGACCTCAACGGAGTCGACCCCACCGTTGCCTCGAACGACGCCGTACACGACCTCGTGATTCGGGTCGCCTCGGAACCGGTCGACGTGGACGAACTCGCCGCCGATCTCCGGGCGTTGCTCGAGAAGGAGCGTTGACGAGCGTCGGGTCGTCACCACCTGTCCTGTCGACCCGGTGTCTTGTCGAACCGGAGTCGAGAAAACTGACCGGCGCGATCGCGCGACTCCGTACATGGGCGCGGCCTTGGGATCTGGCGACGGCAGCGCCGGCGGAGTCGTTGCCCACGTCTCCGGAACCAGCGGCTCAGATTCCGGCGCTGCGAGAGCCGACCTGAGCCGGTTCACATCGCCACCTCAGCAGGCGCCTCGAATGCCGAGTCTTCGGCTGGTCGTCCAACACGACGTCCTGCACCGATTGCCACCGCGACCTGTCGTGGCGAGGTCGAGCGTCCCGCTCACACAAGGCCTGCCGTGCTCCGTGCGTGGTCGGTTCCCCTCGCCCGTCCAAGGATCGGCGCGTTCGATGTCGTTTTCGGTGTCCAATGCGCCGATCGGCGCGTTCGGCACCGATCACAGGGGAAGCTCGCCCCGGTCTCAGTCCGCCGCCGGCGGCTTGGGCATCATCGAGAGCATGGCTTCGAGGATGCGGGCCAGCGCCGTCAGCGTCGTGAACAGCTGCTTGTCGCGGCCGGCGGCGTCGTCCTCCAGGCCGAGCATGAGCTCGAGGCCGATGAAGACCGACACGATGAGGTAGGCGAGGTCGGCGGTGGGAACGACGGCGACGTAGGGGGAGTCGCCCAGCGCCTGGACCAACGCGGCGTCGACGGTGTCGGCCCACGGCTGGAAGCGGTCACGCAGCGGTTCGCGGAGGTCGGGTTGGGTGGCGACGCTCGCAAGCAGCTGGGCGAGGATGGCGATGTGGCCGTCCTCGAGCTCCTCGAGATGCAACTCGCCGGCAATCTCGATGATCTCGGTCAGCGAACCCACGCCGGTCAGGCGTTCGGCGTAGCGGTCGGTCCGCTCGATCGAGAGCTGGTCGAGGGCGGCGACGAAGAGGTCGTTGAGCGAACCGAAGTGGTAGAAGATCAGCGCCTGGTTGAAGTCGCCGCGGCGGGCGATAGCTCGGGCACTGGCACCCATCATCCCGTCCATCCGCAGGCTCTCGCGAGCGGCGGCGATGATGCGGGCCTTGGTCTCGTCGCTCGACGATCCCTTGTTCGAGCCCTTGGCGCCGGTGCGTGCCATCAGGTGAACACGCCCACATGGCTGCAGTCGCCCTCAGCGCAGGACGGCTGGCGGACGAAGCGGGCGAGGTCGCCCCGCCGGCGGGAGAACTGCTCGAAGAACCGTCCCGCCAGCGGTGCCAGCGAAGGACCCGACAACCGGTATGACCAGAACCGGTAGTCCTCGGTCGCCCACAGCGCGATGAGGAAGGCGGCCGGCCCGATCCACGCCTCGCCCCGGTCGCTCACCACGACCAGTTCCCGGCCCATCCACGGGAGGTGGGCGCCGAATCGTTCGATCGCTTCGGCCGAGTCGGTGGCGAGGAACGACAGCGGCACGTGCGTCCGCTGGGTCTCGAGCCAGTGTCGGCAGCGGACGCAGATCGGGCAGTTGGCGTCGTAGAGCACGAGCAGCCCGCCGGGCGACTGCGCAGCGGCAGCCACCCTGCCTTCGGTGGTCATCGATACGAGCATCGCCTTCTCCTCCGAGTCACGCAACCCTCAGCCCACGGACTGCCAGTCGGCTGCATCAGCATCGGCCGGTCGAGGCGGCGGGGGCGGGGGGACGAACGCCTGCGGGGCGACGGGCGGCGGCATGTGGGCAGCGGTGGCCCGGCGACGCACCCGGTAGAAGACATAGAGATTGGCGAAGTGCACAGCCGCCAGCGTCAGCAACAGGACTCCGAGCTTGTTGGCCAGGACTTCGAGGGCCTGGACCCCGTCGTCGACCTCCTCCGCCCGCAGCAGCACTGCCGCGTAGCCGAGGTTGGCCATGTAGAAGCCGGTCACCAGCAGACGGTTCACGGCGGCGGCGAGCCGGGCGTCGTCGAAGACGTCCTCGAGGAACACGGCCCCGTTGTTGAAGAGCGTGCGGGCCAGCCACACCACGAGCCCCACTGCCACTGCGCTGTAGACGACGTAGACGCCGACCATCGGATCTCCCATGACGTTCTCCTCTTGGTGTCGTCGTTCTCTTGAACGAACGTATTGAGCAATTGCTCAAAGAATGATTGAGCGAGCGCTCAAAGTCAAGTGACGTCGGTCACGCGTAACGTCTCCGCCGTGCTCATCGTCCGCCGCTACCTGCGCAGCCTCTACTCGATCATCGACTACCACACGCTCGCTTCCGTGGCGCTGGCCGTGGCCTCGACGTGGGTGTGCCGGCGTGAGGAGTGGTTCGCCGAGTTCCCGCTGACGATGATCGGCACCGCGGTCATCTTCCCGATCGTCTTCTCGATCGGTGGCGCCTACAAGCGACGCGAGACCGCGCTCGACAAGTATGCCGACATCAAGGCGCATGGCCGGGCGCTCTACTTCGCCTCCCGCGACTGGATCGACGAGACCGACGACGAGTTGCTGGCCGACCTCCGGGCGAAGCTGTTCGAACTCCTCGACGCCTGCCGCGATCTGTTCAAGCAACCGTTGCGCCGCATGGACGATCAGGAGCGCCGGGTCTACGTGGCGTTCTCCGATCTCTCCACCTATGTCAACGGATTGCGAGCGCGAGGACTGCCGTCGGGCGAGGCGTCTCGCTGCAACCAATTCCTCTCGAAGATGATGATCTCGTTCGAGTCGGTCAAGCACATCTACCAGTACCGGACACCCACCACGCTCCGGACCTACTCGAAGCTGTTCATCTATCTGCTGCCCCTGCTCTACGGCCCCTACTTCGCGGCGATCGCGCGGGAGTACTCGCCGAACATGGCCTACGTGATGCCGGTGGTGCTCAGCGTGGTGCTCGTGAGCCTCGACAACATCCAGGAGCACCTCGAGAACCCGTTCGACCAGGTCGGAGAGGACGACGTCATCATCAACGCCGAGAAGTTCGTCGAGCGACTGACCGTCTGAACCCGTTCTGGTAGGTGATCGGCGCGCTCAGATGGCACATCTGCTCACCAGAACGGGTCAGGAGGGGTCGGGGACTTCCTTCTCCCGCGCCGCATCGGGGTCGATGACCTCGCGGATCAACTCGAGTTCCTCGGCGGTCGGCAGGCGCGACTCGGGGACGTCGTCGGGGAGGACGAGGTCGAAGCCGGTGGCGGCGACGACGTCGTCGACGGTGACGCCGGGATGCACCGAGCGCAGTCGCATCGAGTGGTCGTCGGACTCGAAGTCGAACACCGCCAGGTCCGAGATCACCCTCGGTAGGTGGTGGTAACGGGCGGCGTCCTCGCCGAGTACGGCGGCCCGGTCGTACCCGATGCCACAGACCGTGTCGACGGCCTCGACGAACACCCGGCCCGACTGCTTGGGCACCCAGTACGAGGTCTTGTCGTTGATGGTGTTGCCCGGCGCACCGCGGTAGCCGAGCAGGGCGACCTTCGGCCGCGCGAAGTCACCGAGGGCCGCGATGTTCTGGTTGCCGTACCGGTCGATCTGGGTGGCGCCCATCATCACGTGGCGCCGGCCCGACCAGACGATGTCGAACATCCGGCGGTAGGGGTTCCACGCCTCGGTCGTCCACCCATCGTCGCCGTTGACCGACCCCGGAGCGACGGCGCGATCGCCGGCGACGAGTCGGGCCTCGCCGTCGGTCATCATCAGGTCGGGCTCGAACGTCGCGCGGGCGAGTCGGCCACCGATCATCGGGATGGTGCCGATCGGGTTGGCGAGGATCTCGCCGTCGCCGCGGAACGCCTCGGCGACGGCGACGACGCACACCTCGGCTCGGGTGATGTGCTGACTCACGACGTGACCGCCTTCTGGTAGTCGGCCTCCGAGCCGGCGAGGTACGCCGACACGAACGCCTCCCACGCGCCATCGCCCTTGGCCGAGCTCGCGTAGGTACGGAGGAACGCGTCGTCGACATCGTGGTCGGGCACGCACGATGTGGGGTGGGCACCGTTGGGCGCATCGACCACGCCGGTCACGAACATGCGGTTGGTGCGACGGGTGTGGAGCGGTGCCTCGTCGGCCAGGTCGTGGGTGCTGACGAGCTGCTCGCACGACACGAAACCCATCGCCGAGGCTTCGAGCAGCAGGTCGTCGAAGTATAGGTCGGGGCCGAGGAAGGCGGCGTTGCCCCTCTCGTCCGAACGGTTGAGGTGGACGATGGCGGCGTCGAGGTGCAGTGCCGGGACCGCGACGAGCTCCTCGCCATCGTCGTACGGGGAGGTCACGGTCTTCAGCGTCGGGTCGTCGCGGAACAGGTCGGACCCGAGGCCGACCCGGGTCGGGAGGAACGGCACCCGCCATGCCGCAGCCTGGAGCGCGAGGAGGAACAGGCCCTCGTCCATGGGTCGCTCGTGGACGGCACCGCTCTGGCGGGCGACCCGGTAGTGGGGCTCGAGCGGGATCGAGTCGTCGGACACGAACGCGCTGATCAGCGTCGACACCTTTCCCGCTGCGCACAGCATCCCGACATCGGGACCGCCATACGCGGCGATCGTCAAGTCGTCCAGGTCGGAGCGCAGGATGGCGCGGACGATCGACATCGGCTTGCGCCGGGCCGCCCATCCACCGATCCCGATCGTCATCCCCGACTCGAGTCGCGAGACGACCTCGTCCTCGGTCATGCGTTTGTCCACGGTGTTGCCCCTAGTTCGATGTATCGGTGTCGCGCTTGTCGACGAACGCGTCGCGGTGCTCGTCGGCGACGCCCTTGAGGTTGAGCTCGAACGTGTAGCCCTGCTCATAGCGGTACGACCGGTTGACGTCGACCGGATCGATGCCGTTGAGACACGCCTTTGCCGCCCGGATGACCGTCGGCGACTTGGCGGCGATCTCAACCGCGACTCGCATCGCCTCGTCCCGGAGCTGCGCCGGGGGAACGACGGACAGGACCGACCCGAAGTGGTGCAGCTCCTGCGCCGTCGCCGTCGTGGCCGTGTAGACCATCGCCCGCATCTTGTGCTGTGGCACCAATCGGGCGAGATGGGTCGCTGCGCCGAGCGCACCGCGATCGACCTCGGGGAGGCCGAAGGTCGCATCGTCGTCGGCCACGATGATGTCGGCGTTGCCCACCAGGCCGATGCCGCCGCCGAGGCAGAATCCGTTGACCGCGGCGACGACCGGGACCTCGCACTCGTAGACGCCCTTGAACGCCGCGTAGCAACCGGCGTTCGCACCGACGAGGGCGTCGAATCCCTGGGTCTCCTGCATCTCCTTGATGTCGACGCCGGCGTTGAAGCCACGTCCCTCCGCCCGGAGGACCACCACGTGCACGTCAGGGTTCTCGCCGGCGTCGGTGACCAACTGGCCGATCTCGAACCAGCCGGCGACGGTGAGCGCGTTGACCGGCGGGTTGTCCATCACGATCTCGGCGACGCCGCTCGTCGGCCCAGCGTCGTGGACAGTGACCGTTGTCGGCATGGCGGCTCCCGGCGAGATCTGACGGTGTGTCAGATCAAACGTAGTGCCGAGTGGCGCGAGCGGCCGAAGCCACCGCTCACCGCGCAGCGACGAGCGCGTCGAGTTGGCTGCCAGCGTCGCCGGTCAGGGGCTCGCCGTGGCCGGCGAGCACGGTCTGGACGCCGAGCTGGGCGAGCTTGCGGACCGACTCGTCGGCCGCTGACTGGTCGGCGGTGAACTCCGGTGCCGACCCGGCGAGCGCGCCGTCCGACAGATTGAGCGCGTCGCCGGCCACCAGGATCCCGCTCATGGGGTCGAACACCGACACGTGACCGGCGGTGTGTCCCGGCGTCGACACGATCTGGAGTCCGGCCACCTCGTCGCCGTCCAGCAGGGAACGCAGGTCCACATCGGTGTCGATGCCAGCGACGTCGCCTTCGCCGGCGTGGAAGCGGGCCTGGGATGCTGCCTCGGCCACGACGTCGATGCCACCGACGTGGTCGCCGTGCAGATGGGTGAGCACGACATCGCCGACCCGGTCGAACGAGCTGTCGGCGGCGGCGAGTGCGGCCTCGATCGGGCCGAGTTCGCCGTTGCCGGTGTCGACGATGGTCGCCATGCCGTCGCGAGCGAGGATGTAGGCGGCCACGAACCCGAAGTCGGCCCGTTCGAAGGACAGCGCACCGGATTCCTGGTTCGGTGCGTCCGGTGCCTCAGCATCGGTGTCGGGGTCGGTGTCAACAGGGCCGGTCGTCGAACTCGACTCGTCGTCGGCGTCGTCCCCGCTGCACGCGAACGTCGTGGTGCCGAGAATGGTGACGGCGACGGTGCCTCGCCCGAGGTCGGTCAGGAACCCTCGTCGGCTGATGGCGTGAGGGAGGTGCACGTGAGCCACGGCGCCGAGGCTACGGCCGCCTCAGGCCGCGGCGCAGGTCGCCAGCCCGGCGAGGAAGTGGTCCCAGCCCTCACCGTGCTCCTTCAGCGCATCGGCATGGGGCAACCCGCTGTGGCGGAGGTTCAGCAGGGTGTCGCCCTCGTCCTCGGCGAGCGTGATCTCGACACTCGATGACCCCGGAGGGATACCGGCGTTGTCTTTCCATCCCCAGGTGAAGACGACGCGTGTGTAGGGCTCGACGACCGAGAACTCGCCGAGCGCGGTGTCGCCGCTCTCGTAGCGGACGAGGAACTGACCGCCCGGCGTCGGCTCGAGCTCGGCCGAGTCGCCCATCCACTCCGAGAGTGCATCCGAATCGGTGAGATAGCGGAACACCGTTTCGGGCTTGGCCGCGATCCGGATCTCTCGCTCGAGGGTGTCAGGCATCGTCGTCTCCGTTGCTTGGTCGGTTCGTGCGTCGGGCCCGCGAGGGCCACTCTTCCTGCTCGGCCAGCTGCTTCAGGCGGGCGAGCGAGTCGTCCCACATCGCGCCGAGGTCGTCGATCAACTCGGTCACCGTCTCGGGCCTCGCTCGGTACAGGCGTCGGGTTCCGTCCTTGCGGGCGGCCACGAGCGATGCGTCCTCGAGCACCCGGAGGTGCTGGCTGATGGCCGGACGCGACATGTCGAACCGTTCGGCGATGTCCTTGACCGCGCGCTCGTCGTCGCGGACCAGGCGGAGGATCTCCCGGCGGGTCGGATCGGCGAGGGCTCGCAATGCGTCATCGATGGGCATAGTGTAAGCAGCTACTTACCAATAGGCCAAGCACCGGGCATCGCCCAGGAGATTCCCATGACCGACCTCATCAACGCCATCGACGTCGCGACCACCGCGATGACCAATCAGATCGCCGCCACGAGCGACGACCAGCTGTCTGCGCAGACCCCATGCACCGAATGGGACGCCAAGGCGCTCATCGAGCACACCCAGGGCACCTGCAACTTCCTCACCGGTGTCGCCGGAGGATCGCCGGTCGACGCAGACCTCTGGGAGGGCGACGCGTCCGCGGCCTTCTCGAAGTCGGCGACCGCCGCGCTGACGGCCTGGCGAGATCGCGGTGTCGAGGGCACCGTCGATCTCGGCGGTCACGAGATGCCGGCGTCGATGGTCGCCGCCATCCTCGCGCTCGACGTGTACCTGCACACGTGGGACCTGGCGACGGCGACCGGCGCGCCCCTCGACATGGACGAGGACATCTGCGGCACCCTGCTCGAGATGACGGCGCCGGCGATGGACGGGCGTCGCCCGGACGGCTTCGCCGCGACGGTGGACGTCGCCGATGACGCCCCGGCCTCACAGCGACTCATCGCCTACTCCGGTCGCTCACGCTGACGGCGTGCGGATCTGACGCAGCGTCAGATCCGCAC
>JBBKVY010000028.1:0-6772 GCA_037968675.1 Acidimicrobiales bacterium | reverse complement strand
CTCCGGGCTCGGCTGCGACCTCGGCCCCGCCCTGCGCCTCGCCCACCGCCCCGACGGCGTCGGCATCGGTGCCGACGTCTTTGAGCTCCTCGAGCCGGTCGACGATGGCTGACCGGTTCTGGCCCGATTTTTCGCGTGCGATCACGTCGTCGAGCTCGTCGGAGTACAACTGCGGGAGCAGGGGCATGACCTCGCCCACGGTGAGATCGTCGTAGTCGGCGATCGGGAAGTCGACGGCCGGGACTTCATCGGCCGGGAACTCGGCCGGGGGATCGCCGTCCCAGTCGGCGTCGGCCATCCAGGCGTCGACCACGTCGTCAGCGGCGGGAGCGTCGGGATCCCGATGGGAGTCCAGGTCGACGGCGGGCGATTCGTCGACGCCGTCGGCCACCGGAACCGGCGCCATCATGTCCATCGGCGTGGGCGCAAACGTGTCGGCGAGCGAGACCCGTGCCGGTACGAGGGAGTCGTCGGCGCTCTCCTGGGGCTTCGCCCTGCGGAACGCCACATACAGCACGATGGCGGCAGCAGCGCTGGCGGTGATGGACAGGTAGATGAGGGTCAGCCCGTCGTCTGTGAACAGCCCGACGACCAAGAGGATCGTCGCCAACAAGACGAGACCGAAACTCACGAGTACCAGCACGGATTGACCTTCCGGGGGGAGAAGCGGCGGCTGACCATCCTAGGCAGCCCGCCAACAACGATGCCGAACAATACGGACATCACGGACGCTCACCGACGTTTCGGCCATGCTCCGCAGGTGCTCAGGACTGGCGCCTCGTCCATGGGTCGTCGTCGGCGGGATCGCTGTCGATCGCCGGGATGGCCTGGGTCGGTTCCGCCACGTCGCCACCGCTGGGCGCGAACGCCGGGGTCGCGGCGGCCCCGTCGGCCGACGCGGTCTCGTCGATCGGCTCGGTGGGTGTGCTCAGGTCGGGAACGGCGACGTCCTGGAGCCCCGAGGGGTCCTCGACGAGACGCTGGAGCTCCCGGGCCGTCGACCGCATGCGCGTCCGTTGCTCGTCGAGCCAGCGCCGCAGGGAACGGATGTCGTCCGACAATCCATCGCGATCACGTCGCAGGGTCGACACCTCGGCCTGGATCATCCGTTTGGTCTCATCACCGGCCTTCCGGGCTTCCTCCTCCGCCTCGGCGGTGGCGGTCGCCAGCAGGTTCTCTGCCTCGGAGCGATGCTGGGTCGCGACCGACTCGGCTTCGGTACGGATCCGTTCGGCCTCGGCTCGGGCATCGGCGATCGCTGCTTCTGCCGTTCGTTCGGCGTGTACGAGGATCCGCATCGGCTCGTCGACCGCAGGGGCGGGGCCCGCCGACTCCTCCGCGGGAGGCGGCGATTCGACCTCGGCCTCGGCCTCCCACGAAGAGATCGGCGCCGGCGTGTCGATGATCGTCTCGTCGACACGCGCTGCCGAACTGCCGGCGACGAACTCTGCCAGACGCGCTTCCGCGTTCTCGGCTCGTTCGAACTCGGCCTTCAGGCGCGCGAGGAGCACGTCGAGGCCCTCGGCGCACCGCTCGAGGAAGTCGTCCACCTCGGCCATGTCGTACCCGCGGCGAGCGGGTCCGAACTTGGCCTCGAGAAGGAGTTCTGGCGTCAGTTCCATGCGGCCGATGCTAGGTCAGCGCGGCATGCCGTCTGGTGATCCCCGAGCGGGTGACACCGGGCTCGGGTCAGCAGATGAAGCCACGCAGGAAGATGATCCCGAACATCACGATCATCACCGAGAAGTCGATGCCGCCGAAGCTCGCGCCGATGGCTCGACGGACCGGCGCGACCACCGGTTCGGTCACTGAGTAGATGACCCGCCGCACTTCGGCGAGACCGCTCCCCGGCTGGGTGGGGAACCACGACAGCAGCGCGCCGGCGAACAAGACGATGAGGTAGGCCTGCAACAGCAGGCAGACCAGGTCGATCACGGGCGCTCAGGCTCCGTCGGAGCCGAGGCGCCGCTTGTCGTCCTCGGAGACCTCGACCCGGGCCGGGGTGAGCAGGTAGCCGCCAGGCCGGACCCGCTCCATGTGCCCGCCCAGGGCGTAGCAGATGCCCGAGGCGAAGTCGATGAGGCGTCGTGAGAGCTCACGGTCGACGCCCGCGATGTCCATGACCACGGGCTGGTCGGCCTTGAACCGGTCGGCGATCTCCTTGGCGTCGTCGAACGAGTCCGGCTGGACAACGCTCGGGCGGGCGGAGGTCGGTCGCATGGCACGAACCGTGGGCGTCTCCTCGGCTCGCGGCGCACGTGGGTCGTTCTGGAGCGCGCCCTGTGGCGGGAGCTGGCGTACGACGCCTGGCTGACGACCGGCGGGACGCGGAGCGACGAACGGGTCCTCCTCCTCGACCTCGGGGGTCGGCCGCGGCTGGGAACGAGCGGGTCTTCCGGCACCGGGAGCAGTGGCGACGGTTCGTCGCTCGGGGGCACCGCGGGGGTCGACCGCTGCACCCTGACCGGGCCGCGGCGCAGCGCCGCCCGGACGCGGCTGTGCCTCGTAGGGGTAGTCGTCGTATTCGTCGTCGGGCGCCAAGCCCAACCACACCATGGCCTTGTTGAGAACCCCTGCCATCGAATTTGCCTCCTCGGATTCCTTGGTCAGTCTCGCACGGCGCCGGCCGTACCCCGCGAATGCCCCGGCAAGGCTCGACGCATCGAGCGCGCGGATCGACGGCGAAGCTCACCCACGCCGGGCTCCATCGGGGCGGGGCCCGAACAGCGCGCGGCCGACGCGGACCTGGGTCGATCCGGCCCGCACGGCGAGGTGGAGGTCGTCGCTCATCCCCATCGAGGCCTCACGGAGGTCGAGATCGGCGACCAGACCGGCGACCCGCTCGAACGCCACCGCGCTCGCTCGGTCATCGCCGTCGACCCCGACGGTCATCAGGCCCTCGACGATCAACCCGGCCTCGCGTGCCCATGCGACGAGATCAGGCACGTCGGGGACGACGCATCCGCCCTTCTGTTGCTCGCCCGCCGCGTTGACCTGCACGAGGATTCGGGCTCCCGGCGACCGCTTGGCGATCTCGTCGACCAGCGTCGGCCGATCCACCGACTGCCACACCGAGACCAGATCGGCCACGAGGCGCACCTTGTTGGACTGGAGCCGGCCGATGAAGTGCCACTCGGGCTCGCCGTCGACCTCGCGTGCCTTCTCCGCCAGCTCTTGGGCATAGTTCTCACCCAGTGCGGTGAGCCCGGCGCCGACGGCAGCGTTCGCGGCATCGGGACCGAATCCCTTGGTGACCGCGAGGACCCCGACCCGGCCCGGGTCGCCGCCCGCGTCGACGATCCGCTGACGGACCTGCTGGACGTTGGCGGCGACGGTTGGCGCGTCGACAGTCATCGAATCGACTCCGACATCGAGATCACCGCGGCGTGCCGGCCTCGGTCGGTACGCGCACGATGGGAGAAGAGTCGGTCTGGCTCACACGCCGTGCACCCGGCCTCGATTCGATGCAGATCGACGTCTCGGTGGCCGTCGATCGCTGCTCGGATGCCGGCGCGCAGGTCGAGTGCCGGAGTCCCCCACGCCGTCGTCGCCCGTACCGAGGGCCCATAGCGATCCGCCACGACGTCGAGATCGTCGATCCCGAACTCGTAGCACCGGGCCTGGATGTGCGGCCCCACAGCCGCGAGGACCGTTGTCGCGCCGGCGGCGGTCATGGCGTCGACGGTCGCTTCGATGACCCCGCCGACCAGACCCCGCCAGCCGACGTGAGCGGCACCGACGACACCGTCGCTGAGGAACAGCACAGGTGCACAGTCGGCGGTGTGGATGGCGAGCACGGCGCCGGGCACCGCGGTGACGGCGGCATCGGCCTCGGTGCCGGCGTACTCACCTGGCTCGGTCACGACCACGACGTCGGTGCCGTGGACCTGGCGTAGCCACGTCCACGGCGCGTCGACCAGCGCCCGTCGTCGCTGGTCGAGCGCGACGGAATCGCCGTCGACGCGAAAGTCCCCGTCTTCGCGGCCCGTGAATCGAAAGCGCAGGCCCACTCGACCGTGCGGCTACTTGAGGAACGACGGGACGTCGAAGTCGTCGTCGCCGTCGTCGCCGAAGAGATCGTCGTCGTCGCCGAGGACGTCGGAGAGGTCGTCGGAGCGACCACCACGAGCGGTCGACGCGCCGGAGGGGGAAGAAGCCTCGCCGTCGAAGCGATCGAAGCCTGCGGCGATGACCGTGACTCGGACCTCGTCACCGAGGTCGTCGTCGACCACGGTGCCGAAGATGATGTTGGCTTCGGGATGAGCGACACCGTGGATGACCTCGGCCGCCTCGTTGACCTCGAACAGGCCGAGGTCGCTGCCGCCGGAGATCGTGAGCAGGATCCCGCGTGCGCCGTCGATGGATGCCTCGAGCAGGGGGCTCGAGATGGCGTTCTTGGCCGCCTGGAGCGAGCGACCCTCGCCCGATGCGTACCCGATCCCCATGAGGGCCGAGCCGGCGTTGGACATGATCATCTTCACGTCGGCGAAGTCGGTGTTGATCAGACCCGGTGTCGTGATGAGATCGGTGATGCCCTGCACACCCTGGAGCAGGACCTCGTCGGCCATCTTGAACGCGTTGAGCATCGACGTCTTCTCGTTCGACACGGTGATGAGCCGGTCGTTGGGAATGACGATGAGGGTGTCGACCTTCTCCTTGAGCCGTTGGATGCCCTGCTCCGCCTGCACCGAGCGACGGCGACCCTCGAACGCGAACGGCCGGGTGACGACGCCGATCGTCAGGGCGCCGAGGCTCTTGGCGATCTCGGCCACCACAGCGGCGCCGCCGGTTCCGGTGCCCCCACCCTCACCGGCGGTGATGAAGACCATGTCGGCGCCCTTGAGCACTTCCTCGATCTCTTCGCGGTGCTCCTCGGAGGCCTGGCGACCCACGTCGGGGTCCGAGCCAGCGCCCAGACCACGGGTGAGATCGCGTCCGATGTCGAGCTTCACGTCAGCATCAGACATCAGCAACGCCTGCGCGTCGGTGTTGACGGCGATGAACTCGACGCCCTTGAGGCCGGCGTCGATCATGCGGTTGACGGCGTTGACGCCACCGCCGCCGATGCCGACGACCTTGATGACGGCCAGGTAGTTCTGCGGGTTCGCAGCCATGGGACCGGTTACTCCTCTGTGGGGTGACGCGAGATGGGTGGGGGCGAGCTGGACGGACGGGCCGAGGTACAGGGACGCGGATGGCCGGGCAGCACGAGGCCGCCCGGCATCACGTTCGAGTGGAGGTCGAGATGAACCTCGACCTCAGCTGTGGGGTTGGACGCTAGGAGCACGGCTCGTCCCCGGTCAACACTGCTGCTCCCGCGTCAGGACCGGGCGGGTGGGTACCCGCAGATCGAGGACCTCGATGCAGGACCGATCGACGCGCGCGTGGATCGTGCGGAACGCGTCCACCTTCGAGTCGATCGCATCCCCGTCGCCAAAGTCGACGATGCCGCCCCCGGCGAGTTCGAGTTGCAACGTGGGTTCGAGATGCACCGCGGCCACGACGTTGGCAGGGTTGTCGCGGAGCCGTTCGGCCAGGGCGATGGCGTCGAGCAGCGAAGCGTCGACACGGCCTCCGGCCGCGGGTGGTTCATCGGTCGTGATCACGCTGACGAACGGTGGAAAAGCAGCGACCGACGCCGGATACGCCGACGGGTCGGCGTCGGCGAGCACGTGGCCGTCGGGGTCGACGAGCACCGCGGTGTCGCCGGATGCGACCACGGCCGAGGGCGTCCGTTCGATCACGTCGATCACCAAGCCGCCGGGAAGGTCGCGGGTCACGGTCGCTTCCTCGACCCAGGGCAGCGCCTCGACAGAACGCCGGGCGTCCTCGACGTCGGCCAGCAGCAAGGCCGAGCCGACCTCCACACCGGACGCCTCGACGATCGCGTCTGCGCCCGTGGCCCCCGCCCCGGAGATCGCGATCTCGTCGACGTCGAGGATCGGGCTCTTCAGGACGGTCACGACGGTCAGTGCCAGTGACGCGACGACGACGAGCAGGATCAGGCGATGCAGACGTCGTCGGCCGGCGTCCTTGCGCACGGCGATCCGTCGTTCGCGCAGCCGCGGATGGACCACGACGTTGCCGATCTCGCGAGCCGGGCCGATTCCGGTGTCGGGTGTGGGCGGGGTCATCGGCGCACCGTCACTCGAAGATCCCGGAATCGAAGCCCACCAGCACGGTCTCCGGCTGGAGATGCACGCCGCTGTCGGCCTCGACCGCATCGCGGACCTCGACCATCAGGGCGAACACATCGTCGGCCCGGCCGCCGGGGTCGGCCTGGATGAAGTTCGCGTGTTTGTCGGAGATCGCGGCCGTGCCGTGACGCCGACCCTTGCAGCCAGCGGCCTCGATGAGGCGGCCCGCCGAGTCGCCGTCGGGGTTGGTGAAGACCGATCCGGCGTTCTGGCCCCCGGGTTGGTTGGTTCGACGCCACCGGACGATGTCGGACAGCTCGGCTTCGCCGGCCTCACGATCGCCGAACTCGAGCCCGAGCGTGGCGGCGACGACCACCTGGTCTGCGGTGATCGACGAATGGCGGTATCGCAGATCGAGATCGGCGGTCGGCACCACATCATCCTCCCCCGTGCGCAGGTCGAGCACGCGGACCCTCTCCAGCGTGTGGGCCATCTCGGAGCCATGACCGCCGGCGTTCATCCGCACGGCCCCGCCGATCGATCCGGGGACCCCCACGGCCCACTCGAAGCCCGTGAGCCCGGCCCGGACGGCCCGGCGGGCGACCACCGGGAGGAGCGCCGCGCCGCCGGCCTCG
>JBBKVY010000027.1:0-14471 GCA_037968675.1 Acidimicrobiales bacterium | reverse complement strand
GTTCGGCCCCGGACACCGGCAACATGGAGGTACTCGAGCGGGTCGGAACGCCCGAGCAGAAGAAGCAGTGGCTCGAGCCGCTCCTGAACGGTGAGATCCGCTCGGCCTTCGCCATGACCGAGCCCGACCTCGCCAGCTCCGATGCGAAGAACATCTCGATGTCGGCGATGCGTGACGGCGACGAGTACGTCCTC
The DNA here is from genome assembly GCA_037968675.1 of Acidimicrobiales bacterium. GTDB lineage: Bacteria > Actinomycetota > Acidimicrobiia > Acidimicrobiales > Salinilacustritrichaceae > Salinilacustrithrix. Next base: position 14,277 of record JBBKVY010000027.1, on the reverse strand, counting down.
AACGGCGAGAAGTACTACATCTCCGGCGCGGGCGATCCCCGCTGCAAGGTGATGATCGTGATGTGCAAGACCAATCCTGATGCCGATGCGTATCGCCAGCAGTCACAGATCCTCGTCCCGATGGACGTGAAGGGGCTCGAGATCCTCGGCCCGATGACGGTCTTCGGCCACGACGACGCGCCGCACGGTCACATGCACCTGCGCTTCACCGACGTGCGAGTCCCGGTCGAGAACATGCTCATGGGCGAGGGCCGCGGGTTCGAGATCAGCCAGGTCCGTCTCGGCCCCGGCCGTATCCATCACTGCATGCGCTCGATCGGCCAAGGCGAGAAGGCGCTCGAGTTGATGATCCGTCGCGGCAAGTTCCGCGACGCGTTCGGCAAGCCGATTCTCAGCCTGGGCAAGAACATGGAGCTGGTGTCACGGGCTCGCATCGAGATCGACGCCTGTCGACTCATGGTCCTCAAGGCCGCCAAGGCCATGGACGTGCTCGGCAACGCCGAGGCTCGCGTCTACGTCAGCGCCATCAAGGCCATGGTCCCGGAGAAGATCTGCACCATCATCGACCAGGCGATCCAGGTGCATGGCGCCACTGGTGTGTCGCAGTGGACGCCGCTCGCCGGGATGTACGCCGGCCAGCGCACCATCCGCCTCGCCGACGGACCCGACGAGGTGCATCACCACGTCGTCGCCCGCCACGAGGCCGCCCGCTACGACTCGCCGTCCGACGTCGGCCCCGGCTTCGCCGCCGGCATCTTCTCCGGCCCGTGACCCGGCTCACCCGCCCCCCAATCCCGTTCTGGTGAGCTCTCGTGCCATCTGATGGTGTCGATTGCTCACCAGAACGGGATTGGGGGCGGGTGAGCCGGGTCACGGGCCCCCAGGTCACGGACCGGAGAAGATGCCGGCGGCGAAGCCGGGACCGACCTCGGACGGCGAGTCGTAGCGGGCGGCCTCGTTGCGGGCGACGACGTGATGGTGCACCTCGTCGGGGCCATCGGCGAGGCGGATGGTCCGCTGGCCGGCGTACATCCCGGCGAGCGGCGTCCACTGCGACACACCAGTGGCGCCGTGGACCTGGATCGCCTGGTCGATGATCGTGCAGATCTTCTCGGGAACCATGGCCTTGATGGCGCTCACGTAGACCCGGGCCTCGGCATTGCCGAGCACGTCCATGGCCTTGGCCGCCTTGAGGACCATGAGGCGGCAGGCGTCGATCTCGATTCGGGCACGCGAGACCAACTCCATGTTCTTGCCGAGGCTGAGGATCGGCTTGCCGAACGCATCGCGGAACTTGCCCCGACGGATCATGAGTTCGAGGGCCTTCTCGCCCTGACCGATGCTGCGCATGCAGTGGTGGATCCGGCCGGGCCCGAGGCGGACCTGGCTGATCTCGAAGCCACGGCCCTCACCGAGCAGGATGTTGCTCGCCGGGACGCGGAGGTCGGTGAAGCGAAGGTGCATGTGTCCGTGTGGCGCGTCGTCGTGACCGAAGACCGTCATCGGACCGAGGATCTCGAGCCCGGGTGTGTCCATCGGCACCAGGATCTGTGACTGCTGCCGGTAGGCGTCGGCGTCAGGGTTCGTCTTGCACATGACGATCATGACCTTGCAACGGGGGTCGCCGGCGCCGGAGATGTAGTACTTCTCGCCGTTGAGTACGTATTCGTCGCCGTCACGGATGGCCGACATCGAGATGTTCTTGGCGTCGGAGCTGGCGAGGTCGGGTTCGGTCATTGCGAAGGCCGAGCGGATCTCGCCATTGAGCAACGGCTCGAGCCACTGCGTCTTCTGCTCCGGGGTTCCCACCCGCTCGAGCACCTCCATGTTGCCGGTGTCCGGCGCGGAGCAGTTCAGCGACTCGGACCCGAGCGGGTACTTGCCGAGCTCGACGGCGATGTAGGCGTAATCGAGATTCGAGAGCCCACCGACCTCCGAGTCGGGCAGGAAGAAGTTCCACAGACCGGCTTCCTTCGCCTTCGCCTTGGCGCCGTCGAGCAGCTCGAGCTGGCCGGGGGCGTAGCTCCAACGATCTCCCTTGTCGGCCTCGAGCGCGTAGAACTCGGCCTGCATCGGCGCGACGATCTCCTCGAGGAACTGCGTCACCCGTTTCATCAGCGGGCGGGCGTCCTCGCTCATGCGGAGGTCGAACAGTTCGGGGGATTCCTGCGGTGTACCCATGGCGCGACTTGTCCTTGTACGTCGGGAGCGGGGAGTGCACAGGGACAGTAGGTCAGCCCGACCGCCCGTGTTCCGGCTCGGTCCGATGACGCCGCGACAACTCCGCCACCCGGTAGAAACGGAGCCCATGAGCATCGTGACCCCGGATTTCCGTCTCGACGACAAGGTGGCGATCGTCACCGGCGCGTCGAGCGGCATCGGTCACCGTTTCAGCCAGGTGCTGGCCGAGCACGGTGCGACGGTGCTCGCAGCCGCACGGCGGGTCGATCGGCTCGAGAAGCTGGCGGCGATCGACGACCGGATCCATGCCGCAGGATGCGACGTCGCCGACGACAGCCAGGTCACCGCGCTGGTCGACCGTGCCGTCGAGGAGTTCGGCCACGTCGACATCATCGTGAACAACGCAGGCACGACCGACGCGGTGACCCCGGCCGAGCACCAGGATCCGGCCGAGTTCCGGCGCGTCGTCGACATCAACATGAACGCATGCTTCGTGCTCGCCGCGGCGTCGGCGCGTCAGATGATCGTCCAGGAGACCGGCGGGTCGATCATCAACATCTCTTCGGTGCACGGTCTCGTCGCTGCCGCACCCAACGCGCAGGCCGCGTACGCCGCGTCGAAGGGCGGACTCATCAACCTCACGCGCGAGCTGGCGGCCCAGTGGGCGAAGCACCGCATCCGCGTCAACGCAATTGCTCCCGGCTACTTCGAGACCGAACTGACCGAGGCGATGTTCGTGGGCGAGGACGCCGGTCTGCGATACATCCGCCGCAACGCGTTGCTCGGACGGGCCGGCGAGCTCGAAGAACTCGATGGCCCGCTCCTGCTGCTGGCGTCCGACGCCGGGACCTACATCACGGGTCAGACCATCGCCGTCGACGGCGGTTGGACGGCCCGCTAGTCACTCGGCCAGTTCGGTGCACCCTCGGAGCGTGTTCCACTCGTCCACCGCGGCCGAGGCCTCGTCGCCCTCCAGCGGGACCGGCACACGATCCGAGACCCGTCCCGGTTTCCATTCGTAGCCCCGCACATCGCGGCCGTCGACCTCGACCATCAGGACGCCGCTCTTCGCGCTCTCGTCGCTGGCAGCTCCGAAGAGGAAGTTCCCGAGGCCGTACCCGACGAACGAGGCGCCTGACCGACCGCCACTCTGCACCCGATGGGCATGGGTGCCCACGATCACGTCGGCTCCGGCCGCAGTCAACGCGTGGGCCAGCTCCTTCTGGCTGGCGTTCGGGCAGGTCTCGGTCTCGATGCCCCAATGGAGGTAGACGATGACCGTGTCGGCCGTCGAACGCACGGCCTGCACCTCCTCGACGAGGCGATCCACCCGTTTCGCCGAGGCGAGCCCACCCTGGGCATCGGTCGCGGTCCACGCGCCGATGAGATCGGCGTCGAGGACCTGGGTGGCGGCGATGACCGCGACGGTGTGTCCTCTCACGTCAGCGACGTAGGGGGCGAAGGCCTCGTCTTCGTCGGCCCCGATCCCGATCACCATGCCGTCCTGACGCGACCGCTTGATCTCGATCGACTGGGCGAGCCCGTCGACGCCGTAGTCCATGCCGTGGTTGTTCGCCGCGCTGACCACGTCGATGCCCCCGGCCGCCAACGCATCGAGCACCGAGGGAGGGGCCCCGAACGTGAACTCCTTGTCGATGGGGGCGCCATCGGTGACCAGGGCCGCCTCGAGGTTGGCGATGGCGAGGTCGGCGCCTCCCAGGAGCTCGGCGAAGGGCCCGACGAACGTGGCGGGATCGTCGGCGAGCCGGGTGGCCAGGGACCCCTCGACGTTGATGTCTCCCGCGAACGCGATGGTGATCGGCCCGGCGTCGTCCGGAGCCGGCGCGACCACTGGGCCGGCGGCCGCCGTCGAGCCGACGTCACCTCCGGTGGCGGTGTCGGTCGTCGTGTCGGCGTCGGTATCGACGGTCGTGTCGCCCCCGTCGCCGCTGTCGTCACCCAACAAGAGGGTGACCGCGCCGCCGATCGCGAGTCCGACGAGCAACGCCACGATCACGACCACGACGAGGGTCCGATAGCCGCGGCGAGCCCCGCGCAGGTGTGCTCCGGCCATGGGCCAACGCTAGCTGTGGCACCGGGCGCCCCGGTGGAGGCCGTCAGACCGAAGGCGCGGTGCCCGGATCGTCGTCATCAGGCGTCTCGTCCACGGCTGGCGTCTCGGCCACGGCTGGCGTCTCGTCCTCGATGTGCGCACGTATGGCATCGAGTGTGGACGATGTCGGTGACAGCGCCTCGAGTTCGGCGCGAGCGGCCTCGACGTTGATCATCCGTGCCTGGACGTCGGCGAGACCCTGCTCGATGGATCCCATCGACGGGCCACGGAGTTCGACGACGCTGGCGACGGCGCCCTCGATCGCCCGTACCGCTTTGTCGATCTGCCGCAACGGCTCCTCACGATGAGCCTTCGCCAGGGCAGCGGCGGCGATCAACCGTTCGTCGACACCCAGCGCCTGCTCCTCGATCGACGAACGAACCGGCGCCATGGCCGGGTCGTCGAGCGACTCGTTGGCCCGGAGCGCCACGATCGCATCGCGGAGACGACGGTGCATGCGGGCCTCGGGTGAGTGTGCGCCGGCCCACCCCTTCGGGGCCTTGGTGGCGACGCCGGGCACGATCTCGTTCGCGTCGGAGAAGTCCTGCGCGTTCCGCAGTGCCAGGTAGGCACCGACCGCGAGCACCCCGATCCCGATGAGGAGGGCAACAGTCATTGGGTCTCGGCTCCGGATCCTCCGAACACAGCCACCAGTATGCCGATGACGATGAGCGCGGCGATGACGGCCGCCACGATCTTCACCTTGCTCCACGGGCGCTGTCCCTGGACCTCGCCGGTCATTCCGTTGATGAAGACCTGGAACGGCTTCTGTTGGTAGATGACCGTCAGCAGCCAGATGGGGAGCAGCAGGTGCTTGTAGCTGAGCTGGTCGTACTGGACCGACATCGACGAGATCCGCTGCTGGTCGCCCCCGATGTCTCGGCGGACCGTCTCCTTGATCTCGCCGTCCATCCGCGTCTTGGCCGGCCCGAAGCACTCCTCGACATCGTGGTCGTAGGTCCGGCAGAGGTGACCGGCGATGTACTCGGCACTGAAACCCTTGGCGTCAGACGTGGGCCACGGTTCGAGCGCTTCGATGCGGCGCCGCTCGAATCCCTCGTTGGCCAGGATGGGGATGTCATCGAAGGTGTCTCGCACGACGCCGGCTGCCGGCATCCACCGGGTTCTGGTCTCGGTCCGTCGATTCTCACCGCTTCCGACGGTGACCGTGTAGTTGTCGCCGCGCTGGCCGCGGTACTGCGTGGTCGTGAAGGCGTCGTAGGTGAAGTAGGCGGCGTAGACGCTCGAGAACGATCCGGTGGTGCTGTACTTCTTGAACTCGCGTGGGGCGAACCACCGGCTGTTGATCCACGAGTCGATCGCCGCTTTCGAGGTCTTCTCGTCGACCTGGAACGGGAGCACGCCGTCGACCGGAAGGCGTGCCGGCGCATCGTGGACGTCGTCGCGCTGGATCGGCGTTGCGCAGTAGGGGCACCGGGTGGCGGTGAGCGAGCCGTTGAACGTCGTGTGGCCGCCGCAGTTCTGGCACACGACCTCCTTGTCCCCCGCGACATTGGCGTCGTCGCGACCGACCGCTCCGCTGCGCAGGGCGGTGATCGCGGCGTGGAAGTCCTGCTCGGCGACGACGTCGTCCGTGCCCTCGACGATGTCCTGCACGTTGCCGCAGTGCGGGCACTTCAACTGCTGTGCCCCGATGTCGAAGACGAGCTCGCCACCGCACTGGAGGCACGGATAGGTCCGCGTCTGCTCGGTCTGGTGCAACATCGCTCGCCGCCGGATCTCGTCGACGCCCAGATCGTCCGCAGGATCGGTCGCCGCAGGACCGGTCGCCGGAGGCGTGGGCGGCGGAGGCGGCGTGCGCGGCGGTGGCGGAGGCGGGAGGTCTTCGGACTCGTCCATCTGCTCAGGTGTCGTCGGCAGGGGGAGCCGGCGGCGGCGGTGGCGTGTCACCACCCGCAGTGGGAGGCGGCGGTGGCGTCGCGAAGATCGGGGCGAGCGCGGGGACACCGCTGGCCTGGGCCCACTCGGCCATGCCGTTGGTCCACACCAGGGTCGCGGCGTTCATCTGCCCGCCAGCGACGCCGGCCTGGAGCTGTTGCATGTTGTAGGGCCCGGTCGACTGGCCGTTGACCTCGACGTGATAGAGCGCCTGACCGGGCAGCGGCGGCGGCGCAGCACCCGGTGCGGGCGCTGGAGCAGCTTGTTGCTGGCCGCCCATGGCGGGGCCGAACTGGTTGGCCATCTGGCCGGCCATGGCGATGCCCATCCCCATGCCCATGGCGTCGCCCATGACTCCCCCACCGGGATTCTCTGCGGCCGCGAGCATTGCGTCGGCGGCCCGGACCTGCTGGAGACGGTTGACGTCGCCGACGTTGTGGGCGTAGCCCCCGGCCTCGACACCGGCGGCGACGCCTCGGGTCATGGCCTGGGTGATCTCGTCGGGCAACGAGATGTTCATCGTGACCGACGTGATCTCGAGGCCGAACTCGTCGTCGACACGCTCCTGGACGAAGTCGCGCAGCTTGTCGGACAACTCGACCTGCCGCCCCTGGAGGTCGATGGCGCCCAGCCCGGTCTCCATGATCATGTCGCTGAACGCCAGCGTGATGACCCGGCGCAGGAGTTCGGTGATCTCTTCTGCCTCGACCGCCGAGTCGGTGCCGATGACCTCGCGCAGGAAGACCTCGGCGTCGGCGATGCGGACCACGCACAGACCGTTGGCCCGCACCTGCACCATCTTGAAGTCGGGGTCGCGGACCGTCACGGGCTGCGGCGTACCCCACCGGAGATCGGTCACCTGGCGGGTGTTGAGGAAGTACACCTCGGAGCGGAACGGACTGTTGAATCCGTGCTTCCACCCCTGGAGCGTCCCCAGGATCGGCAGGTTCTCGGAGGTGAGCTCGTAGCTCCCGGGCTCGAAGACGTCGGCGATCTTGCCCCGGTAGACGAACACCGCCTGCTGGCCCTCGCGGACGATCAGTTGGGCGCCGTTCTTGATCTCGTTCTGATATCGGGGGAATCGCCAGGCCAACGTGGTCCGGCTGTCATCGAGGAACTCGATGATGTCGACCAGTTCGCCCTTGAGCTTGTTGATGAGTCCCATTGCTCCGCCTCCTGAAGTGACCGCCCGTGCGACCGCGGACCTCGGAGCGTATTGGATCGGCGTCGGACGGGCGCAGCGCATGCAAACCGCTACGGTCGGGCCGTCGCCGCCGGGGCGACGTGAGGGAGATGGATGACGCGAGCCTGGTCGGAGTTGATCGATGACGCCGTCGACTGGCGCCGTCTGCTCCATCGCCAACCAGAGCTGACCTGGTCGGAACACCAGACGGCTGAGACGATCCGACAGCGACTCGACGCGCTGGGAATCGCATGGCGCACGTGCGCCGGCACCGGCACAGTCGCGACGCTGGCCCCCGGGGCGGTCGGGCGACACGTCGCCCTGCGAGCCGACATGGACGCGATGCCCGTGGTCGAGGCGACGGGACTCCCGCATGCGTCCGAGACGGACGGTGTCATGCACGCATGTGGGCACGACGGGCACATGGCGACGCTCATGGCGGCGACAGGCTGGCTCCGGGCACGAGAGGAAACCCTCCCGGGCCCGGTGTCGCTGCTCTTCCAGCCGGCCGAGGAGGGCGGACACGGCGCCCGGAAGATGATCGAAGACGGAGCACTGGAGGGCGTCGATGTGATCTTCGGCTGGCACAACTGGCCGGCGATCCCGTACGGCCGGGCGGTGTGCCCCGACGGCGCGGTGATGTCGGCCAACGGCACGTTCGTGATCGAGGTGCACGGCGCCGGCGGCCACGCCAGCCAGCCCGAGGAATGTCGCGATCCCGTGCTCGCCGCCGCAGCCATCACCGTCGCGCTCCAACAGGTGGTGTCCCGTCGGGTCGCTCCGCAGCGGGCGGCCGTCGTGGCCGTCACCTCGATCGATGCACCGAGCCTCAGCCAGACCACGACGCCCGACCGCGCCACGCTCTCGGGCAGCATTCGTGTCAGCGACACCACCCAACGCGACATCGTGTTCCACACGATCGACGCGATCGCCGCAGCGACCGCCACCGCCTACGACGTCGACGTCGTCGTGACGCCGACGGCGCGATACGGCGCCACCGTGAACCACCCGGAACCGGCAGCCGAGTTGCGAGGGGTGCTCGAGCAGCGGCTCGGACCCGAGTGGCATGCCGACGACACCCTCGTCCCGGTGATGGCGTCGGAGGACTTCAGCTACTACCTCGACGAGGTGCCCGGGGCCTTCGCGCTCGTCGGGGCCGACGACGGCAACGGCCACCACGAGCCCTGCCACAGTCCCCGGTACGACTTCAACGACCGACTGATCGACCCCGTCGCCGGGGTGTTCACCCAATTGGCGGGCGCGCCCGCAACCAGCAAGCCATCAGGAGCACGACCATGGACATGACCCCGTTCGAGACCCACGAGTCCGAGATCCGCGGGTACTGCCGCGCCTACCCCACCGTCTTCGAGTCAGCTTCCAACGCCCGCATGGTCGACGAGGCCGGCACGTCGTACATCGACTTCTTCGCCGGTGCCGGCGTACTGAACTTCGGGCACAACGACGAACGCATGAAGCGGGCGATGATCGCCTTCCTCGAAGCCGACGGCGTCGCCCACAGCCTCGACACGTACACGACGACCAAGCGCACATTCGTCGAGCGCTTCGCCGAGATCATCCTCGAGCCGCGCGACATGGATCACAAGATGCAGTTCATGGGGCCCACCGGCACCAACGCCGTCGAGTCCGCGTTGAAGCTGGCGCGCATCGCCACCGGCCGTCAGCACGTCGTGGCGTTCAGCCACGGCTTCCACGGCATGACCCTGGGGTCGCTGGCCCTCACCTCCAACGACGCGTTCCGCAAATGGGCAGGGGTCCCGCTCGAGCACGTCGTGCGACTCCCGAACATCTCCGCGCCGGGAGGCGGCGTCCAGGCGATCGACGACTACCGCGCCGCGCTCGACGATGCCTCGAGCGGACACCTCCCCCCGGCGGCGTTCATGGTCGAGACGATCCAGGCCGAGGGCGGCGTGCACGTCGCCACCGAGGAGTGGATGCACGCCGTGCAGACGCTCGCCCACGACGTGGGCGCGCTGTTCATCATCGATGACATCCAGGCCGGCTGCGGGCGAACCGGCTCGTACTTCAGCTTCGACGGCATGGGCCTCGACCCCGACATCGTCACCCTGGCCAAGGGCCTGGGTGGATTCGGTACGCCGATCGCCATGAACCTCAACAAGCCCGAGGTCGATGCCCACTGGTCGCCGGGCGCGCACACCGGCACCTTCCGCGGCCAGGGACTGTCCTTCGTCGCCGGTACCGAGGCGCTGACCTACTTCACCGACCCGACGCTGATGGACGACGTGAAGCGCAAGGGCGAGATCCTGCGCGAACGCCTCGCATCCATCAGCGAGCACCACGGGCGTGACTGGGAGGTCCGGGGCCGCGGGATGATGCAGGGCCTCGACGTCGTCGACGGCGCCATCGCCAAGGCCACGCAGGACGCAGCGTTCCAGAACGGGCTCCTCATCGGCCCGTGCGGAACCGGCGGCCGGGTCATCAAGCTGATCCCACCGCTCACGATTCCCGACGACGACCTGACCGAGGGTCTCGACATCCTCGAGAAGTCCATGACCACGGCGGTGGGCTCGTGAGGCAGCGCGATGACATGACGTTCCCGGCCGAGGAGTACGAGCGCCGGATCCTGGAACTGCGCGCCCGTATGGAGGCGAGGTTGCTCGACGCGGTCGTCATCACCGATCCCGAGAACCTCATGTACCTCACCGACTACCAGACGACCGGCTACTCGTTCTTCCAAGCGCTCGTGGTGCCGCTCGAAGACGAGCCGTTCATGATCACTCGCGCCATGGAGGACTCGAACGTCATCGAGCGGACCTGGCTCGAGAGGTCCCGGCCGTACCCGGACACCGGCGACGCCATCCAGCAGCTCATCACCAGCCTCAACGAGTTCGGGTTGTCGAAGAAGCACGTCGGGTACGAACGCAACAGCTACTTCTTCCCCGCGTACCAGCAGGACCGCGTGCACACCAGCTTCGAGCACGGCGTCCTCATGGACTGCTTCGGGATCGTCGAAGCCGGACGTGCCCGCAAGTCGAGCGTCGAGATCGGTTTGATGAAGAAGGCCGCGCGGGCCACCGAGGCCGGCATGAGGGCCGGGCTCGACGCGGTCGGTGTCGGCGTGAACGAGAACGAGATCGCGGCCGAGATCGCCGCCGCCATGTTCCGCGCCGGCGGGGAGGCTCCGGCCGTCATGCCGTACGTGACATCGGGACCCCGGTCGATGATCGGCCACGCCACGTGGGAGGGCCGCGAGGTCCAGGCGGGCGAGCACGTGTTCCTCGAAGTCGGTGGCTGCGTCCGCCGCTACCACACCGCCATGATGCGCACTGCGGTGGTCGGCGAGAAGTCCGATTCGATGGCCAAGGCCGAGGCGCGTATGAAGTACGCGCTGTCGGAGCTCCGTTCGATGATGCGACCGGGCATGACGGTGTCCGACGCCGACAGCCTCGTGCGCAACATCATCAGTGACAACGAGGTCGGCGCCCGCCTGGTGACCCGCTCGGGCTACTCCATCGGCATCGCCTTCCCACCCAGCTGGGACGAGGGGTACATCCTCAGCCTGAACCCCGGCGACTTCACCGTGCTCGAGGAGGGCATGACGTTCCACGTCATCCCGTGGATGTGGGGGGTCGACGGCGACAAGACGTGCGGCATCTCCGACACGATCCGCGTCACCGACGACGGCTGCGAGTCGCTGTTCGACTTCTCGGAGGACTTCGTCGTCGCCCCCGCGTCTGCAGAAGCTCGATCGACACCCAGCGCTGCCACCCTGTCCGCCGTTCCCTCCGAGGAGATCTCGTAGTGCTCACCGTCATCGACCCGACCACCGGCGCCGTCGTCGAGGAGATCCCGAGCCTCGACGCGCGCGGAACCGCCGACGTGATCAGCCGCGCCGCCGACGCGTTCGACGACTGGCGCCGCCGATCGTTCAAGGAACGCGGCGACGTGCTCCGCGCGGTGGCCGATCGGATGCGCGACGAGATGGACACGCTCGCTCCCCTCATGACCGAGGAGATGGGCAAGCCGATGAAGGAATCGATCGGCGAGGTCAACAAGGCCGCATGGGCGGCGCAGCACTACGCCGAACACGCCGAGGAATATCTCGCACCGCTCGAGCTCGGTTCCGACGCAACCCGCAGCTACGTACAGCACCTGCCGCTGGGCACGATCCTGGGCATCCTCCCGTGGAACGCGCCGTTCTGGCTGGCGTTCCGGTTCTGCGCCCCCGGGCTCATGGCCGGCAACACCTGTGTGCTGAAACACGACCCACACGTGCCGAAGTGCGCCCAGGCCATCGCCGGGCTGTTCGACGAATCCGTCGGCGCACCACCCGGGATCATGCAAGCCCTCCTGGTCGAAACCTCTGGCGTCGAGGCCGCGATACGCGACCCGCGCGTGCGCGCGGTGTCGTTCACCGGCTCGGACCGGGCGGGCTCGATCGTGGCGTCGATCGCGGCATCGGAGATCAAGCCCGCGGTACTCGAACTCGGCGGTTCGGACCCGTGCATCGTGCTCGCCGACGCCGACCTCGACGCGGCGATCCCACCCATCACGACATCACGCATCATCAACGCCGGCCAGTCCTGCATCGCGGCCAAGCGACTGATCGTCGAAGCCTCCATCCACGACGAGTTCGTCGAGCGTCTCGAGGCGTCGCTGTCGAAGCTCGTCGTGGGCGACCCGCGCGACGACAGCACGGACGTCGGTCCGCTCGCACGCGCTGACCTGCGGGACGCCCTGCACCGGCAGGTCCAGGCCACGGTCGACGCCGGCGCAACGTGTCGGCTGGGTGGACAGATCCCCGACGGCGACGGATTCTTCTACCCGGTGACACTGCTCACCGACGTGCGCAACGACATGGCCGCGTGCACCGAGGAGACCTTCGGTCCCGTCGCCGTCGTGGTGAAGGCCGCGTCGGCCGAAGAAGCGCTGGCCATCGCCAACGACACGCCGTACGGCCTCGCGGCCAGCATCTGGACGTCCACCGAGCGGGGCGAGGCGATGGCAGCCGACATCGAGGCAGGCCAGGTCGTGGTCAACGGGATCGTGAAGACCGACCCGCGGCTCCCGAGTGGCGGGATCAAGCGGTCGGGGTACGGACGAGAGCTCGGACCGCACGGCATCCACGAGTTCGTGAACGCGCAACAGGTCTGGGTCGGCCCGGTCGCCCCCTGACGTGCGAGCCATCGAGCGGGAGTGGGTCACTGCGACCTCGGCGACGGCAACGGTCGCCGGTCACGGCAGCCATCCCTGCCAGGGCATCTATCACCGGCCGACGGGATCTCGACCGACGGTGGCGTGCATCGCAACCCACTACAGCGTCGATTTCAGCGAGCACTACCTCGCGCCGTATCTGGCAGAGCGGGACATCGGGTTCCTCGGTTGGAACACGCGTTTCCGAGGTCAGGACGCCTACTTCCTGCTCGAGCACGCGCTGGTCGACATCGCCGCCGGCGTCCGTTGGCTCCGCGACGAAGCGGGAGTCGACACGGTGGTGCTCCTGGGGAACTCCGGTGGCGGCTCGCTGATGGGCGCCTACCAGTCCCAGGCCACCGACCCGAACATCGCGCCGGGGCGGGATCTCACGCTCCCGGACGCCGTCCTCGACCTGCCGCGTGCCGATCTCTACATCTCCCTCAACGCGCATCCCGGTCGACCTGACGTGCTGACGGCGTGGATGGACCCATCGGTCGTCGACGAGACCGACCCGCTGTCGATCGACCACGACCTCGACCTGTTCGCCAGCGGCCGTGATGCTCCCCTGGATCTCGAGTTCGTCGAGCGCTACCGGACGGCACAGGTGGCCCGGAACCACGGCATCACGGAGTGGGCGATCGAAGAACTCGCGCGGCTGACGGCTGCCGGCACGTGGGACCGCGTGTTCAACGTCCACCGCACGTGGGCCGACCCTCGGTTCGTCGACCTCAGCATCGATCCGTCCGACCGCGACGTCGGCTGCTACGCCGGCGATGCAGCTCGCGCCAACCGCACGCCGTTCGGTCTCGCCTCGACCTGCACGCTCCGCTCCTGGCTGTCGATGTGGAGCCTTCGCGAGTCACAGTGCGTCGGCGCACCGCACCTCGGCCGGATCGACCTCCCTGCCCTGGTCCTGCAGTCGACCGCAGATCGGGGCGTCCATCTGCCGGATGCGCACGCGGTGCACGACGCATTGGCCTCGGACGACACGACGTTGGCGTTCGTCCCCGGCGAGCACTATTTCGAGACCGGCGGACGCGACGACGTCGCCGACCTGATCAGCGCGTGGATCGGCGCCCGCACCTGAGCGTCACGCAACGCGGTCGACGAACGCCCGATGCAGCGATTCGAAGCGAGCGAGTCGCGTGGCGCACCATCCGACGAAGGCGGCCTTCGTGAGCGCTGCCGGCACCGGTTCGACGAAGCGGAGTTGGATCGACTTGTAGCGGAGCAGCTCGGCACGCTCGTGGTCTGCGTCGTACGGCTTCGGGACCCGCTTCAGCGCGTCGCCGTCCAGATCTCCGCCGCTTGCCTTCGACACCTTCGACACGAGGGATGCGATCGACTCACCCTCCGGGCCGGCCACGACGCCCCGCCACCGATCGAGCTGATCGTTGTCGAAGGCCATGCCCGACGCGAAGCCGACGCCGCCGGGATGGATGCGGATCGCCATCAACGGCGAGGTCTTCTTGGATGCGCCCTCCCAGAACCACAGCAGGAGATGGTCCTTGTAGAGCGGCGTGCCCGCCTTCGCGAACCGGAGGTCGTTGTTGAGCGGGCTGATGGAACCATTGACCTTGGGCGCGCCGGTGAGACCGGGCGAGACGGTCTCGCGCAGCTCGTCGATCATCGCGGGCACGAACGCCTTGGCCGGGTCGGTGATCGCTCCGACCACCTCCGGTTTCCGGCTGGCGTAGTCATCACGGGTGAAGTCCGGGAGTTCCGT
>JBBKVY010000026.1:0-13195 GCA_037968675.1 Acidimicrobiales bacterium | reverse complement strand
GCACACGGGCGCCCGGCGTCGCGTCGGCCAGCAGCTCGCAGATGATGCGCTCGGCGGCCAGGTCGGCGGCGGTGACGACGTCGGTCTCGGTGCTCTTCGATGCCACCGGTGCCACCTCGTCGCTGGTGCGGACCCGCTCGGCGGCCGCCCGGCACGCCGCGACAGCGACGGACTCGAGTTCGGCCGGACGAAGCGTCGTCACGGCGTTGCGATCCGTAGGTCGATGTCGTGCTCGCGCAGGCAATCGAGGGCGTCGGCGTCGGCGCCGTCGTCGGTGACGAGCATGTCGATCTCGTCGAAGTCGGCGTAGGGGTAGAGCTGCCCGTTGCCCAGCTTCGAGTGGTCGACCAGGGCAATGACCCGGTTCGAGGCCTCGATCATCGCCCGCTTGATGGCGTGCTCGTCCCGGTAGGGCGTCGTGAGTCCTCGATCGAGCGAGAGCCCGTCACAGCTGATGAAGAGCACATCGACGAGCATGTCGCGGACCATGTCGGCGGTGACCGGGTCGACCATGGCCATGGTGTTCACGTTGACGCTGCCGCCCAACACGGTCACCCGGGTCACCCCGCGGTGGATCAGCGTCACCGCGCCGACGATCGAGTTGGTGATCACGTGGGCGTCGCGCTCGGCCGGGAAGACCTCGGCCAGCCGCAACAGGGTCGACCCGGAGTCGATGAGGACCGAGCCACCGTCGGGCACCTCGGCTGCGGCCAGTTCGGCGATGCGGAGCTTCTCGGCGATGAACTGCGTGTCCCGAGCAGTGAGCCTCGGCTCGTGCCCTGCTCGCTCGACGGGTACTGCGCCGCCGTGCACCCGGCGCACCTCGCCGGCCGACTGGAGGTCGGAGAGGTCGCGTCGGATGGTCTCGGTGGTGACACCGAGTCGAGCTGCGAGGTCGGTGACCTCGACCGAACCCTGTTCGAGGGCCAGCAGTCGGATCTCCCGCTGGCGGTCGTGTTGGAGCCTGGTCGGCTGCTTCGCGATCGTCTCGGACATGGGTGCAGCTTGGCGCAAGGTGTCGGTGACAGTCAGGTCTCGCGGACGAGATCGCCGATGGCCCTCAGCGCTCCGACATCGCCGATGGCGCGGTGCGCCGTCGCGAACGCGTCGACGAACCGGGGGTGCTCGGCGACGCTCGCGGGCAGCGCCGGGTTGGCAACGAGGAACGCCGTCGGATCGTCGGCCGCCGCCACGGCCAGAGGCCGCGTCTGCTCTGCCGATGCGTCGCGCGCTTGCCGTTCGACCGGGACATCGGCCAGGTAGTGACACCAGCCGGCCAGGGCCAGTGCGGCATGGTCGACGCGACCGCCGCGTTCGAGTTGGCCGGCGATCGTGGGTACCAGGAACGTGGGGAACTTCGACGTGCCGTCGATGCACAGGCGGTCGATCTGGTCGCGGACACCCGTGTTGGTGAAGCGTTCGACGACCGTGGCTGCGTACTGCTCACGGGGATGGCCGGGGATCTCGTCGAGTGTCGGCACCGCCTCGTCGAGGAGCAGGCCGGTGAGATACCCACGGATGCGCTCGTCCGCCAACGCCTCGTCGACGAACGTGATGCCGGCGAGCGCCGACAGGTAGGCGATGCACGAGTGACCAGCGTTGAGGATTCGCAACTTGTAGAGCTCCCAGGCCGGCACGTCGTCGGTGTACAGCGCACCGGCCTCGGCGAACTCGGGCCGGCCTGCGGCGAAGTCGTCCTCCAGCACCCACTGCCAGAACGGCTCGCCCACGACCGGCCAGCGGTCGACCATCCCGAACGCATCGACCAGGTGGTCGCGGTCCTCGTCGGCGGTGACGGGGGTGATGCGATCGACCATCGAGTTGGGGAAGCGGCATTCGGCCGAGACCCACGCCTCGAGATCGGGTGAGCGCCGCCGGGCCGCCTCGAGCATGCAGCAGCGAGCGACCTCACCGTTGCCGGGGAGGTTGTCGCAGCTCATGATCGTGACCGGAGGCCGACCCTCGAGACGGCGACGGTCGAGCCCGGCGAGGACCACGTCGAACGTCCGCCGGTTGGCCGGCTGGTCCGAGTAGCCCGCCTCGGTGATCGTCATCGAGACGATCGCGGTCTCGGGGTCGGCGATGGCCTCGACCGCGAGCGAGTCGTCGTCGGCGGCGAAGACGAAGTCGACGATCGAGCCGATCACCTCGACGTCGCGGACGCCTGTTCCCTTGGTGGTGAAGGAGTACAGGTGGTCCTGGGCTCCCAGGGCGTCGGCCATGGCCCGGTCGCCCGGCAGCAGGCCGATGCCCCGGATGCCCCAGTCGCTCCCCATGCGGGCGAGGTGCTCGCAGTAGACGGCGAGGTGGGCCCGGTGGAAACCCCCGACGCCGATGTGGGCGATGCGAGGGCGCAGTCGACTGCGGTCGTATCGGGGTACGGGCACGCCCCGTGCCGCCAGCTCCGGCAACGCCGAGGTGCGCAGTTCGACGGTCGTCTCGGACTCGGCGGGCACATATCGAACTGTAAACAACAGAAACCAACTCGACAAGCAGATTTTGAGGAAGATTTCTCTTTACATCATTGGGAATAGCCCCGTAAGGTGTCACGTGTCACGGCGTGAACCCGCCCGTGCTCGACGACGGAACGCCGAATTCCGCCGTCGCCATCCCGTCCCAGGGGTCGTTTCCCCTCGTGCAGAAGGAGCAACATGATGGCCAAGTTGACGTGGGGGAAGCTGGCGAGGTTGCTCGCGGTGTTCATGGCTTTCTCGTTGGTCGCCGCAGCGTGCGGTGACGATGACACCAGCAGCTCGCAGTCCGATGGTGACGGCGGGGGGGGCGGAACGCTCAACGTCGCGGTCGTCGGCAATCCCCAGATGGAAGACATCGCCGCACTGACACCCGAGCTGTTCACGGCCGACACGGGCATCGACGTGAACTACTCGATCCTCGATGAGGATCAGTTGCGTGAGATCACGACCCGCGACGCCGCTGCCGGCGGCGATCAGTTCGACGTCGTGATGATCGGCCTGTTCGAGGCGCCACAGTTCGGCCAGAACGGCTGGATCAACGACCTGACCGACTACGCCGCAGGCGACGAGGACTACGACGTCGAGGATCTCATCCCGACCGTCCGTGACGGCCTGACGGTGGACGGCGCCATGTACGCGTCGCCGTTCTACGCCGAGTCGTCGTTCCTCATGTACCGCCAGGACGTGGTCGACGAGGCTGGGCTGGAGATGCCCGAGTCCCCGACCTGGGACGAGGTCGCGGAGATCGCTCGCGAGATCGACAGCGACGAGATGGCCGGCATCTGCCTGCGCGGCAAGCCCGGCTGGGGCGACCTCGGTGCAGTGTTCACCACCGTCGCCAACACCTTCGGCGCCACGTGGTGGGCCGCCAACGACGACGGCACCATCGGTGAGGCCCAGGTCGACCAGCCCGAGTTCCGCGAGGCGCTCGAGTTCTACACCGGCCTGATCGACGACGCCGGCGAGAGCGATGCCTCCAACGCCTCGTACAACGAGTGCAGCCAGCAGTACCTCGATGGCAACGTGGCGATGTGGTACGACGCCACCGTCGCCGCCGGCTCCCTCGAGGCCGACGACAGCCCGGTGAAGGGCATGAACGGCTACGCCCTGGCCCCCGTCAACGAGACCGACGCCTCGGGCTGGCTGTGGGCGTGGTCGCTCGCCATCCCGGCCACCTCGTCCGACCCGGACCTCGCCTGGGAGTACATCTCGTGGGCCACCGGTCCGCAGTACATCGCAGCGGCCGGCGACATGATCTCTGGCGGCTGGGCGGCCATCCCGCCCGGCACCCGCCAGTCGACCTACGAGCTTCCGGAGTACCAGGCGGCGGCCGAGGCCTTCGCCGACAAGACGCTCGAAGCCATGGAGGCTGCGCCGATCGACGATCCCGGCACCACCCCTCGACCGGGTCTCCCCGGTGTGCAGTTCGTGGGCGTGCCTGAATTCCAGGACATGGGCAACCAGTGCACGGAGCTCTTCTCGAGCGCGATCGCTGGTGGCCTCAGCGTCGACGAGGCACTCTCGCAATGCCAGGACATCGCCTCGTCCTTCAGCAAGTGAACCGGGTCGGCTGAGCCAGCCGACAAGAACCTGACCCGGGGCGGGCGAGCGTGCAGGGCGCTCGCCCGCCCCGAGCCATCGGGCCCACCTGGTGGGCCGACGAGAGAACCGAGGGGGAAGCCATGACCGTCACCGACGATCCGACACCGGCGATGCCACCGGACGGGCCCTCCGACGAGGGGCCACCACGGCCGCCGTCGGGCGATCCGGCACTGCCATCACACGCCAGCGCCTGGCGCCGACGCCTACCGCTGATGCCGGCGCTGCTCTTCACCATCCTGTTGACGCAGGTGCCATTCGCCATGAGCGTCTGGTACAGCTTCACGAACTGGACGGTGAACCCGCCGCTCGACCGCGAGTTCATCGGCTTCGAGAACTACATCGATCTCCCGGGGAACCAGCAGTTCACCGACGCCGCCATCGTCAGCGTCAAGATGACCGTCGCGTCGGTTCTGCTCTCGGTTCTCCTCGGGACCCTGATCGCCCTCCTCCTCGATCGAAAGTTCTTCGGCCAGGGCATCGTGCGGACGCTGATCCTCACGCCGTTCCTCATCATGCCGGTCGTCGCCGGGCTCATCTGGAAGAACCAGATGTTCCACGCGCTCTACGGCGTGCTCAACTGGGTGCTCGAGCGCTTCGGCTTCGACTCGGTCGAGTTCGTGTCGAGGTACCCGCTCGGCTCCATCGTCACCGTGCTCGTGTGGCAATGGACACCGTTCATGATGCTGATCATGTTGGCCGGCCTCCAGAGCCAGCCCTCCGACGTACTCGAAGCGGCCCGGGTCGACGGGGCGTCGTCGTTCGGCATTTTCCGACAGCTCACGCTGCCCCACCTGCGCCGCTACATCGAACTCGGCGTCCTGCTCGGCACCATCTATCTCATCCAGGTCTTCGACCACATCGCCGTCATCACCGGCGGCGGTCCGGGGTCGACGAACTTGCCCTTCTTCGTCTTCCGCCGCTCCATCGGCGGCGGCTGGCTCTTCGGCGCCGCGTCGGCGTATTCGATCGTCGTCGTGCTGGCCTCGATCGTCATCGCCACCTTCGCCCTGCGAGTGCTGTCCAGTCTGCTCGAGGGAGAGGAAGCGGCATGAGTGGTTCCGAGACACAACTCATCGGCGAGCGACGCTGGGTCGACTGGGTGCTCGGCGTGGTCGCATGGATCGTCGGCGCCATCTACTTCTTCCCGATCCTGTGGATGCTGGTCAACAGCTTCAAGACCGAGCTCGTGGCCAACGGCCCGCCCACCCTCGACTTCGAGCCCTCGGTGGACCGGTATTCGGAGGTCACGGAGTCGACCGTCGGCCTGTTGTCGTTCACCGAGGCGTTCCAGAACTCGGGGTTCGTGTCGATCGTGAGCACCATCATCGTGTTGCTGCTCGCCATCCCTGCGGCATACGCGCTCGCCATCTACCCCGTGAAGAAGTGGCGCGACGTGCTGTTCTTCTTCATCTCCACCAAGTTCCTCCCGCTGGTGGCCTCGGTGCTGCCGCTGTGGATCCTGGCCCGGGAGTTCGACCTCCTCAACACTCGCCAGGTGCTCGTCATCCTCTACACCGCGATGAACCTCCCCCTGGCGGTGTGGATGCTGCGGTCCTTCTTCCAGGAGGTGCCCAAGGAGCTCGTCGAGGCAGCCGAGATCGACGGCGCGGGGGTACTCGGGCAGCTCCGCTCGGTGATCCTGCCCATCGCGCTGCCGGGGATCGCCGCCACGGCGCTCCTCTGTCTGATCTTCGCCTGGAACGAGTACTTCTTCGCCGTCCAGCTCAACGCTGCCGACGGCCAGACCGTGCCGATCTGGGTGGCATCGAACGTGAGCACGCGCGGCAACTTCATCGCCAAGCTCTCCGCCGCCTCCGTGTTGGCCAGCCTTCCCGTCGTGATCGCCGGGTGGCTGGCGCAGAAACGAATGATCCGTGGCCTCGCCATGGGTGCCATCAAGTAGGCCGAAGGACAAAGGAAGGACGACATGGCAACAGTCACGTACGACGAGGCCACCCGGTTCTACCCGGGGACCGACCACCCGGCCGTCTCCGGCCTCGAGCTCGACATCGAGGACGGCGAACTACTCGTCCTCGTCGGCCCATCCGGGTCGGGGAAATCGACGGCCCTGCGGATGCTCGCCGGCCTCGAACCCTTGGACGGTGGGCACATCCGCATCGGGGACCGTGACGTGAGCGCTGTGCGCCCGCGTGACCGCGACATCGCAATGGTCTTCCAGAACTACGCGTTGTATCCGAACCTGACGGTGGCGGAGAACATGGGCTTCGCCCTCAAGCAGCAGAAGGTGCCCAAGGAGGAGCGGCGCAAGAAGGTGGAGGAGGCGGCGGCCATCCTCGACCTGACGCCCTACCTCCACCGCAAGCCGAAGAACCTCTCGGGCGGCCAGCGCCAGCGCGTCGCCATGGGGCGGGCCATCGTCCGCTCGCCGCAGGTGTTCCTCATGGACGAGCCGCTGTCCAACCTCGATGCCAAGCTTCGGGTCCAGACCCGAACCGAGCTGGCCGAGCTCCAGGAGCGCCTCGGCGTCACCACCGTCTACGTCACCCACGACCAGGTCGAGGCCATGACGATGGGCCATCGCGTGGCGGTGTTGAAGGACGGTGTCTTGCAGCAGTGCGACACCCCGCAGAACCTCTACCACCATCCGGCCAACGAGTTCGTGGCCGGGTTCATCGGGTCGCCGGCCATGAACCTCGTCTCCATCGAGCCGAACGGTGCCGCGGCGCTGGCCGGCACCGAGATCGACTTCGGCGACGCCGACTTCAATTCGCAGGTGCCGCTCACCATCGGGTTCCGCCCCGAGACCGGACTCCTCGGGACGACCGGTGTCCCGGGCATCGTCCGCACCGTCGAGGATCTGGGCTCGGAGGTGTTCGTCCACATCGTGGTCGAGCACCAGGGAACGCCCACACCGCTGGTCATCAAGACGTCGCCACCGTTCGAGGCGAAGCTGGGCGACGTGGTCCACATCGACCTCGACGGACCAGTCCACGTCTTCGACACCGAGGGCAACGGCGTCGCCACCACCCGGGCCACCTTCCGCTGACCCCGGGATCAACGGCCGGGCCAGTCTCCACGTGCCGTGCCCAACCACCAGTAGTCGGCCGACGGCCCCGTCGCGTACCAGAAGACGTCGGTGTCGCCGTCACCGTCGAAGTCGCCGGACTCGGGAAAGTACAAGCCGTTCACGACCACTGACGCGCTCGTGAACGTCCGGTCGTGGTCGGACCACCACACGTAGTCCTTTGCGGCCCCGGCGGCATACCAGAGGATGTCGTCGGCATCATCGCCGTCGAAGTCGCCGACCTCGGGCCGATAGGACCCGTTCACTCGGATGGACCGACTGGTGAACGTGCGGTCCCCGTCAGACCACCACACGTAGTCGTTCGCCGCTCCGGCGCCGTACCAGAAGATGTCGGCGAAGCCGTCGCCATCGAGGTCGCCCACCACGGGCCAATAGTCGCCCTGGACGTCGAGGCGCTCACTCACATGGGTTCCATCGTCGCCGAACCACCACAGGTAGTGGCCGAAGCCCGGTACGGCCGGGCTCCAGAGGATGTCATCGACCCCGTCAGCGTCGAAGTCGCCGACGCGGGGCAGATACCTGCCGTTCACCGGGACCGCCACGCTTCTCCGCGAGAAACGATCGCCGTTGAGGAACCACAGATAGTCGGCGTCCGATCCGTCGGCGTACCAGAACACATCGTCGACGCCGTTGCCGTCGAAGTCGCCGGAGAAGGGCCGGTAGGACGGGTAGTAGACGCCGAACACGGTCGATGCTCCTTCGCCGCCGAACCGGAAGGTTCCGCCCCCACGCCCGGAGTACACGAGCATGTCGTCGAGGCCGTCACCGTCGTAGTCACCTGCGGCCAACATCGCATAGCCGTCACCGAGCGCCGTCATGCCGTCGGTGAACGTCGGGTCCTGCGCGCTGGCACTCGACGCGACCAGCACAGCGGAGCCGGCGGTGAGACCGATCACCGCGACGATGCATTTCGCGAGTCCGGTGTTCATCTGTACATCCGATCCAAGTCAGTCGACGGAGTTGCCGCCGCCGTTCACAACCGCTGACGACCATATCCATCGGGTTTTCGCCGTGCCGGCGATGTCATCGACGTGCAACCCGCCCGCAATGAGCGATGTCGAACCGGACGCGCCGATCGGCGCGTTTGGTGCGCATACAACGTTCAGCGCGCCGAACCTGACCGTGGCCCCGAGCTCGCCGTCTCGGGCACGTCAAACGACTGAACCGAACGACACCGGGGTACTGGATCGCCATGACCAACGAACAGATCAACGACGACGACATCACGACCGACGGTCCGACCGAGGACGACGAGAACCTCGACGCCCCCGGCGAGCACTCCGAGGACACCGGTGACGAACCCACCGAGGACGACGAGAACCTCGACGCCCCCGACGAGCATTCCAAGGACACCGGCGACGAGACCTGATCGAATGGGGTCGACGCCCACGGCGCTCGAGCGCTGCGTCGGAGACGCTTCGCACTTCGCCGAGTCCACGTGGGGTCGGCTCCCACTCCTGCACCGGGGTGGGCGCCCATTCGATGACGTCCTCGATCTCGACGACGTCGACGCCATCGTGTCTTCGTCGACGCGCCGACCTGCGATCCGGCTCGTCCGCGACGGTGTCACTGTCGACCCGCGGGACTACTCCTCGTCCCCTCGACTCGGGGGGCGGACCGTCCACGACGTGGCCGATCCGGACCGCGTGCACGCACAATTCGCCGGTGGAGCCACGATCGTTCTGCAGTCGCTCCACCGGACGAACCCGAAGGTCGCGACATTCGCTTCCGCGCTCGAGGAAGAGCTCTCCCATCCCGTTCAGGCCAACGCCTACCTCACCCCGCCGGGGTCCAAGGGCCTCGCTCCCCATGCCGATGGCCACGACGTGCTCGTGATGCAACTCCGCGGGACCAAACACTGGCGGGTCGAAGGTCTCGGGGAGATCACCCTCGAGCCGAACTCGACGATCTACCTCCCTCGTGGCACCGAACACGAAGCCGCCACCGTCGACGAGTCGTCGCTGCACCTCACGCTGGGCATCCTCCGGGTGACCTACCGGGCGGCGGTCCGACGGATCCTCGATGCCGATGATGACCAGCTCGATGCGCCACTGCCGTTGGGGTACGCCCGCCGACACGCCGATCCTGCGCCGCTCGAAGCAGGGATCCGGGCGGCCGTCACGTCCGCCCGGGAGCGGTTGACGGCCGCCGAGGCGGACGACATCGCCCGCCGCGAGCGGACCCGTCGTCGACCGCGCCGCCCGCGACGCGGGCGTCTCACGTCCCTCGTCGAACTCGACCACCTCGACACCGCCAGCGTGGTCGGACTGCGTCTGGGCGTGGTCCCGCAGGTGGAGCTCGTCGGTGACCGCGTCCACGTCCGACTCGACCGCTGTGTCGTGCGGATGCCACCGACGGTGATGCCGGCGCTCGACCTCCTCTGCCGCGGCCAATGCGTTGTGGTGGGCGATCTGCCGGGACTCGATGCGGCCAGCCAGGTGGTCGTCGCACGACGGCTCGTGGTGGAAGGGATGCTCGACATCGCCACCAGCACGGCGCCCTCGCCGCAGGGCCACCTCTCCGGTCATCTGATCGATCGGGACCTCCGCTCGACGCATCCCTGACGACGACAGCGCCGCCGACACCCGGTTACCGGTGGTTGCGGAACGAGGATGCCGTCAGGCCCCGACGCCCACAGCCAGACTCGGCCGCGTCGTTGTGAACTTCGCTACAGCTCGACGTCGTCGACGAGTTCGAGGTCGCCGAACTCCATGTCGTGGACGACACCGGCCATCTCCTCGGCCCAGGTGTTGGTCGCCTCGAGGTCGGAGTTCTGCTGTGCCTCTTCGTACGAAGGGAACGACACCAGCTGCAGGTAGCGGTTCGACCCGTCTCGGAAGCGGTACACCGAGGCGTGGGTGGCCTTGCGGTCGCTGCCGCTGGCGGCCATCCAACGGTCGCGGATCGCTCCGACCTCTGCGAGGTCGTCCGTGCGGAAGGTGATCATCTGCGTGAAAGACATGTCAACGCTCGATTCTGCTTCGATCAACGATGGTCAATGCCTGTCCAGGGCTGGCCGGCGTCGCGATCGTTCTGGCAGCGGCGCACTGATTCCGTACCCGTGTCCCACGGTACAACTGCCCCGCAGACAGCGCTCCTCGAGGTTGTGTATCGAACGTTTGTTCGATACCATGCTTCTATGGCACAGGGTCCGACAACAGCAGCGGAGGTGGCTCGCATGGTCGCCGGCGTTCGCGATGTCTGCGCCCGCCTGGAACCCGACGCCCTCGACCTGGACGAGACCCCTGCGGTGTTCGATGCCTTGGCTACCTGCCATCGCCTCGCTGGCGGAGCAGTGACGCGCCTGGCATCCCGCTACGAACAGGCAGGCGCGTGGAAGCGCAACGGCGCCAAATCAGCCGAAGACGACATCGGCCGCAAGACCGGCACCGGCACGAGCCGCGCCCGACGAAAGCTCTCGACGTCGAAGCGGCTCGCCAGCCAACCCCGGACCGACGGCGCGCTCCGCAACGGCGACGTCTCCGACGAACAGGCCGACGAGGTCTCCGACGCCGCCAACTCCTCGCCTGCGAGTGAGGACGAACTGCTCCGGTCGGCCCGAACCGAACCGCTGCACCAACTTCGCAAGCGCGCTGCGGCGGCCAGAGCGCGCTCCGACCGCGACCGGGAAGCGACCCGGCGACGACTGCACGCCCAACGCTGCACACGCCGCTGGAACGATGCCGACGGCATGGGCAACCTGTTGCTCAAGCTTCCCGCCGACGAGATGGCCGAGATCGACGCCGCCCTGAAACAGCCCATCGACCGAGCATTCGCCGAAGCCCGTCACGCCGGTCGGTTCGAAGCGCCGGAGGCCTACGCCGCCGACGTGGTGAGGGACCGACTCCTCGCCGAGCACCCTGGCGCACCCGCCGCGAACGACCGGTCGACGCCGACGAAGTCCCAGGCAGTGCGGCCGGACAAGAAGGTGATCGCAATCATCGACGTCGCTGCGCTGAATCGGGGCCACGTCGAGGGCGACGAACGGTGCGAGATCGCCGGCGTCGGTCCCGTTGCCGTGTCCGCCGTCCAACGGATCATGAGCGACGCCTTCCTCGCCGTGGTGATCAACGACGGCACCGACGTGCGCAACGTCACCCACCTCGGCCGGCAGGTCACCGCCCATCAGCGGACGGCACTGGAGTCCCGCGGGGGCTCGTGCGAGTTCTGCGGCAGCACGTTCCGCGTCGAGATCGACCACATCGAGGGCTGGGCTCTGACCCACACCACCTCTGTCGACGATCTCAGCCTGAAGTGCTGGCACTGTCACGACCGCAAGACCCGCCTCGGACTGCGAGAGACGGGCCCACCCGGCGATCGGCGGTTCCTCAACCCCGACGGCACCCCATGGCGAGCGCCGCCAAAGGACCGCACCGCCGAAAGCGGAGCAGACCCACCAGAGCACCACGACCTGTTCACGGTTGCGAACTGACCCACCTGCCGCGATCCGGTCGGTCGGCGGAGGCAGCGATTTGGTGGAGACGATGGGAATCGAACCCACGACCCCCTGCTTGCAAAGCAGGTGCTCTAGCCAACTGAGCTACGTCCCCGGGAGCGGTCGAGTTCGACCAGCGGGAGGACGAGTGTAGGACGTGATCCCGACGGGCGGACAACGCCGTTCCCGTCACGAGGGTGTCGTCGTGCGGGCACTCCTACACTCCGCACGGATGAGCGACGGCACCCCGACCGGACATCTGCTCGACGTCGAGCGAGGGGAGACGACGTGGACGCTCGAGGTCTCGAAAGGCATGTCGAACCCCGTCGGGTCGCTGTACGGCGGCGCACCAGTGGCGGTGTCGATCGAGATGGCAGAACAGGTCGTCGGCGCGCCCTGCCGGTGGTCGACGACGCGCTTCCTGAGTCCGTCCGACATCGGTGACCTCATCGAGGTCGACTGCCGGGTCGACGTCGCCGGCAGGCGCACGAGCCAGGTGACGGTCACCGGCACCCGCGAGGGCAGGGTCATCTTCGAGACGATGTTGGGTGTCGGCGCCGGCAAGTCCGACGGCATCAGCGGACGCTGGGTGTCGATGCCCGACGCTCCCGACCCCGACAGCCTGCCCGTGCCGGACCCCGACAACCGGCCGCCGCACATCGTCGACACCGCGGTCGATCGGGCCGAGCGACGCATGGCATTTGGCACGTTCCCGGGATTCGGACCAGCACAGGAGGACGGTCGCATCGGCATGTGGACCCGTACGAGCGATCTCGGCGGCTGCACGCGGCCGCCCTCGGCTGGCTTGCCGACTGCGTGCCGCTGTCGATCGGTGCGGCCTTGGGCCAGATGCCGATGGGCACCAGCCTCGACAACACCGTGCGCTTCGCCGCTGCTCCGCCATCGGACGCCGACTGGGTGTTGCTCGACGTGCGAGCCGGCGCGGTGCAGGACGGCTACGGGTACGGGACCGTCCACCTGTGGGCGCAGGACGGGACGCTGCTCGCCACGGGAACCCAGACCGCGATCATCCGAGCAGCCTGAACAGCGGCCTGAATCCGGTCTCCGCCACGAGCAGTACTGCGGATCAGAGACGACCACGACGGATCAGCAGGGTTGACTGATACCCCTACAGGGTATAAGTATGAACCCAGGGATGCGACCCCAGCATCCGTCCGACCGAGGAGCACACCGATGGCCCGTGGGTACACCGCAGACAAGGACCAACTCACTGGTCGACTGGCTCGGATCGAGGGACAGATCCGGGGGATCTCCAAGATGGTCGACGAGGACCGCTACTGCATGGACGTGCTGTCGCAGATCACCGCCGCCCGCGCCGCGCTCGACAAGGTCGCCCTCGGCCTGCTCGACGGCCATGCCCGCCACTGCCTCATCGGCCAGGGCGGCAGCCCGACCGAACCCGATGAACAGGTCGACGAGCTCATGGGAGCCGTCGGCCGCATGCTCTCCCGCTGACCAGGAAAGGAACGATCCGATGACCGCGACCCATCACGACCACGACACCGGCGAGGCGCACGACGCCCAGCAGCCATCGTCCGAGCACGACGAGCACGCCGGACACGGCGGACACGGGGACCACGCCGAGATGTTCCGGCGCCGGTTCTGGTGGAGCCTGCT
>JBBKVY010000025.1:0-14276 GCA_037968675.1 Acidimicrobiales bacterium | reverse complement strand
GCGGGTCGGTCACGGGACGTCGATAACGTCATCACATGACGGAATTCCGCATGGTGGCCGACTACTCACCGGCCGGCGACCAGCCCCAGGCGATCGAACGACTGACCGAGGGCATCCGGGCCGGCGAGCGTCAGCAGACCCTGCTGGGCATCACGGGATCCGGCAAGAGCGCCACCATCGGGTGGACCATCGAGCAGGTGCAGCGACCGACGCTCGTGATCGCACCCAACAAGTCGCTCGCCGCCCAGCTCGCGAGCGAGTTCCGGGAGTTCTTCCCCGACAACAAGGTCGAGTACTTCGTCAGCTACTACGACTACTACCAGCCCGAGGCCTACGTACCCTCCAGCGACACCTACATCGAGAAGGACTCGTCGGTCAACGATGACATCGATCGTCTCCGACACGCGTCGACGTCGGCGCTGCTCACCCGCCGCGACGTGATCGTCGTCGCCTCGGTGTCGTGTATCTACGGCCTCGGCTCGCCCGAGGACTACCGCGCCAACCTCCTGTACCTGAAGGTGGGCGAGGAGTACGACCAGCGCAATGTGCTCCGCAAGCTGGTCGACATGCAGTACGACCGCAACGACGCCAATCTCGTCCGCGGCAACTTCCGCGTCCGCGGCGACACCCTCGAACTGCATCCGGCGTACGACGAGAATCCGGTGCGCATCACGTTCTTCGGCGATGAGATCGAGGAGATCACCGTCGTCGACTCGCTCACTGGCGAGAAGGTCGGGGAGCACGAGGATCTCGCCGTCTATCCGGCCACGCACTACGTCGCAGGTGAGGACCGCTTGTCGAAGGCGGTCGTCCGCATCGAGGCCGAGCTCCAGGAGCGACTGGCGTACTTCGAGAAGGAGAACAGGCTCCTCGAAGCCCAGCGACTCCGGATGCGCACCCAGTACGACCTCGAGATGATGCAGGAGGTGGGGTACTGCAACGGAATCGAGAACTATTCGGCCCCGATCGACGGCCGCGCCCCGGGCGAGACGCCGAACACGTTGCTCGACTTCTTCCCAGACGACTACCTGGTCGTCATCGACGAGTCACACGTCGCTGTTCCCCAGCTCCACGGTCAGTACGAGGGCGACCGGAGCCGCAAGGCGATCCTGATCGACCATGGCTTCCGCCTTCCGTCGGCGGCCGACAACCGTCCGCTCCAGTTCGACGAGTTCACCGACCGGGTACAGCAGGTCGTCTACGTGTCGGCCACCCCGTCGCCCTATGAGTTGCGGGAGTCGTCCCGCGTCGTCGAACAGATCGTCCGACCCACCGGCCTCGTCGACCCCGAGGTGATCGTCAAGCCCACCAAGGGACAGATCGACGACATCATGGACCAGATCGCCCTGCGGATGGAGCAGGACGAGCGCGTCTTGATCACGACGCTGACCAAGAAGATGTCCGAAGATCTGTCCGAGTACCTGCTCGAACAGGGGGTGCGCTGCCGCTACCTGCACTCGAACATCGACACGATCGAGCGCATCGAGATCCTGCGAGCACTGCGCCTCGGTGAGTTCGATGTGTTGGTCGGGATCAACCTGCTGCGCGAGGGCCTCGACCTTCCCGAG
Organism: Acidimicrobiales bacterium; assembly: GCA_037968675.1. Lineage (GTDB taxonomy): Bacteria > Actinomycetota > Acidimicrobiia > Acidimicrobiales > Salinilacustritrichaceae > Salinilacustrithrix. The sequence continues at coordinate 12,708 of JBBKVY010000025.1, read as the reverse complement.
GTGTCGCTGGTCGCCATCCTCGACGCCGACAAGGAGGGTTTCCTCCGGTCGGAGACGTCGCTCATCCAGACCATGGGCCGTGCGGCACGCAACGTCAACGGTCAGGTGATCATGTACGCCGACAAGGTCACCGACTCGATGCAGCGAGCGATCTCCGAGGTCCAGCGCCGGCGCCAGCTCCAGGTCGAGTACAACGAGGAGCACGGCATCGACCCGCAGACGATCCGCAAGGGCGTCACGGACATCCTGAGCTTCCTGCGCGGGGGCGACGGCACCGCACCGGTGCCCGACAAGGGCAAGCGGAAGCGGACCGCGGCCGAGCGCCAGAAGATCAAGGAGCTGACCGAACTCCCGCAGGAGGACGTCGAGCGGCTGATCATCGCGCTCGAGGAGGAGATGCACGAGGCGGCCGAGGAGCTCCGCTTCGAGTATGCCGCCCGTCTCCGTGACGAGATCAAGGACCTCAAACGGGGGGCCGTCGAGGCGATCTGACCCCGGGTCTCCACCAGGGTCGCCCGGCAACTCACTAGCTTCGCCACGTGTCGGAGGTGCCGCGACCAGTCGCGCTGGTGGTCTTGTCGGTGCTCTGCGCGCCCTTTCTCGTGCTCGGACTGATCCAGGCCGATCGCGACGCCGTGACTGTCGACGAGGCAGTGGACCTGGCCGCCGGCCTGGTGGCGATCGATCGGCACGATCTCCGCATGAACCCGGAGCATGCACTGCTCCATCACGCGTTGCCCGGGATCCTGCCCGTCCTCGTCGCCGACCCGATCCTGCCGGACACCGAGGCCTACGACGACGGCGACTGGTTCGACTACACCGACGACGTCGTACGAGCGAACGACGAGGCGGGCCGTCTGGAACGGGTGGTGTTCTGGTTCCGGATCGTGCCGTTGGCCATCGGTGCCGTGACGGGCCTGTTGATCTACGCGCTCGGCGCACGGTTGGTGAACCGCATCGGAGGACTGGTCGCCGCCGGACTGTGGCTCACCACTCCGTATGTGCTCGGCATCGCGCATCTGAGCTCACTCGACGTGAGCTTCACGTGCGCGGTGGTCGCCGTCGCGCTGTTGTTCGACCGCTGGCGGGAGGACCGGACCGACGGCCGAGCGCTCGCCCTCGCGGCGATGGTCGGTGGCGCGCTCCTCGTCCGACACACCGCGCTCGTCCTGGTGCCGGTGGTGGGTATCTCGGTCCTGGTGACCGCCCGCGGCGCCGACCGCCGAGCCCTGCTCCGACAGATCGGTTTGCTGGTCGTGGTGCCGGTGGCGGTGGTCTGGCTCGGCTACCGCCTCGTCGACCCGACACCGGTCGACGGTCCGCCTCGCGACCGGTTCGAGGCGCTCGTCGACCAGGCCGCCGACGCCGGTCCCGTGCAGGCGGCGGTCCTGGCGGTACCGATGCCGATCGAGTGGAGGGCCGGGTTCGCCCATCTCGCCGAGACGTCGGAGGGTCGCCCGGCCTACCTGCTCGGTGAATCGTGGACCGGCAGCCGATCATGGTTCTTCCCGGCGAGTGCGGCAGTGAAGCTGCCACTGACGGCCAGCGTCGGTCTGCTCCTCGGGCTCGGCGGGTGGGCGTTCGTGGGTCGGGGCCAACGTCGCAGAGCGGCATGGGTCCTGGCGCCGCCGGCGCTCACACTCCTCGCCTTCCTCGTGGCACAACCGCTCGACCTCGGACTACGCCTTGCCTTGCCCGTGCTCGGGCTCGGTTTCGTCGCCGTCGCGTCCCTCGGCCGCCTCGAGTTCCGTCCGCTGGTCATCGTCGCCGTCGTGTTGGCCATCGGCCAGGCGGGCGCTTCGGTCCTCGGGCACCCGGATTCGCTGGCCTGGACGCCGCCACCCTTTTCTGACGGGTATCGAGCGGTGAGCGACGGCAACATCGAACTCGGCCAGGCGAACTCGGCGCTCCGCGACCGACATCGCAACAACCCGTTCGTCGCCGTGTCGGCCACCGCGCCCCGCGGGTACGACGCCGTCGCCGGGGTGCCCACGGTCGAGTCAGCCGACGCGTCGGCGTTGGTGGGCGATGTCGCCGTGGGTGCGACGCAGTTGACCGTCACGCACCGGGACGAGTTGTCGTGGCTGCGTGCGTACTGTCCCGTGGATGTCCTCGCCGGTGCCGTGCTCGTCTATCGCTTCGACGCCCCACCGGACACTGCGCCTGGCCCGGACACCCCAGCCGCGCCCTGTGCAGGATCGGTGAGTCGCCGTGGCTGAGGTGTGGACGCGCATCCGTCCGGTCGTCTGTCGACCAGTCCCCGCGTTCGTGCTGCTCGTGTTGGCCTACCTGGCGCTGGGCGCGTTCAACGACCCGAACGGGTACCTCGGCGCCGACACCGGGGCGAAGGTGTACACGCTCGAGGTCATGGACCGGAACGACACGACGGTTCCCGACATCGGGTACTGGGCCGAGGACTTCGATCGGGACGGGGACCTCCACCCGGTGCACCACACGGTGCGTCAGCCAGATGGCAGTTGGGTGGCCGTCACCACGCTCCCGATGCTCGAGGCCGCGGCGCCGCTCTACGGGTGGGCTGGCTACCGAGCGACGCTGCTCCTCCCGATGCTCGCCGGCGCCCTGGCCGCAGTGGCTGCACGCTCACTCGCTCGTCGAGTCGATCTGGGCGCCAGCGGGTGGTCAGCGTTCTGGCTCGTGGGTCTGGCCTCGCCGGTCGTCATCTACGCGCTCGACCTCTGGGAGCACACCGCAGGTGTGGCGTGCATCGTCGGTGCCGTCTCCATCCTGCTCGGCGTCCTCGACGACCGCCCGGCGTGGACGGCGGCCGGCGCCGGCGCGCTGCTCGGGCTGGGTGCCGTGATGCGCAACGAGGTGCTCGTCTACACCCTGGTGTCGGTGGGCGTGACCTGCATCGTGCTCACGTTGCGACGTCGGTTCGCCCCGGCAATCGCCACCGGCGTGGCCTCGGTCGTCGGGTTCGCACTGCCGTGGTTCGCGAACGTCTGGCTGGAATCCGCCGTCGAAGGGCAGTCGAGGGCATCTCGTGCCACCGGGACTGCGTCACGCGTCGACCCCACCACGTCCTCGTCCCTGCACCTCGGCCAACGGTTCGAGGAAGGGCTCCAGACGCTCGCGGGTCTGGTGTCCGGGACCCCGACGTTGTCGGTCGTCCTCGGTGGTGGCGTGATCCTGGCGATCGTGGCCGCCATGCGTGCCGAACGTCGCGGTGATCGGACCTTCGCCGTGGTCGCGCTCTGCGCTGCGGGAGCGGTCTACGTGGCCGATGCGTTGGGAGGTCTGGGTTTCGTGCCCGGGATGCTGGTGGCGTTCCCTGTGGCGTTGGCCGGTCTGCTCGTACGCGGTCGCACCCCACCGGCGAAGCTCGCAGTGGCGATCGCCGTCGCCGCCCTGCCGCTCGTGTACCTGTTCCAATTCCTCGGGGCGTCGGGGCCGCAGTGGGGCGGCAGGTACTCGCTGGGGTCGGGGATCATTCTCGGTGTCGTCGGGCTCGGCGGCTTGTTGACTCGCTTCCCGGTCGTGGGTCGAGGGCTGATCGCGTTGTCGGTGGGCGTGACGTTGCTCGGTGTGGCGTGGGTCAACGTGCGCTCGCACGACGTGGCGGCGTTCTTCGACGACCTCCAGGAGTCCTCCGCTCCGGTGGTGATCGCGCGGCAGGCCTTCGTGCTCCGGGAGGGCGGCGCGTCGATCGTGGACGAGCGCTGGCTCAGCGTCGAGAACGAGGACGAGTTCTCCCGAGCGGTGAACGTCGTCCGAGACGTTGGCGAAGACGAGTTCACTGTCCTGGAGTGGGACGGAGTAGCGCCGCCCGAGGCATCGCTGCCCGACGACGTCATCGAGGTCGACCGAAGTCTCCTCCACTTCATCGACACGCCGGTCGGCGTCGTCACCTACCGATTCGCCGGCTGATCGTCGCTCGCAACGGCGGGAGAGGTGCCGAGGGCAGGGTCAGGTCCGGCACGAGCATCGCCGGCGATCTGGGCGAGAGCGAGCCAGAGCCCGGTCAGCACGACACCGAGTTGCCAGGTGTACGGGAACAGGTCGAGCAGCAGGAATGGTGGCACGGCAAGGACGACGAGCACGCGCAAGGCGCCTCCCCTGACGGCCCAGAACGCCAGCGCTGCGAGGAGGCCCAGGGTCAGGAGACCACCGAGCACACCGGCTTCGGCTGCGTAGTGGAAGATCACGTTGTGCGAGGGCAGCACCTTGACCGAGGGATCGCCAACCAGGCCGAGATCCTTCTGCAGTTCGATCACGTAGTTGCCTGGTCCGGTGCCCGTGAACGGGTGATCGCCGATGATGTCGAGCGCTTCGCGAAGTCGTTCGGTGCGCCCCGAGTCGAACGAACCCTGGTCACTGGACACGCTCGCGGTCGCTCGACCCGTGACCCCGTCGATGCTGGCGATCGCGCCGAGGGCGAGTCCGGTGATCCACGACAGCGTTGCCGCGCCCAGTCGTTCCCGGTAGCGAAGCACCAGCACGACGAGCATCGGGCCGACCGCGAGCACGACCGCGCGCGAGAAGGTCATGGGGACGACGAGACCCAGGAGCAGAACTTCCGCGGTCAGGAGCCGTCGAACGTTCGGACTGACGCCGCGCTCGAGGAGCACGAACACCGCGGCCGTGCAGATCATCACCAGCGTGACGAAGTGGTACTGGTGGACCAGCGTGCCGCGGACCGCGACGACCGGCCCGTAGGTGTAGAAGGCGCCCGGCGCCTCGAGCAGGTCGACCCCGAGATTGCCTCCGACGATCCGCTGCGCAAGCGCGAGCGCAGCTTCTGCAGCGCCGAGCGTGCAGAGGGCGATGAGGAGACGGCGGCGACTGGGCTGTCCGCCCTGTCGGACGGTGTCCCAGATGGCCCAGGCTGCCACCAGATGGAAGAGCGCATCGACGCCGCGCCAGGTCGGGGAGACGGCGAAGCACACGACCAACCAGACCAGTGCGAGCGCCACGATCGGTGCCGCAGACCCGCGAGGTCGTGCGGGTGACCGGGCGACGTGCAGAAGGCTCAGGATCACCAAGGCAGCCAGTGGGAGGTGGAAGGCGCTGATCCCGACCCGGAGGTGGTAGTTGCCGACCGCTCCCTCCGGCACCGCCCAGATCGTGAGGTCGCGCTCGATCGGGATGAGCGCGATCACCGCCAGCAGGAGGAGCTCTCTCGGCTCTGGAAGCCCGACTCCAGTGCTCGTCTGAGATGCCCCGCCCTGCACAGCGCGACGATAGCGGCGGCGGTGCCACGGGCCGGTCCTCTGAGCCGATCGAACAGGTGTTCCCTCACAGCGTGGGCCTCCCCAGCTAGCCTCACGCCGTGGACAAGCTGGTCGTCTCTGGAGCGCGCGAACACAACCTGAAGGGCGTCGATCTCGACCTCCCGCGCGACAAGCTCATCGTCTTCACCGGGTTGTCCGGCTCGGGCAAGAGCTCGCTGGCGTTCGACACCATCTACGCCGAGGGACAACGTCGCTATGTCGAGTCGCTCTCGGCCTACGCTCGCCAGTTCCTCGGGCAGATGGACAAGCCCGATGTCGACTTCATCGAAGGCCTGTCGCCGGCGATCTCCATCGACCAGAAGTCGGCCAGTCGCAACCCCCGCTCGACCGTCGGCACCATCACCGAGGTCTACGACTACCTGCGTCTCCTGTTCGCCCGCATCGGGGTTCCTCATTGTCCGGACGACGGCACCCCCGTTGCCCGTCAGACGCCACAGCAGATCGTCGACCGGATCATGGAGCTCGAGGCAGGTACCCGATTCCAGGTCCTGGCACCGGTCGTGCACGGCCGCAAGGGCACCTACGACACCCTGCTCGACGACCTGTACGGGCAGGGCTTCGCCCGCGCCATCGTCGACGGCGACCTCATCGAGCTGGGTGAACACAGCGACCTCGAGCTCGAGCGGTACGAGATGCACACCATCCAGGTCGTCGTCGATCGACTCGTGGCCAAGGACAACATGGCCCGGCGGCTCACGGACTCGTTGGAGACGGCACTCGCCCTTGCCGATGGCGTGGCCGAGATCCAGATCGTGCCCAAGGACCGGGACCCCGCAACCGACGACCCGGACCCCGAGGACACGTTCACCTTCAGCCAGCACTTCGCCTGCCCGACATGTGGCATGTCGTTCCAGGACCTGGCCCCCCGGAACTTCTCGTTCAACTCGCCCTACGGCGCCTGCACGGCATGCGACGGCCTCGGCACCCGCTACGAGGTCGACCCGCAGCTCGTGGTGCCCGACCCCGACCTCTCGCTCGAAGACGGTGCCATCGCGCCGTGGGCGGGAGGGCGATCGACCTATTTCTCACGGCTGGTCGAGTCCGTCGCCGAGCACCTCGACATCGAGCCCGGCACACCATGGTCGAAGCTCAACAAGAAGCAGACGAACGCACTCCTGCACGGCAAGGGCGTTTCCAAGGTCACGGTCACGTACACCAATCGCTACGGACGGACCCGTACCTACAACGCCAACTTCGAGGGTGCGATCCCGTACCTCACCCGGCGCCACTCCGAAGCCGAGTCCGACAGCCAGCGCGAGCAGATCGAGGGCTACATGCGCGAGGTCGCGTGCCCCACCTGTGAAGGCAAGCGCCTCAATCCGATCTCGCTCGCGGTCCTGGTCGACGGCCACGACATCTCCGAGATCTGCGATCTCTCCATCGGCGAGGCGGCCAAGACGCTCGCCGGGTTCGAACTCTCCGAGCGCGACCGGATCATCGCCGAACAGGTGGTGAAGGAGATCAACGCCCGGATGGGGTTCCTCCTCGACGTGGGGCTCGACTACCTCACGCTCTCGCGCTCGGCCGGCACCCTGGCCGGCGGAGAGGCGCAGCGGATCCGGCTCGCCTCCCAGGTCGGGTCAGGACTCGTCGGCGTGCTCTACGTGCTCGACGAGCCGTCGATCGGCCTCCATCAGCGAGACAACCGCCGGCTGATCGACACGCTCGTCCGCATGCGCGATCTCGGCAACACGGTGATCGTGGTCGAGCACGACGAGGAGACGATCGCCGAGGCGGACCACGTGGTCGACATCGGTCCGGGCGCGGGTGAGCACGGCGGCGAAGTCGTGCACTCTGGCACCTACAAGCAGCTCCTCAAGAACAAGGATTCGGTGACCGGCCAGTACCTGTCGGGCAAGAAGAAGATCCCACTCCCCGAGAAGCGTCGGACCCCGGGGGACGAGCGGATCCGGGTCGTCGGGGCTCGGGAACACAATCTCCAGGACGTGTCGGTCGAGTTCCCCCTCGAGATGTTCACTTGCGTCACCGGGGTGTCGGGCTCGGGGAAGTCAACACTCGTCAACGAGATCCTGCTGCGGTCGCTCATGCAGCACGTCTACAAGTCCAAGCTTCCGCCCGGGCTCCACAAGCGGGTCGAAGGGCTCGAGAGCCTCGACAAGGTCATCGCCATCGATCAGTCGCCCATCGGCCGGACGCCCCGGTCGAACCCGGCCACCTACACCGGCGTCTGGGACCACGTCCGCAAGCTGTTCGCCCAGACCAACGAGGCCAAGGTGCGCGGCTACCTGCCCGGTCGGTTCAGCTTCAACGTCAAGGGCGGCCGGTGCGAGGCGTGCGCCGGCGACGGGACGATCAAGATCGAGATGCACTTCCTGCCCGACGTCTACGTCCCGTGCGAGATCTGCAAGGGCAAGCGCTACAACCGCGACACGCTCGACATCACCTTCAAGGGCAAGAACGTCTCCGAGATCCTCGAGATGCCGTGCGAGGTGGCGCTCGACTTCTTCGCCAACCAGCCCAACATCGCCCGTCACATGCAGACCATCTGCGACGTCGGGCTCGGGTATGTCCGGCTCGGTCAGCCAGCGCCGACGCTCTCGGGCGGCGAGGCGCAGCGAGTGAAGCTGTCCTCCGAGTTGGCCAAGCGGTCGACGGGTCACACCATCTACATCCTCGACGAGCCGACCACCGGCCTCCACTTCGAGGACATCCGCAAGCTTCTCACCGTCCTGTCCCGACTGGTCGATCAGGGCAACACCGTTCTCGTGATCGAGCACAACCTCGACGTCATCAAGACGGCCGACTGGATCATCGACCTCGGCCCCGAGGGCGGCTTCGGCGGCGGCACGATCGTGGCCGAAGGGACGCCGGAGCACATCGCGACCGTGTCGCAGAGCCACACCGGTCACTTCCTGGCGCCCATCCTCGGTGTCGAGCGGGGCTGACGGGTCCTCAAGTCGTCTTCCGGTACTGCCGTAACATCAGGGTGTGAGACGTTTGGCGCGCCCGTTGATGTACGCCGGGGTCCTCGGCATCGTCTTCGGGTTGAGTCAGTGGCACGGCGAGAACGTCGGCGGCTACGAGTTCATCGACACGTCACGGTTCGGCTGGGCGGTCGCGTACGTGGCGATCCTGTGTCTCGCGGCCTACGGACTCGGGCTTCCGGAGGTCCCGCGCACCATGCGGAGCCGGCTCCCGACGTCGATGCTGGCGGCATCGGCGGGCGCCGTGGGCATCTCTGCCGTGCAGTTGTTCGTCGGCGATGCGCTGTTGCCTCGGTTCGTCGTCTTCGGTTCGGCGATGTTGCTGGTGCCCTGGTACTACGCGATGTCCACGTTGGCCGGCGCGGGTCGGCGAACGCTCGAACAGCGCGACCGCGTGGCTGTCGTCGGACCTCCCGACCTGGCTGCGGAATTGATCGCCGAGCTGGCCGGTGGCCCTGAGCGGCCGGCCACCGTCGTTGCGTCGCTCTCGGCTGATGAGGCGTCCGCCGTCGACGAGCACGTGCGACCGTTGGTCGAAACCGTCGTGGAGAATCAGGCATCGGTACTCGTGCTCAGCGCTGATGCACAGGCGGACGAACGGGTGGTCGATCAGGCCGCTGCGCTGCACGAGAGCGGGGTCCGAGTCCGCACCCAGTCCCTGTTCTACGAGGAGTACCTGGGCAAGCTTCCCGTGGCTGACCTCGGGCGGGTCTCGCTGTTCTTCGACATCGGCGAGGTCCATCGCGAACGCTTCGGTCGCTTCAAACGCCTCGTCGACGTCGGTGCCGGTCTGGTCGGTGGCATCGGGCTCGTTCTCAGCATCCCGTTCGTGACCCTCGGGAACCTGTTCGGCAATCGCGGTCCTCTGTTCTACTCGCAGCCGCGCGTCGGCCGAGCCGGCTCGGTGTTCACGATCCTGAAGTTTCGAACGATGCGAGACGATGCCAACGTGCCGACCGACTGGACGAGCGAGGACGATCCTCGCATCACGTCGTTCGGACGATTGCTGCGGGTGTCGCATCTCGATGAACTCCCGCAGATGTGGAACATCCTCCGGGGCGACCTCAGTCTCGTCGGCCCCCGCCCGGAACAGCCGCGATACGTCGAGGAGCTGGTCGAGAAGTTGCCGTTCTACGACCTCCGCCACATCGTGCGACCCGGTCTGACGGGCTGGGCACAGGTGAAGTACGGGTACGCCGGCGACGAGCGTGACGCGCTCGAGAAGCTCCAGTACGACTTCCACTACCTCCGCCGCCAGTCGCTGAGCTTCGATCTCCGGATCGTCGGTCGCACCGTGCGCTCGGTGCTCGGCAACGAGGGCAAGGGTCGATGAGCGAAGCTCCGCTCGTCACCGTGCTGATTCCGGCCCGGAACGAGGAGGCGGACATCGCACGGTGTCTCGAGGCGGTTCTGGCGCAGGACTACTCGCCCGACCGCATGGAGATCGTGCTCGTCGACGGCGGGTCGACGGACGCGACGGCTGCGGTCGCATCAACGGTCCTCGAGGCAGGGAACGTCGAGTGGCGGATCATCGACAATCCCACCGGAACGACCCCGAGCAACCTGAACGCTGGTCTGTCCGTGGCCGTCGGTTCGATCGTCTGCCGTGTCGACGCGCGGAGCATCGTGCCGCACACCTACGTTCGGCGCTGCGTGGAGGTGCTCGGGGACGAACGCATCGCCGTCACGGGTGGCGCACAGATTGCGGTACCCGTCGATGCATCCATCCGCGCCGCCGGGATCGCTCGGGGACTCAACAACCGGTTGGTCATGGGTGGCGCCCGGTATCGATCGGGAGCGCCGTCGGGCCCAGCCGACACGGTGTACCTCGGCGCATTCCGCACTGCCGACGTGCGGGCTGTCGGGGGATGGGACGAGGCGATGTTGTCCAATCAGGACTTCGAGCTCAATCGGCGGATCAGTCGATGCGGGACCGTCTGGTTCGATGCGCGCCAGCGGGTCGGCTATCTGCCCCGTCGGCGCTTCGCGGACCTCTGGCAGCAGTACTTCCGATTCGGACGTTGGAAGGTCCGCTACTGGCGGCATACCGGCGAGGGGCCCGTACCGCGCCAGATCGCGTATCTCGGTGTCTGGTGCTGCGGGGTCGGCACCGGGCTCGTCGTACTCGGCCGTACAAGGCGACCACGGCAGCTCCTCGTTCCGGTCGGTGCCGCGCTCGGCCTGCTCATGACGATCGATCGTGTCGGCTCGGACGAGGATGCACGTCCTGCCCATCGAGGCGTTGCCGCTGCGGTTGCCAGCGTCATCGCATCGGCATGGCCGGTCGGTGTGATGTGGGAGACCATCATCGGGTCTGGAGAGTCGGTGGTCGACCGGGGCAGACTCGGCCGCCGGATTCGTCGCCGCCTTCGGACAGGCGGAGCGAGCGCGTCGTGAGCCTGCGCGCGCCCGCCACGGGCTCGTTGGCGCTCGTGTATGTGGTTCCCGAGTGGAACCGCCCGACGGAGACCTTCGTCCGCCGCGAGGTCGCTGCCGCACTCGATGCCGGCCATCACCTCACGGTGGTGTCGCTGAAACCGCCGGTCGACGGCGACGAGATCGAATCGAGAATCGACCTCGTGCACGTCTCCGTGCTCCAGACGATCTGTCTCGCAGCGATCGGCTGCCTTCGCCGGCCTGTTGCCAGCGCTCGATGTCTCTGGAGCGTTGTGCGTCTCGGCCGGAGGGGCACGTGGGTTCCTCAGGTCTACGCCGTCCTCGTCGGGATCGCGCTCCACCGGCGGATCCGGGATTGTGATCTCGTCCACGCGCACTTCGCGTGGGTCTCGGCCACCACCGCTGCGACGATGTCGCGACTGGTGCACCGGCCGTGGACAGTGTTCGTGCACGCCTACGGGATCTACGACGACCGATTCATCGATGCGCACCTGCGGTGGCGACTGTCGGATGCCGACGCCGTGTTCGTGGAGTCGGAACGGATCGCCGCAGATGTTCTCGACCGGTTCGGCGTGGAGACGATCGTCATGCGCATGGGCGTACCACCGGACCTGATCGTCGACGAGGTGCCGCGACCGACCGGACAGCTCATCGCGTCGGTGGGCGCGCTTCGCCAGAAGAAGGGTCACGACGTTCTGATCCGTTCCATCGCCGCGCTTCCGGCGACCACCTCGCTGGCGATCGCAGGGGAGGGCGACGAACGAAGCGATCTGAGGGGGCTCGTCGAGCGGCTCGGCTTGCATGATCGAGTGACTCTCCTCGGTCACCTCACTCCTGATGAGGTCCGAGACCTCCTCGATCGGTCGCGCCTCTTCTGTCTTGCGAGCCGATTGTCGGATGAGGGCGATCGCGACGGCGTACCGAATGTCCTCATCGAGGCAATGGCTCGGGGCGTCCCCGTCGTGGCCACCCACGTGTCCGGGATCCCTGATCTGCTGGGCGAGGGCTGTGGGCTACTCGTCGATCCTGACGACCCCGATGCACTCGCTCAGGCGATCAAGGGTCTGCTCGATGACAGCGACGGAAGCCAACAGCTCGCGTCGAAGGCCCGTGCGCGGATTCTCACGCAGTACACGACGACCGAGAACTGGGCCCTGATGGAGCAGATCATGCGCTCGCTGGTCGGTGCCTCACGAGCCGGCGACCGATCGCAGCACTGATCCGAGCCGCGACGACAGCGCTCGCACCGAGAAGTGCGACTCGGCGGTGGCCCTTCCGGTCGAGCCCATGATCGCTGCTCGGTCGCGGTCCGTGAGCAGGTCGACGAGGTGATCGCGCCACTGGGCGTCGGTGGTTGCCGCGAGACCGCCGCCGGATGCGATCAGGTCGACGTTCATGCCGACGGGTGACGCCACGAAGGGCACGCCCGACGCCATGTACTGCAGCGCTTTGAATCCACACTTGCCCCGTTCCCACTCGCCGTCGAGCAACGGCATGATCCCGACGTCGAAGCTGGCCAGATCCTGTGGCTCACGCGCAGGATCCCACTGACGGAACTCGATCGCCTCGGCCGGAACGTGCTCGAACGTCGGTTGCACGTCGGCGACGACCACGAGTCGCGCCTTCGTCTCGCGCACGGCCTGGGCCAAGGCGCGGTCGATTGTCTGGAGGTAGTGCAGATTACGGGCCGTGCCGATCCAGCCGATCACCGGCCGATCATTGGCGGTGGTCCGTGCGGGCAGATACCGGAGCGTGTCCACCGCAGTCGGAACGATGGTGATCGGCGTGGGGGTCCGCGCTGCGAACCAATCGGCGAGGAACTCGTTCCCGGCGATCACGTGGTCCGCCACCTCGGCACTTGCAGCAACAGCGCGTGCGGCCCGTGGCCCCCGACACCAGATCGCATCGTCGACGTCCAGGACGAGGTGATGCGAGATCCGTCGCTCCATCGTGAGATGCCCCGGAACCAACCACTTGGTCATCCACACCACGTCCGCCGACCGTGCCGCCACCAGGTGCGGCAGCCTGGCCAGTGCATCCGATGCGAGCTCGACCGGACGTCCGACCCCGTGGCGTGCCCACCGACGAGGTGCCGACCGGCTGCGAGGGTGCAG
>JBBKVY010000024.1:0-25226 GCA_037968675.1 Acidimicrobiales bacterium | reverse complement strand
CCCCCAGCTCGACTATCCGGTCGTCGGTTCAATCTCTGGTCGTTCGATGATGGTGGCGACTCTGATGTCGCCTTCCAGGGTGCGGTGTACGGGGCACTTGTCGGCGATCGCGGCCAGCGAGGCGCGTTGTTGGTCGGTGAGGTCGCCGGTGATCTCGATTCGTCGTTCGATGCGGTCGATCTTGCAGGGCGTGTCGTCGATGTCGGCACAGTCGTCGGAGTGAGTTCGGTTGTGGCTGAGGTTGACGCGTACGTGGTCGAGCGGAAGGTTCTTGCGGGTCGCGTACATCCGCATCGTCATCGAGGTGCAGGCGCCGAGCCCGGCGAGCAGCAGCTCGTAGGGGTTGGGTCCGGTATCGTCGCCGATCCCGATCGGTTCGTCGGCGATGAAGGTGTGGTTGCCGGCGGTCACCCGTTGGGCGAACGCTCCGGTACCGGCTTCTCCGACGACGACGATGCCTTCGGGCGCGTCGGCGGTGGCGGGGGCTGGATCGGTGTCGGGGAGATAGCGGGACGCCCAGGTCGCGAGGAGCCGGGCGACGTAGGTGCTGTCAACACGGTTGGTGAGGAGGTGGTCGGCGCCGTCGAGCGCGACGAAGCTCTTGGGGTGTCGGGCGGCTTGGTAGATCCGTCGGGCGTGGTCGACGTCGACGAGCGCGTCGACCGGGGAGTGCAGGACAAGCAGGGCCGCTCCGAGGTCGGCGATGGAGGCAGCGAGACGCTGGCTGGAGATGTCCTCGAGGAACTGTCGTTGAATGCGGAAGGGGCGGCCGGCAAGTTGCACATCGGCTTCGCCCTCGCGTTCGATCGCCGCGAGCGCATCGGGAGTGAACACGTCTGCGACGTGGGCCGGGTCCGATGGCGCCGCGATGGTCGTGACCGCAGTGATTTCGGGAATCTGAGGTGCGGCGGCCAGCACGGCGGCACCGCCCAGGCTGTGGCCGATCAGCAGGCGGGGAGCTTCGTAGCGTTCACGGAGCATGTCAGCCGCGGCGACGAGATCACCGACGTTGGAGCTGAAGTTGGTGTTGGCGAACTCGCCTTCGCTCGACCCGAGCCCGGTGAAGTCGAAACGCAGCACCCCGTAGCCCTCGGCGACCAACCCGGCGCTGATCCGCGACGCCGCGGCGATGTCCTTGCCACAGGTGAAGCAGTGAGCGAACAGGGCGATCGCCCGCGGAGACGAGGACGGCAGGTCGAGCCGGGCGTCGAGCTGCTCGCCCTGGGAACCGGGGAACGTGACCTTGTTGATGTTGTGTCGCATGGGGGGGTCCTTCGGCCGCGGTTTGGGAGTCGAGGGTGGCCAGTCTTGTCACGGCTCGTTCAGCCCGAAGGGGTTGAGCGTGGCACGGTCGCGTTCGTCGTCGTTGTGGTCAGGGGTTGTTTGCGTGTCGCGTCGTGAACCACGACCCACACCCTCGGGCCGCCGACCAACGTCAACGCGGACCTGTCTGAATCAGACCCTGCGATCGAGACGAGGACGATCGCGGTCATCGGCGGACCTGGCGCAGTCGGCATGCACGTCACGCAGATTCTCGCCGCCATGAACCACAGGATCATCACGACCTCGAGACACGCAGAACAAGCGCAGGCGACGGCCGCTGGCCTGAACAAGACTTTGGGCATGGCTGGGAGCCTCAGCAAGCCATCCAGCGTCGTCGATCGCCTCGCACGGCCCACCGTCGCGTCCGGGGCCCGCCATCTGTGGGACCTCGTCGATGCAGATGAGCTCCGTGCACAGCTCTTGGAACTCAGCGTCCTCACCAACGTCTCGGCGCGACGATGAACTGGTGGAGTTGGGCACTCATCGGATTCGGATTGTTGGCGAGCTCTTGGGTGGTCCTGATCGTGCTCGCGTCGCGACTTCCGGACGGTGCGCTCAAGGAGTTGGCCGGCTTCCTGCCCGCATGCATCACCACCGTGCGAGTCCTTCGGAAAGACCCGCGGGTCCCCCGGAGAGCCAGGGTCGCCATCGGCTTCGCGGGACTCTGGGTGCTCTCACCGATCGACCTCATCCCCGAGTTCCTGCCCGTCATCGGACCGCTCGACGATGTCGTCGTCGTCGCCCTGGCCTTCCGGTATGCCGCCAGACAGGTCCCGCGCCAGGTCCTACTCGACGCTTGGCCATCGAACCCGAACACCATCAATCGGCTCCTTGGCCCGGCCCCGCCGAACGACAGCCAATAGACGTTGGTCTGGACGACCACGGACACCGCACCTGTGAGCGCGCATTTCGCAGATCCGTCCATCATCCCTTCGGGTCAGAGCCGTCGAGCGGGGAGGTGGATCGGGCCGCGGAACGGGAGGGAGGTCTTCCAGACGATCTCGGCGTCGTCGATCGTGAAGTGGCCGAGACTCTCGAGGATCCGCGGGAGCGCGACTCGTAGCTCGAGCCGGGCGAGGGCGGCGCCGACGCAGTGGTGGATGCCATGACCGAACGAGATGGGTGCCGGATCGGCACGGTCGACGCGGAGCTGGGCGGCGTGGTCGAACCGGGCCGGGTCCCGGTTCGCAGCACCGAGCATGACCGTGAGGTTCTGGCCGGCCCTGATCGTCTGGCCGGCGATGGTGACGTCTTCGAGCGCAACGCGCGGGTCGGTGTGCACGGCCGTGTCGTAGCGGAGGAGTTCTTCGACGGCGTTCGGCCACAAGTCGGGCCGAGCGACGAGCAGGTCGCGCTGGCCAGGGTTTCGGGTGAGCGTGACGATGGCGTTGCCGATCACGCCGGTCGTGGTCTCGTGTCCAGCGAAGAGGAGAATGGTGAGCGGGCTGAACAGCTCTGTGCGGTCGATCTGGCCTTCCGCTTCGGTCGCGACCAAGACCGACAACAGATCATCTGCCGGTCGGGCGGCACGTTCGTCGGCCAGTTCGCCGTAGTAGGCGGCGATCTCTTCACACGTACGATCGACCTCGGCAGGGTCCAACGGGACGAACGGATCGGCCGACGCCGCGCAGGATCGTCGAGGTCTGAGCGAGCCAGGCCCACCGCTCCTCAGGAACCCCGATGAGCTCGGCGATCACCTGCACCGGTAGCGGCTCGGCGACGCTGGCCATCAGCTCAGGGTTCGGCTCATCGACGATCCCTTGCAGGAGACGATCGAGAACGGAACCGATCCGTGGCTCGAAACGCTCCATCTGGCGGGGTGTGAACGCCCGACTCACCGCGGCCCCCAACCGAGTGTGGAGCGGTGGATCGGTGAACAACAGCGCGTTGAGGAACAGGGCCTTGGTCTGGTGGGAGAGCCCTGAATACGGGCGCGTGTCCATGAGCAGATCCATCTGGCCAGCGACGCCGAAACTCGACGACCGCAGAACCTCACGCGCTTCGTCGTAGCCCACCACTGCCCACTGCTGGAGGAATGGGCTGAACGAGACCGGACCAGCCTCCCGCATCCGCTCATAGATCGGATACGGGTCCACGAAGCGATCCGGACCGAGGATGCTCCCCCATCGATCAAAACGAAAGATGATGTCGGCCAGCCGAGGACGTCGGACCAGTCCACGCACGACCCGGAGCGCAACCTCCTCGCGACGTCCCATCAGTGATCGTCCCGCTGCATCCACCGCAGTATCACGCACTCGGCCGGGACAGCGCGCAGTGTTCAAGGCCTTGGCCGATCCGACTCGGCGCCGGCTCCTCGATCGCCTTTTGCGCCGACGACGGGCAAACCCTCGGCCGACTGTGCGAGGACCTCGGCATGAGGCGCCCGTCCGCGACACAACATCTCGACTGGCGGCCCGGCTCGAAGTGGGGGCACCGTCGCACGGACGGGTCAGACATCGCCCTCCCTGCCAGGACCCATTGCATTCCTCCAAGAGAATATGTATCCTGTCGACGTGATCGACACCGATCTCGTCCTCGACGCCGTGGGCGAACCAAACCGCCGCCATCTACTCGAACTGCTACACCAGCGCAGTGAGTCGACCGTGTCCGAACTCGTCGATGCCTCGGGCCTCCGACAGCCGCAGGTGTCGAAGCACCTCAAGGTCCTGGCGGCCGCTGCGCTCGTCTCGGCTCGAGCCGACGGCCGATACCGCCACTACCGCCTCGATGAACGGGGTTTGAAGACGGCGCACGATTGGTTCGCCTCGTTCGAGGACGTCTGGCATGCACGCTTCGACGCCTTGGACGAACTCATCTCGCTCGACCCTGATCCCGACCCTGAATCCCGACTCTCCTGAGGAGAATCTCCGTGACCGACCGCACCCTCCCCTCGGACCTCTCGACCCTCGACGCCCGGCGAGGATCGACCCAGATCGAGCTCAGCGACGACGCTTCGTCGTATCGGTGCGTGCGCATCTTCGGCGCCCCGCCCGATCGCGTCTTCCGGGCCTTCACCGACCCCGCCGACCTTCGCGTCTGGTTCCCCTCCGGCGCCCCTGCCGGCTCGGAGATGACCGTGTGCGAGTCCGACCCCACAGTCGGCGGCCGTTACCACTACGCCATGGTCATCCCCGAGCACGGATCGATGGCATGGCACGGCACGTACACCCACATCGACCGACCGGATCGTCTCGATGCCGACGAGTGGTTCGTCATGGGCGATACCGACCCGACCGGCCCTGCCACCGCCCAGACCCTGACCTTCGAACCGACGGACGACGGCTTCACGCGCATGACCATGCAGGTCAACATGCCCGAGCCTGAGGACCCAGAAACGTTCATGGAGCAGGCCGCCACCGGCCTCACCACCTCGCTCGCCACACTGGACGAACTCGTCTCGACCTGAGCGCGGCTCCTACGGACAGGCCGTGATGTGGGAGTGGAAGCCGTGTCGCGCGACTGTTCTGCCCAGCACGGCGACGTCTCGGCCATTGACGGCGTCCAGGGCCTGCCGGCATTCGCTCACGGCGTCCACGCGACCTTCGGCTCAAGATCGAGGAAGCAGCCGTACCTCGCTGCCTCGTCGGCGACGGCATTGAGTTCGGAACGGCTGAGGTCGCGGAACGGGTCGACTTCGGTCACGCACCAGTGAGGTCCGGTGCCCGACGGCATCGGTGTTGCGTCGAAGGGATGGCCGTCGATGGTGCCGCCAGGTCAGATGATGGGGGCTGACGTCGGCTGATGGTCGAAGGTTCCCCAGGCGTGACGGAGCCGAGCGAGCCCTTCGGTGAGCATGCCGAGCGGGGCGGTGAACGGAATGCGGATATTGGGCCCGTCGTGTTCGGTCCCGGCGAACTCGCGGCCGGATGCAATGAGGACGCCGTGCCGGTTGGCGTGCTGCACGAACGACTGGGCGGAGGTGTTCGCAGGCAGAGTGACCCACGCTGACAGGCCACCGCGAATTGGTGCGACGGCCCAGTCCGACAAGTCCGTGTTGATGGTGCCGGTGATGAGGTCGGCTGCGGGTTGGAGCTGAGCGAGTCGGAGGTCGACGAACTGGTCGTAGCGTTCGAGGATGGAGAGGCCGAGCGCTTGGCTGAGCGGCGGTGTGAACATGTCGGCGACCGCCTTGTGGGAGCGGAGCCGGTTGATGACTTGGGCGTCGGCGCGAAGCCAGCCGAGCCGAACACCAGACCACGCCACCTTGCAGATGGAACCGGCAATGAGTCCGTGTCCGCCGGTGTCGTATTCGTCGATCGCCGGCAGGTGCCGCCGATCGAAGCCGAGGTCGGCAGCGACACGGTCCTCGAGAACGGGAATTCGGTGTCGGGCAGCGATCGACGCGACCGCGGCGACCCGGTCGGCTGGGAGGCGTGTGCCGGTCGGGTTCTGGTGCTGAGGATTGAGCACGATGAGCGCGGGTCGGTAGCGATCGACCTTCGCTTCGAGATCGTCGATGACGATTCCGCTGTCGTCGAGGGCGACGGGCTCGAATCGGGCATCGGAGTGCTGGATGCCGTCGATGAGTCCAGGCCAGGTCATTGCCTCCCCGAGGACGACATCGCCCGAGCGGACCATTGCGGATGCGACGAGCGCGATCGCTTGTTGCGCGCCGGAAGTCACCAGGATCTGGTGTGGTGAGGTCGAGAGCCCTTGTTCGGTGTGGATCGCGGCGACGCGTTCACGGACGCTCCACCAGCCGAGCGGTTCGGCTTCGTTGAGATCGGCGTGGTGGCGGTCGAGATCGAGGTCGGTGATGAGCTGCGTGACCTCCGGGAGGATGGCGGGGATCGCCTTGAGCAGGTCGATGGCGGCGCCCTCGCGCATCCACAGTCGTTCGCCGACGAAGGAGGCAGCGGAGGTCGGGCGAAGGACGGCGCCATTGATGCGCGTTCCGCTTCCTTGCACGCGAGTGACGGCGCCCGTGTCTGCGAGCTGGTCGTACGCGCGAACAATCGTGCCTCGGGAAACGCTCAGTGCGTTGGCGAGCGCTCGTTCCGGTGGCAACTGCTCGTCGGTCTTGAGGGTCCCTTCGTCGATGCAGGCAACGAGTCGGCTGGCGAGTTGCCGGTACAGGGGCCCGTCGCCGTTGGACCAGTGGCCCAACAATTGGACCACTCGTTCTGTCGCCACCCGTCGCGGATTGGCACTCGATTCTTGGGACATAGGCCCTCATACTAGGGGTCATGAACCGCCCAACGCTAGATCCAATCGAACTCCACGGGGAGATCGACATCTCGTCGACCATGCCCACGGCAACTGCCGCTTCGGTGTGCCGAACCCTCAGCACGCTCGAGGTCCACGACCTCGACGACGAACTGACGCCCTTCATGGCGGCCGCTGCCGCAGAGCTTGCGCTCGTCGCAGGCGTGCCCTGGCGATTCAGCGCGGACGACCCGCCTGTTGCCCTGCTGCGAGTGATCGCGAGAAGCGGGATCATCGCGCCAGAGGCATCAGGGCCACACACGGCGAGGTTGGCCGAGGCAGTCGGTTCTCGTCGCTCGTACTGCGCAGGCGCCTGACCGCCCACCGATCCTCGATGCGGTGCGTGGCGCCGTCGGGGTCGGGGTGCTTCATGTGGGGCGCTCTCAGGTACGACTCGGCTGTCCTTCACGTCACGTGGAGGCGCTGCGCGACCGCGGCGGCGTTGACCCGACTGGTGACGCCGAGCTTTCGCAGAATGCTCGAGACGTGCACGCTGACGGTCTTCTCGGACACGAACAGACGCCCGGGCGGCGTATGCGGCTGCCCTCCCTCGACAATGAGGTCGATGATCTTCCGCTCCTGATCCGTGAGCGCAGCGAGCTCGTCGGGCTCGGCGGAGCGCTGTCGTGCCGTCGCCGGCCGGAGGTAGGGCCAGAGGTCCCTTCGACGCCGGCGCAGGGCAGTGCGGTCGACAGCAGGGAGGTCCACATGGGGTCGGACCTGTGCCATTCGGCCCTACCGACGAGACCCGACCTGCCCGCACGATGCAATGGCCAGGAACTCTCCTGGCAACACAGGAGGAACACCCCATGACCGCATCCATCACCGAGCAGCAGCTCGAGACGACGAACGGCAACGGTGTCTCCCACGCCCCCGCCGATGAAGCGGCGACCGACCGCGAGCGCAGCGTCGCCACCTACGCGTGGGCCGTCAGCCGAATCTCCATCGGGTTCGTCTTCCTGTGGGCATTCCTCGACAAGGCCTTCGCCCTGGGCTACGCCACTGGGACCGACCGCACCACCGGCGCGATCGACCGTTTCGGTCCGGCCGCCTGGATCCACGGCGGCTCCCCCACCACCGGGTTCCTCTCCGGCGTGGAAGGTCCGTTCAAGGGTCTCTTCGAGCCCCTCTCCGGTGCTGTCTGGGCCGACTACCTCTTCATGGTCGGCCTCCTCGCCATCGGGGTCGCCCTCATGCTGGGCATCGGCATGCGTATCGCCGCAGGAGCCGGCGCCCTGCTCCTGACCTTCATGTGGATGGCCTCGCTTCCGCTCGACAACAACCCGTTCATGGACGACCACTTGATCTACGCCGTCGTCCTCATCGGCCTCGCCGCCGTCCACGCCGGCGACACGCTCGGCCTCGGTCGGGTCTGGGCCCGCACGGACCTGGTCCGCCGCTTCCCCGTCTTGCGGTGACCACCAGCCGACAAACACCACGAACAACAGACCCGTCGTGCTCGCCGGCAATGCGCCGGCGAGCACGCACGTCCCGGCCGATGGTCGGGTCGGCATCTGGCATCTGGCATCTGGCATCTGGATCCGCTTGCCGAATAGGAAGATATCTGCGCATACTCTGGACATGCGCAGGAAGCCGGGAGCCGTGCTCCCCCTGGAAGTGGCCATACTCTCGACAGCCATCGACTTCGTGGCCTCCGGAACGGGTCGGTTCCATGGGTTCCTCCTGGCGAAGCACCTCCGTGGCGCCGAGGGCGCGAAGCTGCTGACCGCCCACGGAACCCTGTACAAGGCGCTGTCCCGGATGGAGAAGGCCGGCTGGCTGGTCTCCGAATGGGAAGACCCCGAGGCCGCCGCCGACGAGGGTCGCCCGCGGCGACGTCTCTACGAGATGACCGCAGCAGGGCACGCAGCCCTCGCCCGGGCGACGGAACAGGCCTCGCCAGCACCGCCTCGGGACGTCGGCTGGAATCCGGTATGACCGTGGGACCGACGGCGGTTCGCGTGTGTCGGACGTGGACGCTGCTCTACACCCGAGGACTGCCGGTGGAGATCCGCGAGCGGCGACGGCAGGAAATCGAGTCCGACCTGTGGGAACAGCTCCACGACTCGAACGAACCCACGCGCCGCGGCGTCCTGGGTCGAACGCTGCGTGGCATCCACGCCGACGTGTGGTGGCGATACCGCACGCTCCTCGAACAGCGAGGGGCCAGGCAAAGGAGTCACGACATGAAGAAGACAACCGGATCGGGCACCTGGTGGGTGCCGGTCACCGTCGTCCTGGGCGTCGTCATTGCGACCATGGGCATTCTCGGCCTCGCCCTCGGCGATGCCGGCGAGGGAGGCTCGGGCGCGAAGGTCCTGGCGTCGCTGCCGCCGGCGATCGGAGGGTTTCTCGTGATCGGCGGGCTGGCGGCCCGAAGACAGCGATTGGTCACCGGCTCGCGTCTGGTCATCGCTGGCGCGGTGCTGGCCGCGCTCGATCCCCTCTTCATCCCCGTGGCGGCGCTGGTGATCATCGGAGGACTGTGGACCGGAAACCTCGTGACGAACGATCGGGACGATCGACCTCGTGTCGAGCTGCCGGGACATTCCATGACCGGCGGTTGGTACCGATGGCTCGTCGCTGCGGCACTGCTGGGGGCGGCCGGTTTCGCCGTGCTGATCGTCTGGGAGAACTCCGGGATCGTGCCCGACGACTGCACCGAAGCCAATCCATGCTGGGAGGACAGCGTCGCCTGGCTGGCGTGGATCCTCAGCTGGCTCTCGGCCATGGTCACTGGTGGCATCGGCATCGTGCTCGGCGTGCTCCGCTACTTCAGTCGCCACCACACGCGGCCAGCCTGATCTCGGTCAGGCACCACGTGCGACGGCGGCCCCGGGCGTCACCGGGGCCGCCGGACGAGCTCGAGAATCCTCCGAGATCCGGAACGTTCGGCTCCACCGACGAGACCACGCCCGCGACACGCTCGGCCTCGAACACGACCAGTTCTACATCCGTCATCACCTCGAGGAGTCGTCCATGATTGCGCTCCCGAACGCTCGACGACACTGGTGACACCATGAAGAGGTGATCTGGCGTGACGTCAGCTCGTTTGGAGCGACTCCAGTAGTTCCCGGTGGTCGAAGGTGCCGGGGCCCGCGCCGGCCTCGGCCAGGCGTCTGGCCAGTCGTTGGAGCAGTTCGTTCGCCGGCGTCGTAACTCCGTGGAGGCGACCGAGCATCACGATCTCGCCGTTCAGGTAGTCGGTCTCGATGCTCGAACGGCCCCGAGCGAGACTCTGCCAACTCGAACCGCCAGGTCGCGACTCACCTTCGACGCGCTGAACATTCAGGTGTGCGCCACGACGCTCCCTGTCCTCCTCGGCGGACGCATGGTCGATGCCCGCCGCATCGAGCACCGCGTATGCCTCCGCGAGCACGAGATCGCCGAGCGGCCCCTTCCGGGACGAGGACCCACAGACCGCTTCGATCGCGTTACCGAGGTTCGTCGCCAGTTTGGCGAACTTCCAACGCGCGATGTCGACCTGCGCCGTCGAGGAAAACGTCGACGCGGTGAACGCGGCGACCACATCCTCGACGATCGAGTCGACACCGTGAGGGAAGCGACCAACGTCGATGATTCCCGTCGTCGGACCCGAGTGGGCTCTCACGTGGCCGGGCTCGAGGTAAACGGTCGGGCACATCACGACAGCGCCGTAGACGTTGGCAAAGCGACGAAGCGCCTCGCGTTCGTTGTGCACCCCGTTCTGCAGACACACCACGGGAACATCGGGCGGCGCGTCAGCCGAGAGCTCATCGAGGAGGCGAACGGTGTCCTGACTCTTCACCGCCATCAGTACGACATCGGCGGAGCGAACCGCCGCATGAGCAATGGAGTCGAACACGCACGGGCGGACCACGACGCGTTCCGCAGGACCGTGCACATGAAGCCCCTCCACGCGGATCGACTGCCCATGAGCACCGCGAGCAATCAGGGCGACTTGATGCCCGAACTGTGCGAGTCGACCACCAACCACTCCACCGATCGCCCCCGCACCAGCAACGACGAACCTCATCGCACCATGGTCCCACGCCTGACGGGGCCGTCGCTCCGGCGCACGTGTCGCTCGCCGTGGGGCCGGCGCGTCGCTTCCGCCGCCTCTCCGGTGCCGGGACTCAGTTCGATGGAGCGGGTGCTGGTCGGTTCTTCACGAGGGCGTCGACCGAGGCGCCGACATCGGTCGACCCATTGCGGTTGTACGGGAGCCGGGACAGGACGTTGCCCATGGCGCAGGTGTTGCTGAGCGCGGCGAAGGTGAGTCCACCGCCGACGAAACCGGCGGCCCACTTCGCGGCCGGGACCCGGGTCGATGCGACGACGCCGGTCAGGGCGATGCTCCCGGCGACGAGGCGGACCTGTCGCTCGAGACTCCACTTCTCCTGGCCGCGCACCACGGGAGCTCCGATGCTCATCCACGACGAGATACCGCCGTCGAGGACTCGCACGTTGTCCATCCCGCTGGACGCAAGCTTCTCGGCGGCTTGCGATGCCCGCCCGCCCGATTGGCACACGACCACGACCGAGGCGTCGGCCCGGCAGATGTCGGCGCAGTGTTCGCCGAGCGTGTCGAGGGGGACGTGGTACGAGCCAGAGATGTGCGCGGTCTCGAACTCGGCCGCGTTGCGTACGTCGAGCAGTCGAACGTCGCCGTCCTGGACGAGGCTGCGAAGGGCAATGGCGTCGATCGTTCCGTTCGACCCGTGACGAGTGTCGGTGGTGCTCATGAATGCTCCATCAGTGATACGGACGTACGGACAGCATGGCCCCAGTTTCGTGTGACGACAAGGGCTGGAGTCCCGGCTTCGAGGTCGGTCACGGGACCAGGGCCAGGCCTGCATCGACGGCGCGGTCGTAGTCATCGTCGATGAGGACGACCTCCCGGCCGGCGCGGTCGAGGATGCTGGCGCCGATGCTGGCCCGGAAGCCGCTGGCGCAATGGACCCACAGCGTGGTTGCGGGGAGTTCGTCGAGCCGGTCGGCGAGCTCGTGGATCGGGATGTGGATCGAACCATCGATGTGACTGTCGGCGCGTTCGTCGTCTCGACGGACGTCGAGAACGGTGGCCCCGTCCTGTGCGGCGACGTCGGTGAAGTCGACTGCGGGGTAGCTGCGACGGTCGTGGTCGGGTGCCCAGCGATCGGGTCCGCCGGTGGCGGCGCCGCTCGGGCGGTCGATGCCGATGCGGACGAGCTGTCGTTGGGCCTCGGCGACCTGGTCGGTGGAGTCTCCGAGCAGGGTCACGGGAGTGCCCCAGGGAAGGAGCCAACCGAGGTAGGTGGAGAACGGGTCGGCGAGTTCGATGCCGATGGTGCCGGCGAGATGTTCCGCCGCGAAGACTCGTCGTTGGCGGAGGTCGACGACCCATTCACCTCGGTGGATCCGTCGGGCGAGTTCGACGGGGTCGACTGCTGCGGGGGTGGAGAGGTCGATCGGGACGGCTCCGGCCGAGTTGAGGGGACCCATCTGGGCGTAGTAGCGGGGGTAGGGGGTCAACCCGGCCACCAGTCGTTCGACGAAGTCGTCCTCGTCGTCGATGGTGAGGGCGACGTTCACGTCTCGTTCGGTGCCGAGGCTGCCATCGGATTCGCCGTCGCTCTTGGCCGATGCGCAGAAGCTGCCGAACCCGTGGGTCGGGTAGACCTGCGTCTCGTCGGGGAGCGTGTCGGCGAGCCGACGGGCCGACCGGAACTGGGCCCGGGTGAGCTGGTCGGTGAGGTCTTCGGAGATGAGGTCGGTCCGACCGACCGTGCCGTAGAGCAGTGACCCGCCGGTGAACAGCGCGGGTGCGTCACCCTCGACGCGCACCACGTAGCTGAGGTGGTGCGGTGTGTGCCCGGGGGTGTGCACGACCTCGACGCTCATGGATCCGACCTCGAGCCGGTCGCCATCGGTGACTGCGTCGTGATCGAAACGGAGCGTCTCGTCGGACGAGTTCAGGTACCGGGATCCCGTGGTGCGGGCCAGGGTGAGGCCACCGCTGACGTAGTCGTTGTGGACGTGGGTCTCGGCCACGTGGGTGATGGTCACGCCGGCGGCGTCGGCCGCGTCGAGGACCCGGTCGATGTCCCGTTGCGGATCGACCACGAGTCCGACGTCGCCGTCGTGCACCAGGTAGCTGCGATCGCCCAGCGACGGGGTCTCGAGAGTGATGACCTCCATTGCCGATGCTCCTTCCAATAGTCCGTACATTCGGTCATGTCAACGGGTCGGGTGGGCAGTTCATTCCCGCCCGTGCTCAGGCTGGGAGGCGGTAGGCGGACGCGGCTGGTTTGAGCGGACGGGCGTACCAGAGGGGCCGGCGGAGACCGTTTGCCGCCGGCCGGGTCAAGGCGAGCCATTCGAGGTACGCCTCGCGTGACTTGGCGGTGTCGGCGACGACGTCGCCGTACTCGTCGCCAGCCCGGGCCGGAGTGATGTCGACCTTCTGGTGCCAGCACTGCATGCCGGAGATCGGATCGGGTTGCACGCAGAAGGTGGCGTTCTGGTGGACGCCGGAGTCGTTCCACCAGATGCGTTCGGTGTCGGCGTCGCTCGACGTGTAGGGCTGGATCCCGTGTTCTCGGCCGAGCTTCCAGGTGGTGCCGCCGTCAGCATTGGGTTCGTGGGTGATGTTGGCCTTGCCCGATCCCCACGAGCGGGCCTTGTCCTCTTCGAGGCGCCATCGGCCCATGTGATGGGAGGCGGCGACGACACCGGGCCGAATGCCCTCGGTCCGCCAGGCCACGATGACGAAGTGACCGATGCGGGTGGTGACCCGGACGAGCCCTCCTTCGTCGATGCCGAGCTTCTCGGCGTCCGTGGGGTGGATCCACAGCGGGTGGCGGTGGCTGATCTCGTTGAGCCACTTCGAGTTGGCCGATCGGGTGTGGATGAGCGTCGGGATGCGGAACGTCGGCAGAAGGATGCGTTCGGTCCCGACGAGGTCGAGGTCTTCCCAGTGCACCTGTGAGGGGATCCATTTGGGCGTGGCGTACTCGGGCCACCCCCATTCGGCGAGCGTCGTCGAGTAGAGCTCGAGCTTCTTCGACGGTGTCGGGAACCCTTCCTTGGCGTCGCCGTCGATGTCGACTGCCGGTGAGCCGTCCCCCAAAGGAGCGAGCGTGACGTCATCGAGATCGTCGACGTCGCCGGACCACGTCCCGGCCGTGCCGGGCTTGCGGTAGACGCCGTCGTCGTCCACGGTGCAGCCGGCGAGAGCCTCGGCATCGACGGGATGCTCGTGGGGTTCGTAGGTGTCACCCGGCACGGCGTAGGCGCCGCGGTCCCGCATGTACTCGAGCGCGGTCTGGCCGGCGTCGGCCGCTGCCTCGGCCAGGCCGGGCACGCTGTCGGTGAACATCCGCTCGTAGTACTCGTCGATCGTCACCGGCTTGCCGGGGTGCGCCTCGCTCTCGAACCACGTGCGGATGCCGAGCTCGCCATCGGGGTCGATACGCCAGGACAGGTCGATCCAGAACTCGTTCTCCTCCCACACCTCACCGGGGTTGTAGTCGTAGCTGCGGACGTCGGGTCCGAGCGCTCCCCCGTTCTTGATCTCGGCATAGCGCCGGAACGTCGACTGCCGGAATCCGATCCACCGGCCGGCATGGGTCTCGTAGCTGTGCACGTCGTGGCGTTCGACCGAGACGCCCATGGGCAGGACGTAGTCGGCGAACCACGAGGTCTCCGACCAGGTGGGGGTGAGGGCGACGTGGCAGCGGACCTTGGACTCGTCGGTGAGCGCTTCCATCCAGGTGAATCCGTCCGGGTTGGTCCAGATCGGGTTGTAGACCCGGGAGAAGTAGACCTCGAGCGCGCCGCGGCCCTCGTTGAGGAAGTGCGGGAGCAGGAACGACATCTCGTGATGACTGAGCGGATACTCCTTCGGCCATTCGAGCTCGTTCCACTTCGTGTTGCCCGGGGCGCCGATCGGGGCGGATGGCGTGAACTTGTTCATGCCGTTTCCGGCCGTGCCGCCCTTGGTCGCCACCGACCCGGTCAACACGTTGAGGAAGAACAACGAACGGGCGACCTGCCAGCCGCCGAGATGCCCCGCACCGGCGGCCCGCCAGTTGTGGGACGCGAACTTCGTCGGGTGGGCGCCGATGAGCTCGGCGAGCTCCCGGATCGTCTCGGCGGAGACCGCGGTCTTCTGCTCGGCCGCCTCGGGTGTGTACTCGGCGTACTCGGCGAGCAGCGCCGCCCGCACCGACGACCACTCGACCGGCAGGTCGGGTCGGGTCTCGCGCAAGTAGGTCTCCCAGTTCGTCCACCGACGGACGAACGTCTCGTTCCATGTGCCTGCTTCGATCAGCAGACGGGCGATGGCGAGGAGCATGAACGGTTCGGTGCCCGGCCAGGGGGCGAGCCAGTAGTCAGCTTTGGCACCAGTGTTCGACAGGCGCGGGTCGACGCAGATGATCGTGGCGCCCTGCTCCTGGGCCTCCATGATTCGCTGCGCATGGGGGTTGAAGTAGTGACCGGCCTCGAGATGGGCGGAGATGAGGAAGATGACCTCGGCGTTGGCGAAGTCGGACGACGGCCGGTCGTGGCCCATCCACGACTGGTAGCCGATGCGGGCATTCGACGAGCAGATGTTGGTGTGGGAATTGTGGCCGTCGACCCCCCAGGCCTTGAGGACTCGATCGGTGTAGCCGTCCTCACCGGGGCGCCCGACGTGATACATGATCTCGTTGTGGCGGTCCTCGACGATCGCCTGACGTAGCCGAGCGCCGATCTCGTCGAGCGCCTGTTCCCACGTGATCTGCTCCCACTGGCCACCACCGCGTTCACCGACTCGCTTCATCGGGTGGAGGATCCGTTCGGGGTCGTAGACCTGGTTGAGGGTTGCGGGCCCCTTGGCGCAGTTCCGGCCCCGGCTGCCGGGATGTTCGGGGTTGCCCTCGATCTTGGCGATCTGGTCGGTCTCCTGGTCGAAGTAGGCGACCAGCCCGCAACCGGCCTCGCAGTTGAAGCAGGTGGTCGGGACGAGGGTGTACTTGCGTTCCTTCTTGTCCGGCCACGCCTTGGCGTCGAGCTCGCGCCAGTCATGCCAGTCCTCGTGCGGTGGGTACTTGTGCAGTTCGGTCACGACGACACTCCCGATTCGTTCGAGGTCATGACAGAGGAACCGACTGTCCGGCGCGGACGAACGCGTCTTCGTAGGCGAACATGCCGACCAGGGCGCACAGGCCGGCGCCCGCCCCGACGATCGGCCCGTCGAGATCGACGGCAAGTGCGACGACCATCAGCACGGCGGGGACGGCGAGACCGAGGACGACACCGCCCCACCAGAACTGTCGGGCATACGTGCCCCTGGTCATCGCATGCACCGCGAGCTCGACGTGGCGGCTCCCCGACGCCGTCAGCTCCATCGCCACGAACGCGGCGGTCGCACCGATGCCGGCGAGCAGCACCCACCGAAGGGCATTGGGCTGCGGCACGTCGATAAACAGGTCGAGCATCTGGTACGCAGCACCGCCGGCCGTCACTGCCTGAGCGAGGAGGACGGGGAACAGGAGCTGGGTCTGCCACAGATCGCGGCCTTCGCACTGGGCGAACAGGAAGGCCGTGTAGCCCGCTGTGCCGGCCGCGCCGAGTGCCGCCAGAGGCGCGAGGAATGCCAAGGCGTCGCCTTGATCGGTGACGCCGGCGACGAACCAGGTGCCGCACACGGCGGCGAACGCCATGAGGACGTACGCACCCTTCACCAACCAGGACGTCCAGTTGCCTTTGGTCAGCAGGAAGTGGAATCGGGTCGGTTGCTCGAGGTCGGTGACGAGCAGGAAGCCGGTGG
This sequence comes from Acidimicrobiales bacterium, assembly GCA_037968675.1. Taxonomy (GTDB): domain Bacteria; phylum Actinomycetota; class Acidimicrobiia; order Acidimicrobiales; family Salinilacustritrichaceae; genus Salinilacustrithrix. The sequence continues at coordinate 8,923 of JBBKVY010000024.1, read as the reverse complement.
CGGCCAGGAACACACCGGCCACGACCGGAGGGGCGACCCCGACCGCAGCCTGGACGTCGCGATGACCGAGCAGGACCAGCAGCGCGGCGACCGCCATCACACCCGCAGCGACGGCCTTGGTCACGAGGTAGCCGGAGACCTTGGCCTTCCAGGTCATGTGGTGGGCCGTCGTATAGGCGGTGCGGGCCACCACGCCGGACTCGTCGGTCGGTTTCGTACCGAGCTTCACCGGCACGGTGGGGTGGCTCGGCGTGGTCTCGGCCCAGATCATCCCGTCGCTCGCGATCGCCGTGCGGGTCGGGTCGAGCGAGGCCTGATCGGCGCCCCGGTAGTACACCTTGGGCTTGGTGTTCTGCTCCGGTGACCGGACGGCCACGTCGTCACGGGCGATGATCCTGCTGACCTCGGACGTCGGATCGTCGAGGTCGCCGATCTTGATCGCCTCGGTCGGACAGACGATCTGACACGACGGCTCGAGGCCGACCTCGAGCCGGTGGTTGCACATGTTGCACTTGTGCGCGGTGTTGGTCTCGGGGTTGATGTAGAGCGCGTCGTAGGGGCAGGCGTTCATACACGCCTTGCAGCCGATGCAGTCGTCGTCCTGGAAGTCGACGACCCCGTTCGGCGCGCGGTAGAGCGCCGAGGTCGGGCAGATCGTCATACACGGTGCGTCGTCGCACTGGTTGCAGCGCATCACATTGAACTTGCGGGCCACGTCGGGAAAGGTGCCGGTCTCGATGTACTTGACCCACGTCCGGTTCACGCCGAGCGGCACGTCGTGTTCGCTCTTGCAGGCGACCGTGCAGGCGTGGCACCCGATACAGCTGTCGCTGTCGAGCAGGAACCCCATCCGAGTCATGCGATGGCGGTGGTTGTGGACATGGGCGTTCCCCCTGGAACTCCGGGTCACCGACGCTCGGAGACGCCCCACATCGTGACCGACGACACGTTCGCTACGAATGTACGGTCATTCGATATTGCGGTCAAGGGCCACAGACGCGGCTGGGTGCGGGACCTCTCGACCGGCCGCCGAGATCAGTCCACGGGCGACAAGGTCGTCTCGTACCCGTTGGTCGGCGACCACATGGCCACGAACGAGTAACGGTCACCTCGAACGACGGTCTCGCGCCACTCGATGGGCCCGTCGTCGCCTTCGCTCAACCGGCAGATCCGGAACGCAGGTTGCTTCGCCCCGATCTCGAGCAGATCTCGCTCTCGCTTCGGAGGAAGCTCGGTGGTGATCCACTCCTTGCCCGACACCGGCCGAATGCCGCAACTCGTCGCGAGCTCGTCGTAGAGGGCCGTGTGCGTGAAATCGACCTCGAGCAGCGGCTTCGCCACCGCCGCCGGCAACCACGCCGTGTCGTGGGCAAGCACGTGCGCGTCGACCAGCCGCAGCCGCTCCAACCGGACGAGCTTGGCATTGGCTCGCAACCCCAGCCGGCCCGCCACCACCTCCTCCGATGCCAGAGACAGGTCGAGCACCCGACTCCGCTGCTCGAGCCCCATCGCCTCGATGGATCGGAACAGGCTGTAGATCGCCCCGGTCGCCTGTTCGACCGTCGGCGCCGTCACGAAGGTTCCGCGGCCGCGCTCGCGACTCACGACTCCCTCGTTCTGCAAATGTCGCATCGCCTCGCGGACCGTGTGGCGCGACACGTCGTAGTGACTGATCATCTCGTTGTCGGTGGGGAAGTCGCCCGTGAACTCCCCCGCATCGAGACGCTGGCGAAGATCATCGAGCACCTGTGCCCACAACGGCAACGGACTCGAGCGATCAATCGCAGCCATGTTCTGAATGTACGGACATCCTCGTAGACATACAACTCGTCGGAAACACCTGGCCACCCTCCTTGCTCTCCTATTATCCGAATGTACGGATGTTTACGATAGAGTCACCACTATGCCTCCGTCGCGAACCAACAGCGCCGTGGTCTCGTCGTGACCGGCGCACTCATCGCCATCGCGCTCGGCCTCCTCGTCGGACTCTCACTCGGCGCACTCGGCGGGGGCGGCTCGACTCTTGCCGTGCCGATCCTCGTCTTCGTCGCCGGGATGGAAGCCCAAGACGCCACCACGGCATCGCTCCTCGTCGTCGGAGTCGCCTCGATGATCGGTGTCATCGGCCACTACCGCAACGGGAACGTCCGTCTGGGAGTCGGACTGGCCTTCGGCGGCGCGGGCATCGTCGGGTCCCGCATCGGCACCCTCCTCAACCGCTCACTCGACGAACAACTCCTCCTCCTCGCCTTCTCCGCCCTGATCCTGTTCGTCGCCATCCGCATGTACCGCAGCATCGACCGCGACCATGGCGGGAACGATCACCAGGAACCGACCCCCCACGAGACCATCGGTTCCACGCTGGTTGCCACCGAACGCCCCACCCGACTCGACCTCTCCGCACCGGCTCTTGCCCAACTCGCCGGCGCGGCCACCGCCGTCGGACTCCTCACCGGCCTCTTCGGGGTGGGAGGCGGCTTCGCCGTCGTCCCGGCCCTCACGCTCCTGCTCGGCTACGAAGCCAAGGAAGCAATCGGCACCTCGCTCGTCGTCATCGCCATCAATGCCGCCATCGCGCTCTCCATGCGAGCCGGGCACCTCGACTTCGACTGGTCCGTCGTCACCCCATTTCTCGCCACCGTCACGACAGGCGTGGTCATCGGGTCACGCGTCGCCAACCGCATCGACGCCGACCGACTCACCCGCGCGTTCTCGAGCATGCTCGCGATCGTCGCGGCCTACACGGCCGTCAGCACGCTCGTCAGCTGACCCGCTCAGGCCGGGCAGCTGTCTCGGTCGTCGGTGGTCGAGGCGTGCTCCGCGCCGGGCTCGAACCGATGCCGGAACGTGAACGCATGCAGCGTCGGTCCGTGGTCACGCAGATGGCCGACATCGAGCTGGGCAAGATCGAACGACCGCATCGCGGGCTTCAGCGTGAACGAACGGGCAGCGTCGCCAGCTGGCGGGTCACGAACGTCTCCCGCCACTCGGGATCGGTCTGCTGGAGCGAGAGTCCGGGGAACCGTCGTAGGACAGTGGGGATAACCACCTGACCCTCGAGGCGACCGAGCGCGGCACCGATGCAGAAATGCACGCCCTTGCCGAAGGCGAGGTGGCCGAGATCGCTTCGGTGGATGTCGAACGTGTCGGGATCTGCGAAGACCGCGGGGTCGCGGTTCGCCGATCCGAGCAGGAGACGCACCGACGTTCCCGGCTGGATGACCGTGCCGGCCACGTCGATGGGTTCGGCAGGCCAGCGACCGCCACCCGACGCCACCTGGAGCGGGCCGAGATAGCGCAGGACCTCCTCGATCGCCCCCGGAACGGCCGTCGGGTCTTCTCGCACCTCATCGGCCGCATGCGGATGCTGCAACAGCAGCAGGAGGCCGGTCGAGATGAGGCTCATGGTGGTGTCGTGACCCGCGACGAGGAGGAGCACGATCATGGCGAGCAGTTCGTCGCGCGTGAGCTGCTCACCGTCTTCCTCGGCGGCGATCAGCGCCGACACCAGATCGTCGCCCGGTGTGCCCCGCCGGAGTTCCACGAGGTCACTCGCCCACGCAATGAAGTCATCCGCCGCGGCGCCGGCAGATTCGAGCACGCCGAAGTCGATCGGGAGTTCGTCGAATGCAGTGATCGCGACCGTCCACTCGTGAAGTCGCTGCCGGTCACCGTCGGGCACACCGAGGAGTTCGGTGATCGCCATGATCGGAAAGGGCCCGGCGACTGCATCCATCAGATCGAACGATGTCGCCCCATCCACCTCATCGAGCACCTCGTCGATCATCGATTCGAGCCGCGGCCGGAGCGCTTCGACTCGGCGGGGCGAGAACGCCTTCGAAACGAGGCGTCGCACGCGCCCGTGCTGCGGCGAGTCGATGAACAGGAGCGCGTTCTCGGAGATGAGCCGCATCGACGCCGGCGCCACCGTGGCGAACAGCTCCCGCCATGGATTCGGTGTCGCGACACCGAAGCGATCGTCGCGCAGCACCCGATCGATGTCCTCGTGACGCGACAGGACCACACCGACCTCGGGATGCTCCAGTGCCGGAGCCTGCTCTCGGAGCGCCTGATACCAGGGGAACGGATCGCGACGAAACGCCGGATCGCGCGGGTCCCAATCCTGCGCGGACAACGACCGTCGGTCAGGCATCGGTGAACTTCTCCTGCAGCCAGTCGACGAAGTGGCCGTTCACCTGGTCGGGAACTTCTTGTTGGATCCAGTGACCGACGCCGAGGAGATCGTGCCGGGTGAGGTCGGGGATGACCGTGGACATGCCGTCGGCGAACGAGGGCCGCAGCCCAGGGTCGCACTCTGCGGTGAACATGAGGCAAGGGATGTCGAGCGCACGCCGGCCGACCTCGGGGCATTCCGCCGCGTTCCGATCGATGTTGCGGTACCAGTTGATGCCGCCCCGGAAACCGGCCTGTTCGAACGCCGCCACGTAGCGCGCGAGCTCTGCGTCGTCCACGAGCGTCGAACCCAGGATGGGCCAGGCCGTGGGATCGTTGAACGGGTTCATGTTGAGCGTGCCGTCGGCGAACGCGAACGCTGCCTGTTCTTCGAGCGGCGTGCCGGAGCGGAAGATCCGAGTCAGGATCGGCTCGACGTGCTGGTCCATCGTCTCCTCCGCGACGCCGTCCGTCTGGAACCAGGCTACGTACTGGCGCTCGGCCACCCCGTCGACGATCGCGAGGTGATCCGCCACGGTGGGAAAGCGCATGTACGGCGTGCAGAGTCCGGCGACGCCCCGCACCCGATCGGGGTGCAGGACGGACATCGCCCACACCACGAAACCGCCCCAGTCGTGTCCGACGAACACTGCGTCGTCGATGCCCTTGGCGTCGAGCAACCGCGCCAGGTCTCCGGTGAGCTCCTGGAGGCCATAGGCCTCGACGTCGTGCGGCGCACTGCTCGCTCCGCAGCCACGCTGGTCGGGAGCGATGGCCCGAAAGCCCGCGTCGGCGACTGCCGACAACTGTCTCCGCCATCCGAACGCGATGTCCGGGAAGCCGTGGCAGAAGACGACTGCGGGGCCTTCACCGGTGTCATGGGTGGACAGCACGATCTCGTCGGCGCCGACCGGGTCGGCCAGCCTGATCGGCGTCGGGTCCGGGAAGGCCATGAGGTCGTCCTTCATCTTCCGGTCGTCGAGGCGGGCTGGGCGCCAACCGATCGCATCGTCGCCGGGTCGACCGGCGCGAGGACCGCCGACTCGAGCATGTCGACCAGGTTGGCGACGAAGAGCGGCACCGGTGACATCGGCCGTGGAGAGGTGTCGTCCAGCTGTCGCCGTGCCCGATCGGCGACCGCCCCGGTGATACTCGATACTGCGACCAGCGACCGTTCGGCAGCAAGTGCGTCCGGAAGCTGCATCGGATGCAGCAGCCGCGCGAGTAGCGCCGGCAGGAGCGGGTCGCTGAACACCGACGGCAGGTCCTCATAGGCGTACTGCGGGTCGCCCAGCACCTCACGGACGATGACGAGATACGACAGCGCGCCCAGGCCGTCGTCGAGGAAATCGCAATAGGGCTCGACGATCGCCTGGCAGAGCGCCCGTGGCTCAGCGTCGGATCCACCGACCACGAGCTGCTCCAGGAACATGGCCCGGCGGACACGCAAGGTCTCTCCGCGGCGCGCCAAGACCGCCCGCACCAGGCCATCGCGTCCACCGAAGTGGTATTGCACGGCCGACTTGCTCCGCACGTCGGCGGCGAGGGTGACCTCCCGCACCGACACGCCATGGATGCCACCGCGGGCGAACAGGCGCTCGGCCACGTCGACCAGTGCATCTCGATCGGAGAGTTCGGGCATGTGCCCGAACACACTGCCCCGAGGCCACAATCGTGTCAAGGTCTCGGCTTCATGCACGCGAGCAACGTTCGGGCACATGCCCGAAGCGCAGCTCGGGATGGCTCCTCCAGAGAACGACGTGATTCGATTCGAGGAGGCACCGGATCACCGGCGCGGCAGGGTCATGCCCGGCTCCCCCTCGTCAGCGCGAGGGCGTCCTCGATGGTGAACCGGCCCTCGTACAGCGCGGTGCCGGCGATCGCACCCTCGACGCCGAGCGGGACGAGGTCCATCAGCGCAGCGATGTCGTCGAGGGTGGCGACGCCGCCGCTGGCCACGACCGGACGGTCGGTGGCGGCACAGACGTCGCCGAACAGCTCCAGGTTGGGGCCGACGAGCATGCCGTCCTTGTCGACGTCGGTGACGACGTATCGGGCGCAACCCTCGGCGTCGAGCCGCGCAAGCGTCTCGTACAAGTCACCTCCGGCGCGAGTCCATCCGCGTGCGGCGAGGGTGCGGCCGCGGACGTCGAGCCCGACGGCGACCCGGTCGCCGTAGCTGGCGATCGCCTGCGCACACCACGCGGGGTCCTCCAGCGCGGCGGTGCCGATGATGACCCGGCGGCAGCCGGTGGCCATGGCGGCAGCGAGCGACTCGTCGTCGCGGATTCCGCCGCTCATCTCGACGTCGATGTCGAGCCGTCCGACGATCTCGGCCTGCAGCGCACGGTTGTCGCCGTGGCCGAAGGCGGCATCGAGGTCGACCAGATGGATCCACTCGGCGCCAGCGGACTGCCAGCGCAGCGCCGCGTCGATCGGGTCACCGAAGCGGCGTTCGGAGCCGTCGACCCCCTGGACCAGCTGGACAGCATGGCCTGCCTTGATGTCGAGGGCGGGGAGCAGCTCGAGGTGGTCACCCACGGATGGAGGATCCTTCATGTTCTCTGCGGCCCGCTTCTCGCGGCCGAACTCCGCCCCATCATGACCGACGCCGCACAGCTCATCCGCACGGTCCGCCCACACCACGCAGCCAACGTCCGTCGATGTTCGAGCGTGCGAGACCTCAGCGTCGAAAGGGTCGCCATGTCGGATTCCCCGTACTTGATGCGCAACTCGGACCCGGAGACTGCAGCACGCTTCGATGGTCTCGACCGAACGCTCGATTCGATCTCGACACGTCATCTCGAACGCGTCGGCGTCCATCCTGGAGACCGTTGCCTGGAGATCGGGACCGGCGGTGGGTCCATCGCTCGATGGCTCGCGGATCGCGTCGGGTCATCGGGGCAGGTGGTCGCTGTCGATCTCGATACCCGATGGTTCCGCCACGACGGCAGCCCCCAGCTGGTCGATCAGCGAGCTGATCGCGCGCATGACGTCCGCGTTCAACCAATTGCTGGCCGAGCGCGGAGGTGCGAACGACTTCGCCGCAGATTCGTGGCGGTACCTTCGCCAACACGGCCTGGTCGACACGGGTGCCAGCGGCCATGTCGTGTTCGACAGGGGCGGGGAAGGATTCACGCAGGTGACGGCAGCCAACGCCCGCCAGGTCAGCAACGGTCTGCTCGAGCTCGGCATCTCGGGCGAGGACATCGAGCGCTTCGTCGACCTGTTGTCGGATCCTGACACCATCATCGGAACACCGGTCCTCGTCACGACGTGGGGGCGCCGCCCGAATTGACCATTGCGCGGCGCGGGAGGCTCGACGGCCACAGGCCCGCACGACCTGGCGATGGAGTCGATCCGGCGGGTCAGGTCATCCTCGAGGAGGACGACACTCGACCGCCCTCAGCCCTACCGTGAACTCGATCGCGACACGTCCGCAGCCGATCGCGTGGTTGAAGGAACACCCGTTCGCCGGCGACGTGATCCTCGCCGCGATCGTCACCGCGATCATGGTGCCCGCCCCGTGGGTCTCACCCGAGGAGGTCGGCGTCACCTATCGCGACGTCGATGTCTTGGCGCCCATCTTGATGCTGGCGTCGTCGGTGCCGATCGCATGGCGGCGCCGTTCGCCGCTCGTGGTACTGGCCATCGTCGCCACCGCGGCGGTGATCTATGAGGTGCTGGCATACCCGACGACCTCGATGACCGTCGGTGTCCTCGTCGCCCTCTACACCGTGGCTGCGCACTGCGATCGTCGTCGCTCGTTGTACGGCTTCGCGGCGACGATGGCCGGAGTCGGCCTCGTGTTGCTCACCGCTCGGTGGGAGGTCGGCATCGACACCGTCGTGAGCAACGTCATCATCTTCGTGACCGTGTGGGTCATCGGGGACAACCTGCGGACCCGACGCGCCTACGTCGAGTCGTTGAGTGAGCGGGCCAAGGTTGCCGAGGAGACCAGGGCGGCCGAGGCCGAACGGGCAGTGATCGACGAACGACACCGCATCGCTCGCGAACTGCACGACAGTCCGACGAGGCCGCCGATCACGGATGGGAGCTCGGAGACACCGTCTCCGTGCGCTTCGCCGAGACCGGTGAGCAACAGTTGCGGATCGCGGCCACCTACGGCAACAAGGACGTGCTCGGCCCGTACGCCGTGAGCAACGCCGTCCTCGAGGCCAATGTCGCCGACCAGTTCGACTCCATGGTGTTCATCGACGTGGCCGACGGCGTCGACATCGACGCCGGCACCGCTGCTGTCGGGGCTGCCGTGGCGTCGAACCCGCTGGCCGAGGTGCAGGACCGGGATGCGTTCAAGGACTCGAAGGGCGAGGAGATCGACATGATCCTCAACCTCATCTACGCCCTGCTCGCACTGGCCGTGATCATCGCCCTGCTGGGTATCGCCAACACCCTGGCCTCTCGATCTTCGAGCGGACCCGGGAGCTCGGTCTCCTCCGAGCCGTCGGCATGACCCGGGGCCAGCTGCGGGCGACCGTGCGCTGGGAGTCGGTGATCATCGCTCTGCTGGGAACCACCCTCGGCCTGGTCATCGGCGTGGCGTTCGGCTGGGTGATGGTCGAGGCGCTGGAGAGCGAGGGCATCAACACCTTCGTCGTCCCCGGCGGTCAGCTCGCCGTGATGGTTGCCATCGCCGCCATGGCCGGCGTCGCGGCCGTCATCCTGCCCGCCCGTCGGGCCGCCCGGCTCGACGTCCTGGGAGCGATCGCTTCCGCCTGAACCTGCCGCC
>JBBKVY010000023.1:0-54840 GCA_037968675.1 Acidimicrobiales bacterium | reverse complement strand
TGCGGGGCGACTGGGCGTCGACGCGCCAGACCGCTGCCGAGGTCGTCGCGTCGAGTGCCCGCTTCCGCGACCCGGCCCGACTTCCGCACGGACCGCGCGGACCGGCTGGTCCCCGCCTGCGCCGATCCGGGGAGGCGCCGGATCAGGTGTGCCGAGGAGCTTCAGTCGTCGGGGTGCAGCACGACGTGGCGGCCGCGGTCCTCGCCGCGACTCGACGTGTGGATCCCGTCGATCTCGTTGGCGGCGTCGTGGACGATCTTGCGATCGGGCGGTGACATGGGCTCGAGGGCGACGGCTGCGCCGGTGTCGAAGACCTTGTCGGCAACCTGCGACACGAACCGTTCCAGCGCTTCCTTGCGTCGAGCGCGGTAGCCGGCGACGTCGACCCGCAGTCGTCCCTCGAGACGGCCGGAGTGCTGCTGGGCCACCGCCGTACGGGTGAGCTCGGAGATCGACGAGAGCGTGTTGCCCCGCTGCCCGACGAGCAGACCGAGATCCTCGCCCTCGACCCGGATCTCGATGGCATCGTCGTCCGACAGGTGCTCGGAGACGACGGACGCCTCCGCGCCGAAGGCTTCGACGAGGCCGGTGACGAAGTCGACCGCGGTCGGCTCCTGCTCGGTGAGGGGGATGTCGCTCATGGATTCTCCTCCCGACCCGCCACTGCGAGCCGTGTTCGGTGTGTCAGATGGTGCTGCCGACGCGTCGGCCGTGTCCCTGGAGCGGGTGGCCGATCGAGCGACGGGCTTCGGGCGGCGCTCGGCGGCGGATGGCTCCGGCGCACGGGCGTCGTCATCGGTCGTGGTGTCTCGCTCCGCGTCGGCCCGCTTGTTCGGTGACCGGTTGCCTGACCGGTCGGCGCCGCCCTTGGTCTTGCGGCGTCGCCCGTCGCGTTTGTTGCGTCGGTTGCGACGATCCACCTTCGGACGGGGCCGCGTCGGGCGGACTCGCGCCCGCACGGTGGCGTTCTTGGTTCGAAGTCCGAACCACGACGACGTCGCCTCCGAGACGACCTCGAGTTCGAGGTCGTCTTCGTGGATTCCGAGCGCTTCGAGCGCCCGATCCTTGGCCTCTGCGACCGTTCGTCCGGTGGTGACGACCCACTGCACGGGCCGCTACCGCCGCTTCTTCTTCTTCTTCTTGGAGCTCGGTTGGTACTTGCCGCCGGGGTTCCCGTTGCCACCGGCGCGGCCCGAGCCCGAGGCGCCGCCCGACTTCGCTCCGCCAGCTGGGCCGTTCGACGAACCCGAGTCGCCGGCAGCCGTCTCTCCGGAACCCGTGCCCCCAGAACCGGCGTCGTCGTCGTTCTTGCCCTTCTTGCGGGCCTCGGAGGCGGCCTTGTTGGCCTTGGCGCCGGGTGCGTCGTCGTGGCCGTACAGCGACTTGGTGATGTAGGCCTGCAGCCCGATCCGGTAGACGCTCGACGTCACCCAGTACACGACGAGGGCGGCCGGGAAGTTGATCGAGATGACACCGAAGAATGCCGGCATCACCCGAAGCAGGATCTTCTGCTGCGGCATCGCCATTCCACCATCGGGATTACGGGCGGAAACCTGCTTCTGCTGGAAGTACTGCGCTCCGATCATCAGCAGGATGAGGAAGAGATAGGGGAGGCCGTGGACGATCGACTCCCCCAGCGCATCGGAGGTGGACTGGGAGAGGTCGAGGCCGAAACTCACCATCTCGGTCCGGCCGAACAGGTCCTGGTAGAGCTTCGCACCCTCGTCGAGATACTGCGGGTCGAAGCACTTCTCGGCACCCTTGGCCAGTGCCTCGGGGCCGCAGGCCTCGACCGTCCGCCGAGTCAGCCCGCGGATGAGCCGGAACAGCAGGAGGAACACCGGCGCCTGGACCAGCAGCGGGAGACAGCCACCCAACGGGTTCAGCTCGTTCTCCTGGTAGAACGCCATGAGTTCGGCGTTCATCTCCTGGCGGTCCCCGCCCTTGTGCTTCTCCTGGATTTTCTTCAGCTCCGGTTGGAGGAGCTGCATCTTGATCATGCCGCGTGTGCCCTTGAGGGTCAGCGGGGTGGTCACCAGCATGACCAACAGGGTCATGAGCATGATGGCGATCGCGTAGTTCGGGATGATCGCGTAGAAGAAGTCGAGGACCTGGGCGGCAGCTTCGAAGATCGTGTCGAACATCTAGTTGGTCCTCTCCTGATGGTGACCGGGAACTGGACTTCCCGTGCCGGGAACTGGGTCGTAACCGTGACTGCCCCAGGGCTGGCACCGGCCGAGACGGCAGATCGCCAGCCATCCGCCCCGGGAGGCGCCGTGGAGCTCGATTGCCTCCCGTGCGTAGGTGGAACACGACGGAACGTAGCGACAGGGGGAGATCCGGCCCGCGAACACGTACTGGTAGCCGCGGATCGACCAGTCGAGCAGCCGAGCCACGGGTCCCGGCCGGGCGGTGGTCGCGTCCACGGTGCTCACACGAGCGCTGCCAGCGCGGCCCGCACATGGCCACGCAACTGGTCGAAGCCGAGATCGATCGCGCCAGGTCCGACCGAGACCAGGAATCGTCCCGGGCCCATCAGGTCGTCGGCGAGGCACTCACGCATCAGGACACGGAGCCGGCGGCGGATGCGATTCCGGACCACTGCGGTGCCGACGGATCGGCCGACGCCGTACGCGACCTGGGGAATCCGCGTACCCACGTCATCGGCGCACGGGACCTCGAACGGCGTGAACGACACACGTATCGGCCCCGAACGTCCGCGCGAATGCGTGGCACCCAACGACACGAAGTCCCGACGGCGACTGACCGCGTCAGGGGTTCGGGACACACGGGGAGACACACGCGCCGGCTCAGGCCGACAGACGGGCGCGGCCCTTCGCGCGACGATTCGCGACGACAGATCGGCCGCCACGGGTGCGCATGCGGTGACGGAATCCATGCTTGCGGGCCCGGCGCTGCCGCTTGGGTTGGTAGGTGCGCTTCATGAGGTGGTCGATTCCTTGTGTGACGGTCGAGATCGGTGGCCCGATCGGTCGCCCGAATCGACTCCGTCACGGAGTCAGGGCGCGCCGGACCAACCCACCACGCTACCGATCGACGAGAAGCGGGACCAAAGGAGCCGAGCGAAACGCGACCCCGACGGAGCGATCACCGGCGCCAGACGACGTCTGCGAGCTGGCCGCAAGTGTCGTGTCCGGTGTCACATTCCGTGGACGTGAAGCCATGACGCCCGCTGGCAACCCCGGTTGACCTGCGGTTTTCTCCGGCCTTGCACTGGCCCCGCGGACGACTGCTACGGTGCGCCGCCACAGCGAGTCCTGCCGGTTGATGTCCCCGTGTTCACCGTCTGGTTTCGTGCAAAATACGGCCGTCGCCCTCGATTCGGACGCCGGTCCGTCGTTTTGTCCACAGGTGTGGACGTAGTTGTGGATTCTCGGGAGCAGACACTGGAGGCGGATCGTCGATGAACGACGCCGAGACGGTCTGGAGCAGCTGCGCAGCGCTCCTGCGGGACCAGGTGTCCGGCGTGGTGTGGAACTCGTCGTTCCAGAACGTCGAAGCCATCGGATTCGACGGCGAGCGCCTGACGCTCGGGTTCCCGTCCTCGGTCGTCCGCGACCGGGTCCACGATCGCTACCTCGGGCTGCTGCGGGCCAACCTCGCCGAACTCGGCCACACCAACGTCGACGTCGTGCTCGAGAGCCGCCCTCCCGGACCCCAGGAAGTGCCCCTGTTCGACGAGCTCACGGCCATGCGGGGAGACGGGGGCCGAGACGACACCGCGAGCTCGCGTGCCGCGAGCGTCACCGACAGCGACCGACGGCACACTGCTCCCGCGGGCGGCCACATGATCCCCGCATCGCCGGCCGGTCAGACGCCGCAGGCGACACTGAACGAGCGCTACACCTTCGATGCCTTCGTCACCGGCGCGTCCAACCGCTTCGCTCACGCCGCAGCGCTGCGCGTGGCCGAGACCCCGGCCCGGAGCTACAACCCCCTGTTCATCTACGGGGACGCGGGGCTGGGCAAGACGCACCTGCTCCAGGGCATCGGCAACTACGTCCTCGAGAACTATCCGAACTACCGGGTCCGCTACGTCACCTCCGAGCAGTTCCTCTCCGAGTTCGTCGACTCGATCCGTGCCGGTACGAACGAGGCGTTCAAACGCCGGTTCCGAGACATCGACGTGCTCCTGGTCGACGACATCCAGTTCTTCGAGGGCAAGAAGGAGACCCAGGAAGAGTTCTTCCACACGTTCAACCACCTCCACACCTCGAACCGCCAGATCGTGCTGTCGTCAGACCGTCCGCCCGATGCGATCCCGACCCTCGAGGACCGGTTGCGCACCCGCTTCGTGATGGGCCTGCTCACCGACATCCAGCCGCCCGACCTCGAGACCCGCCTCGCCATCCTCCGCAAGAAGGCCGAAGACGAGGTGTCGCCGGTCCCCGACGAGGTGCTGGAGTACATCGCAGCGTCGATCAACGACAACAACATCCGGTCCCTCGAGGGCGCCCTCACCCGCATCACCGCCTGGGCGTCGCTCAACAAGGAGACCATCACCCCGGAGCGGGCCGCCGAGACCCTCAAGGACCTCGTCTCCGAACGCGAAGCCCGACCCATCACGCCGCAGGCGATCCTCGACGCCACGTCCGAGTACTTCAGCTACACGGTCGAGGAACTGATCGGTCGCTCACGAACCCGGCCCCTCACAACCGCTCGCCACGTGGGCATGTACCTGTTCCGCGAGCTGACCGACCTCAGCTTCCCCAACATCGCCAAGGTCTTCGGCGGCCGCGACCACACGACCGTGATCCACGCCGTCGAGCGCATCAAGGTGCAGATGAAGGAACGTCGCCAGGTGTTCCAGCAGGTCACCGAGCTCATCCAACAGCTCAAGGCCGAGTAGTTGCCGTTGTCTCGCATGCTTCGGCTCCCTGGCGGGATCGCGCTTGATCGGGTGAGCGGCGCCTGTGGAGAACCCACTGGTCGCGCACGGGACAACCACTGCGCGCGTCCGTGCAACTGTGGACGCAGGACCCATCGTTGCCGGACACCGGCACGACCACTGCACCACTGGGGACAGTCCACGAACAACGATCACCCCGGTGACCTGCCGCGATGGGGCAGTATCCACAATCCACATCCCCCACCACCACAACCATCCTTGTCATCACCTCCCTGGGTAGAAGTCGAAGAAGGAGCGCAGAGACCGTGAAGTTGCGTTGCGAACGAGATGTGCTCGCCGAAGCGCTGTCGACCGCAGGCAGAGCCGTCGCCAACCGTGGCGCCCTGCCCGTGCTCTCGGGCGTCCGTATGGAGCTCGCCGGCGACCAACTCACCCTGACCGGCTCCGATCTCGAGTTGACGGTGTCGGTACAGCTCACGGTGGCCGGTCTCGCCGACGGTGTCTCGGTGGTGCCGAGTCGGCTCCTGAACGACATCGTCAAGGCACTGGAGCCCGGTGCCGTCGAGCTCGAGACCAACGAGGAGACCGCACGCATCGCGTCGGGCCGGTCCGAGTTCTCGCTCAAGCCGCTGCCGGCCGACGAGTTCCCCCGGGTCGCCGTCGTCGAGGGCGACGAGGTCAGATTCGATGCCGAGGCGCTCGTGGGTGCACTGCGCCAAGTCCTCCCCGCCGCCAGCACCGACGACAACCGCCAGATCCTCACCGGCGTCCTCATGGCTGCGGAAGGAGAGGGACTCCGACTCGTCGCCACCGACAGCTACCGCCTCGCCGTGGTCGACCTTCCCGGTGTGAGCGTGCTCTCGTCGGGCAAGTCGGTCCTCGTACCGTCCCGCGCCCTGTCCGAGCTGTCGAAGGCACTGGGCGACGGCGGTGAGATCACCCTGCGCCTCGGCGAGCGCGATGCCAGCTTCGCGGTGGCCACCGACGCGGCCGGTGTCGTACTGACCACTCGGCTGATCGAGGGTGACTACCCCAACTACCAAGGGCTGATCCCGCAATCCCAGCCGAATCTCCTCACCGTGGCGCGTGAACCGCTCATCGAAGCGCTCCGACGCGTGAAGTTGCTGGCTCGCGACGCGACGCCCGTCCGGATGCAGATGTCGGCCGACGGCCTCGAACTGCGCGCCGTCACCCAGGACGTCGGCGAGGGCACCGAGTCGCTCGATGCCAGCTACAACGGCGACGAACTCACCGTCGCGTTCAACCCCGACTACCTGCTCGCCGGCATCGAGGCGGTCGAAGCCGAGGAGATCAGCCTCGCGACGATCGACTCGCTCAAGCCGGCGGTCGTCCGCGACCCCACCACGAACGACTTCCTGTACCTGTTGATGCCCGTGCGCGTGCAATAGGGGATTGCTCCACCTCGCACATCTCTGGCTGACCGATTTTCGGAGCTACTCGGCGGTCGACATCGAACTCCCCGCCGGCACGACTGCGGTGCTGGGCAGCAACGGCCAGGGCAAGACCAACCTCCTCGAGGCCATCGCGCACCTGGCTGGCGGTTCGCTCCGTGGCGCGACGACCGAGGCAATGGTCCGGGTCGGCGCCGAGCGTGCCGTGGTCCGAGCCGAGGCCATGCGCGGGAATCGTGACCTGTTGGTCGAAGCCGAGCTGGCGACCCGCGGTCGAGGGAGGATGCAACTCAATCGGCAGCCGGTGAAAAGGCGCACCGACCTGCTCGAGGCGCTGTCGGTCACCATCTTCAGCCCCGAGGACCTCATCTTGGTCAAGGGCGGACCGGGGGAGCGGCGGTCCTGGATCGACGATGCGGTCGTCGGGCTCGACCCCCGCGCCGACGCGGTGCGGGGGGACGTCGACCGCATCCTCAAGCAACGCAACGCCCTCCTCAAGGGGGTGAAGGGTCGGCTGGACGAGTCGGCCGCGCTCACCCTCGACGTCTGGGACGACCGGCTGACCACCGCCGGTGAGGCGCTCGCGACCCTTCGCGCGGACGCGCTCGACCAGCTGACCCCCCGGATCGCCACCGCCTACCACGACCTGGCCGGGCGGGAACTGCCGATCGACACCCGCTACGAGGCCACCTGGCGCGCCGCCGGCCTTGCTGCGGCCCTCGTCGAGGCACGCGACCACGACCTGCGGCGGGGTGTCACCACGGTCGGACCCCACCGCGACGAGGTGGCCTTCTCGCTCGATGGCCTTCCCGCCCGTACCCACGCCAGCCAGGGTGAGCAGCGCTCCCTCGCCCTGGCCATGCGCCTGGCCGTCCATCGGGCGATCACCGACGCCCATGGCGTGAGTCCGATCCTCCTCCTCGACGATGTGCTGTCCGAGCTGGACGACGAGCGTGCCGCGGCACTGCTCGCGAACCTGCCGCAGGGTCAGGCGTTGCTCACCTCGGCGACGACCCTTCCGATCCCTGCCACGCCCGATCTGGTGGTCGAGGTGGTCGACGGCACGGTGCGGCCGGTCTGAGCGTCTCCACGGGCTGCCAGAATGGTCCCGTGGCCACGCGCGAAGACCCGGACGACGGAGCGATCGATCGGGTCCCCCTCACCGACGTGTCGTCGCTGCTCGACCGAGTCGTGCGGGGCATGGGCGCCCCGGGGACCGACGCCGTGGACCTGGTGTTCAACCGGTGGGAGGAGGTGGTCGGCACCGTGCTCGCGTCCCGTACCCGGCCTGCGGGCCTCGAGCAGGGCCGACTGGTGCTGGTCGCCGACGATCCCGCAGTCGTGAGCCACGTCCGGTGGTTGGAATCGGACCTGCTCGAACGCCTCGACGGGCTGTTGGGGGCAGGCCGGGTCACGGGCGTCGACGTCCGGGTCCGCCGCCCGGGCGCGACCCGCTGAACGACGCGTCGACCACCGGAAATCGCCGGTTCCACCCGTGGTTCTGCCCCATGGATCGGCCCCGAGCACGCCCCGGAACATCCCGCTCGCAGGGGGTCTTCGATGGTCAGGCCGTCAGGGGGTGACTGGTAGGATGACATCGTTGTGACTTCCACCGAAACCACCACCTACGGCGCCGACAACATGCGGGTCCTGGAGGGCCTCGAGGCCGTTCGCAAGCGCCCTGGCATGTACATCGGATCGACGGGGCCCGTCGGCCTGCACCACTGCGTGTGGGAGGTCGTCGACAACTCCGTCGACGAGGCCATGGCCGGTCATTGCACGCGGATCGACATCACGATCCTGCCCGACGGTGCCTGCCAGGTCATCGACGACGGACGCGGCATCCCGACGGGGATGAACAAGGCGCAGAAGATGACGGGCGTCGAGATCGCGCTCACCAAGCTCCACGGCGGCGGCAAGTTCGACGGTGAGGGCTACAAGGTGTCCGGCGGCCTCCACGGCGTCGGTGTCTCGGTGGTCAACGCACTGTCCTCCAAGGTCATCGTCGAGGTCGACCGCGACGGCAAGCGCCACGAGATGATCTTCGCCGACGGAGGCGTACCCCAGGGCGAGCTGAAGGTCACCGGCGACTCGCCTCGCGGCCGCACCGGGACCTCGGTCACGTTCTGGCCCGACCCGACCATCTTCGAGACCACCGAGTTCGTCACCCGCACGATCCTCGAGCGCGTCCAGATGATGGCCTTCCTCAACAAGGGCCTCGAGATCCGGGTGCAGGACCAGCGCGAGTCCACGCCCGAGCACATGCGTGACAACGAACGGGTCACGTTCAAGTATTCCGGCGGCATCATCGACTTCGTCAAGCACATCAACAAGGCGAAGGACTCCCTCTGGTCCAAGGTCGGCTACTTCGAGGGCGGCGACGACACCCAGGAGGTCGAGGTCGCGTTCCAGTGGAACACCGGCTACAACCGCGACGGCATCCACTCCTTCGCCAACGGCATCGCCACCAACGAGGGCGGCACCCACGAAGAGGGATTCAAGACCGCCCTCACGTCGACCATCAACAAGTACGCCAAGGAACACCCGGTCGCGAAGAACAAGAAGGACCTGGGTCTCACCGGCGACGACGTGCGCGAGGGCTTGACTGCGGTCCTCTCGGTCCGGCTCCAGGAACCGCAGTTCGAGGGGCAGACCAAGGCCAAGCTCGGCAACACGTCGATGCGGTCGCTGGTCACCAAGGCCACCAACGACCAACTCCAGCAGTGGCTCGAGGAGAACCCCACCGAGGCGAACAAGGTCATCCGCAAGGCGTACTCGGCCGCCGAGGCACGCGAGGCCGCCAAGGCCGCCCGCAACAGCATCCGGTCCAAGACCCTGCTCGACGGCGCGGGCATGCCCGACAAGCTCAAGGACTGTTCGGCCAAGAACACTTCCGAGCGCGAGCTGTTCATCGTGGAGGGCGACTCCGCCGGCGGCTCGGCCGTCTCGGCCCGCGACCCTCGTACGCAGGCGATCCTGCCCATCCGCGGCAAGATCCTCAACGTCGAGCGCGCTCGCATGGACAAGATGCTCAAGAACACCGAGGTGCAGGCGCTGATCTCGGCCATTGGTGCCAGCGTCGGTGAGGAGTTCGACGTCGAGAAGCGGCGCTACGACAAGATCATCGCCATGTGCGACGCCGATGTCGACGGCTCCCACATCCGTACGCTCCTGCTCACCTTCTTCTTCCGGCAGATGAAGCCGCTGGTCGAGAAGGGATGCGTCTACATCGCCCAGCCGCCGCTCTTCTCGACCCTCGTCGGCAAGTCCAAGATCTACCTCAAGGACGAGAAGGCCCGGACCGCCTTCCTGCGCGAGAACCCGAACCACAAGAAGGACTTCCAGCGCCTCAAGGGCCTGGGCGAGATGGACGCCGACGAGCTCGAGGTCACGACCATGAACCCGGACACCCGCCGGCTGTTGCAGGTCACTGTCGAACAGGCGGCCTTGGCCGACGAGGTCATGTCGGTGTTGATGGGCGACGACGTCCCGGCCCGCAAGGACTTCATCGTGACCAACGCCAAGGACGTCAAGTTCGTGGACATCTGAAAACCGGGGGGCTCTGTCGGACGCGGATTCCAGAACTCGTCGGTGTGGGTTCGGTCAGAGATCGAGGAGACGGGCCAGTGCCTCGGCGACGGCACGCCCAACGTCACCTCCTTGTCTCGGGTGTGCCTGGTCGACGACCAACGGGTCGCGCTGTCGAACCAGTTCCGACAGTCGGTTGATCCTCCTGAAGCGTCGCCTCGACGAACGGGCCGGATCGATGAGGATCGACAAGACGGGTCGTGGCCGCTTCCGACTGGTGGTCGACGGGCCGGTCGACTCGACGTGGTCGAGCGTTCCTAACCGAGGAGCCAGAGACCGAGGAACAAGACGTTGTTGAAGATCACCAGGCCGTAGACCGCCGACATCAGCTTCACGCCCGTCTGCTTCTCGTAGAGCACCCGGACCACGGCGAGCTTGACGGCGAGCAAGGTCACCATGGCGACGGCGAGGCCCCCGTGGTCGATCAGACCGCCCACGATCGGATTGGCCTCGGCGCGTGCACTGACGTTGGCGAGGATCGTCCAGGTGGTGGCGACGTCGAGCACCTGGAGGGTGGCAAGGAGCAGATATCGGTGCAGGTCACGGGTGGCGACCGATGCGGCGGGGCCCGATGCCGGTTGCAGGGCGAACGTGCGCGGATTCGAGGCCATGCCCCATACAAGCACGCGCGGCCTGTGTCAATAGGTCGGGAGACCCATCATGCCGATCTGCTCACAGGACCTTGCGGCAGTCGTGGGCGCAGTCGGTGTCCGGATCCGGGACCTCGGCCGGACGATGGAGGATGGCGTGGGTGGGCGCGAGGCGAGCGAGCCGGGTGTCGTCCTCGCCGTCCACGGTCATGTCCGCATCGACGATCAAGCTGTACTCGCCGGCAGCGTCGGGTGGCCACAGGAGTGACACTGCCGGACGGGCGGCAGCGTTCCGGCCTGATGAGCGGCCGCAGGGCCCGAGGAGATGCGAGCCGTCCCACCGGAGCGCGATCGCTGTGGCGTGAGGGCGACCGTCGTCGTCGGAGGTGAGCAGGTAGGGGCCCATGGTGCGTTGCCCGATCGCGTCGGCCAGGCCTTCGAGTTCGACGGGGATGCTCATGGTCGGAGCGTATCCCTGCCCCTGCCGCGCGAGGCTGGCCCGATGTGGACCTGCCCCGACTGCCAGCGCCGTTTCGGCCGGCGGGGACAGGGGCACGACTGCGCCCCGGCGATGACGCTCGACGAGTACTTCTCGAGTGGCCCCGACTTCGAACGGCCGATCTACGAGGCGGTCCAGGCCCACCTCGACACCATCCCCGGCGAGCCGACCTACGTCGAGCCGGTGTCGGTCGGTCTGTTCTGCAAGCACGGCACCCGCACGTTCCTCCAACTGCGGACCAAGGTGCAGTGGATCGCCGTCGGTTTCATCCTCCACCGCAAGGTCGACAGTGAACGGTTCTCCCGCAAGGTGACGGGGGAGGGCGGCCGCTGGTTCCACGTCGTCAACGTCCGAGTGCCCGGGGAGATCGACGACCAGGTCTGCGACTGGATCACCGAGGCGTACTGGGCGGCCGACGACGGCGCGTCACCGATCACCCTGACCTGACCGCGTGGTCGATCGCTCGGCACGAGCGGTGGCGCGCCGTCCACCCACGACGACCACCACCTCGACGGTGTCGTCGTGGCGCTCGTACGACTCGATTCGGGCATGGTTCAGCTCGGCGATCGTTCGGGCCTCGGCCTCGCCTTCGAGGGCACCCGCGAGCGCGACGGCGTCGGCCGCGTTCTGCGCCTGCGAGCGCTCGATCGTGGCTCGCGCCAGGAGCGCGAGCGGGACCAACAACAGCGCGGCCAGGACGAGGACGATCGCCCACAGTGGCGTCGCCTGGCCTCGAGATGACGGGGTGGACATGGCTTCCCTCCAGCACGTGATGTCGGGGGAAGTGTCGGCGAGGAGACGAGCCCGCCCGGGCCGTCCTCACATGTCGTCGTCGTCGGAGAACAGTACCGGTGCCACGGCGGCGACGTGTACGTCGTCCTTGACGTCCATGACCTTGACCCCCGTGGCATCTCGACCTTGCGACGAGATGCTGCGCGCCTCCATCCGGATGGTCACGCCGTCGTTGGCGATCACGAAGATCTCGTCGTCGAGTCCGACCATGAACGCCGCAACCACGGCGCCCTTCTTGGCCGTGATCTTGATGCCCCGCACGCCCATGCCGCCCCGGCCCTGCGAGTTGAACTTGTCGAGTTGGGTGCGCTTGCCGTAGCCGGCGTCGGTGACGATCAGGATCGCGGTGTCGTCGCGGGCGATGTCGCACGACACCACCTCGTCCTCGGCCGACTTGAGCTTCATGCCCCGTACGCCGGCGGCACTGCGCCCCATCGGGCGCACGTCGGACTCGTTGAAGCGGATTGTCATGCCCGCCTTGGAGACCATGAACATGTCGGACTCGCCGTCAGACGACAGCACCTTGACCAGCTCGTCCCCGTCGCGCAGGTTGATGGCGATGAGCCCGTCGCGGCGCGACTTGTCGTACTCGGAGAACTTGGTCTTCTTGACCTGGCCCTGTTTGGTGGCGAAGAACAGGTACGGCTGCGTCTCGTAGTCGCGGGTGTCGATGATCGCCTGGATGCGCTCGTCCGGCTCGAGTTGGAGCAGGTTCACGATCGCCGTTCCCCGTGCGGTGCGGTCCTTCTTGGGGATCTCGTGGGCCTTGAGTCGGTACACCTTCCCCTGGTTCGAGAAGAACAGCAGGTACGCGTGCGCAGTGGTGGTGAGGATCTTGGTGACGTAGTCCTCGTCGCGCAGCTTGGTGCCGGCCACTCCCCGCCCGCCCCGACCCTGGCGCCGGAAGCTGTCGGCCTCGACCGTCTTCACGTAGCCACGGTGTGACATGGTGACGACGAGTTCCTCGTCGTCGATCAGGTCCTCGATGTTCAGCTCGCCCGGATCATGGGTGATGATCGACCGTCGGTCGGTGGCGAACTTCTCGCGGATCTCGCGCAGCTCGTCCTCGATCACCTTCCGCAGCTTCACGTCGTCGGCGAGGATGGCATTGAGCTCGTCGATGGTCTCGCGGAGCTTGCCCATCTCCTCTTCGAGGTCGGTGCGACCGAGACGGGTCAATCGGGACAGCTGCATGTCGAGGATGTGCTCGGCCTGGGTCTCGGAGAACTCGAACGGCGCGGCCATGAGCGCCTCGCGCGCCGCCTGCTTGTCGGCCGACGCCCGGATGGCGTCGATGATCGCATCGATCATGTCGAGCGCCTTGAGCAGACCTTCGACGATGTGCGCGCGGGCCTCGGCCTTGCGCAGGCGGTACTCGGAGCGACGGGTGATGACCTCGACCTGATGGCCGACGTAGGACTGGAGCGCCTGCAACAGGTTGAGCGTGCGGGGCACGCCGTCGACCAGGGCGACCATGTTGATCGAGTAGCTGGTCTGCAACGGCGTGTGCTTGTAGAGGTTGTTGAGCACGACGAGGCCGGGGGCGTCGCGCTTGAGGGTGACCACGAGCTTCGTCTTGCCCTTGGCCGATTCGTCGTTGAGTTCGGCGATGCCCTCGATCACCTTGTCGTTGACCAGGTCCTTGATCTTGGAGGCCGTGGCCGAGATCGAGGTCTGGTAGGGCATCTCGGTGACGACGATCTGATCCCGCGTCTTGCCCTCGATGATCTCGGCCTTGGCCCGCAGCTTCACCGTTCCCTTGCCGGTCGTGTAGGCGTCGATGATCCCCTGGCGGCCCATCAGCAGGCCAGCGGTGGGGAAGTCGGGACCCTTGACGTAGCTCATCAGGTCCTCGACCGACGCGCCGGGGTTGTTGAGCAGGTGGACGGTGGCATCGATGACCTCACCCAGGTTGTGTGGCGGGATCTTGGTGGCCATGCCGACGGCGATGCCCTCCGAGCCGTTGACCAACAGGTTGGGGAACCGGGCCGGCAACACGGTGGGCTCGGTGAACTCGCCCGAGTAGGTGTCGGAGAAGTCGACCGTCTCTTCGCCGATGCCGTCGAGGAGGTGGGTGGCGAGGTTGTCGAGACGGCACTCGGTGTAGCGGGCGGCGGCGGGACCGAAGTCGGGCGAGCCGTAGTTGCCGTGGAAGTCGATGAGCGGATGGCGCAGCGAGAACGGCTGGGCCATGCGGACGAGGGCGTCGTAGATGGCGCCGTCGCCGTGGGGGTGGAAGTGACCCATCACGTGGCCGGTGATGCGGGCGCACTTCATGTGCGAACGGTCGGGGCGGGCGCCGATGTCCTCCATGCCCCACAGGATCCGGCGGTGCACCGGCTTGAGGCCGTCGCGCGCATCGGGCAGGGCCCGGGACATGATGACCGACATGGCGTACTCGAGGAACGAGTTCTCCATCTCGTCCTGGATCTCGATGGGCTCGATGTCGTACTGGTCGCCGCCGGACTCGTCCGTGTCGCCGCCGTCGGTCGGGGGTGGCGGGGTGCTCTGGTCGGACACTGGGAGATCATTCCTCGGAGTACTGCTCGGCGGTCGGGGCGGGTAGGGCAAACGCGTCTCCGGGACGCGAATCACATGCAGGTGATTCTACCGCTCCGGGGGTGTCAGCCAGGGTTCCGCCGGAGCCGAATATGCTCGGTGCACGGGGCGGTTGACCCGACGTTCATACACTGGAGCACGATGTCCACGGAACCCTCAGGCCTGCGAGTAGACGGCGGGACCCAGGGTCGCGACGATGGGCGCGCGGGCGCACGCCGGGGGAGCCGCAAGCCACCACCGCGCCGCCGCCGCAAGGCCCGCCTCGTGCACCGGGTGGTGCGGCACGTGGAGGTCTGGTCGGTGGCCAAGATCGCCACCGCCTTCGCCGTGTGCGGGTACGTCATCGGGATGATCAGCAGCTACCTGCTGTGGCGGGCCGCCGACCGTGTCGGGACCATCGACGGCATCGAAGGCTTCATGGAGGACTCCGGTGGCTACGACAGCTTCGAGATCGTGGGCAGCGTGGTGTTCCAGTCGGCGGCCGTCGGCTATGCGATCCTGTGCGCGCTCTTCGTCGCCATGTCGGCGCTGGGCGCGGTGCTGTTCAACCTCATCTCCGATCTCACCGGCGGTATCCGGATAACGGCGATCGACGAGGACCTGATCGTCACGCCGGCACGTCGGCCTGCTCCTGGCGCCTCCCGGCGGTCGACGCCGTTGACCGCCGAGCCCCCGATCTCCGAGTCCCCGACCGCCGAGCCCCCGATCCCCGAACGCGCGACCTCCGAGCATCCGGTCACCGACTCACCGACCGCCGACACACCGGCCTCCGAGGCCCCGGCCACCGAGCATCCGGCCTCCGGGACCCCGACGGCCAGCGATCACTGGAAGATGCCGGCTCCCAACGAGACCTGGACCACGCCGACCACCCGCGACGCCAACGGCACGACCGACTCCCACGAGCGCGAGAGCGAGTCGATCGGTCTGGGTTCGGCCGACAAGGTCGTCTAGATTCGCCTGCCTCCCGGGGCTATAGCTCAGTCGGTTAGAGCGCACCCCTGATAAGGGTGAGGTCGCAAGTTCGATTCTTGCTAGCCCCACGGGAGCCCTCCGGGCTCCTCGGAGTCGTCGGCTGCGCCGCACGGCTTCTGTCCGGCAGTCGCGGGGCCCGGCCTCGCACCAGCTGCCGGTCCGTCCCCGGCGAGGAGCTCCCCCATGAACCTGTTGCGACGGGCAGTAGCGGCACTGGGCGTTGCGGCCGTGGTGGCCGGAGTCCTTCGCGTCCGGGGGACCGGCGGCACGCCTCCCCAGAGCGGCGGCTGGCGGGAGCTGAAGGGGAACGATCTCCGGTGATCCGCCGGTGAGTGGGACCCAGGGCAGGCAGAGCGTCACGGTTTCGGGGATCGGTGCAACCGGCGCGCGCGCTGCGAGACAGCTCGCCGGGTGTGACGAGTGCGACGGTGTCGTCCTGGCCGGACCCGGTGAACGGCCGGCGGCGCTCCGTCGGTCGCTCGGATCCGCAGCATCGATCGGGACCCTCAGCGAGCCCGGTGCGGCGGTCCTGCTCGCCGGACCCGCCGGCACCCATGTCGACCAGGCGCGGCGGGCCGTGGGCGACGGTCGCCACGTGGTCTCCACCAGCGACGCGATCACCGACGTCGAGGGACTGCTCGCGCTCGACGGCGAAGCCCGAGCTCGCGGTGTGTCGGTCGTCGCCGGGGCCGGCTTCGCGCCGGGTCTCACCTGTGTCCTGGCCCGCCATGTCGCCGGGTGGATGGATCACGTCGACGAGATCCACGTCGCCCGCTTCGGCACCGGGGGGCCTGCCTGCGCCCGCCAGCACCATGCCGCGCTCTCGACCCACGCGGCCGACTGGCGCGACGGCGCGTGGGTACGTCGTCCGGGCGGGTCGGGCCGTGAGCTGTGCGTCTTTCCCGACCCGATCGGCTCGGTCGACTGCTACCGCGCCGGCCTCCCCGACTCGATCCTCCTCCGGCGGGGGTTCCCGACCGCCGAACGCATCACGGCCCGTCAGGCGGCCAACCGCCGCCAGCGACTGACGGCGTGGCTCCCCATGCTTCGCCGGCCGCACCCAGAGGGTCGGATCGGTGCGGTGCGTGTCGAGCTCCGGGGTCGACGCGACGGGGCGACCGTGATCGAGGTCGCCGGTGCCATCGATCGTCCGGCGGTCGCTGCCGGCGCCGTCGCCGGCCTCACGACCCGGCGTGCCGTCGCCGGCGACTTCCCGCCCGGTGCACACGGACTCGCCTCAGTGGTCGACTCGACCACGTTCCTCGCCGACCTCGCCGATCTCGGGGTCCGGGCCGCGGTGTTCGTCGGCTCGGCCTGACGACCTCCACGAACTCGGAGCCGACGCCGCGAACCAGCGTCACGCGCGATCCGGCGTCGGCCCGAGCAGCGCCACCAGGTCGTCGTGACCCTCGCCGTTGGTGGCGACGCCGCTGCACGACAGGGGATCGACCGTGCGCAGTTCGCCCCCGTCGTAGGTCGTGAACCGACCGCCTGCCTCGGCCAGGATCAGCGGCATGGGGGCCACATCCCACAGCGCGGCCGACGGGTCGACCATCGCATCGGCCCGGCCGGTGGCCACCAGGGCATAGCCGTATCCGTCGCCCCAGGTCCGCAGCGCCCACCCGGCCCGTTTCACCGCGAGCAGGGCGTTCTCGTCGAAGTGCGTGAACCCCGACGCCGTGAGGAACGGTGTCGATGCGCGCGGTGCCACCGATGCCTCTTGACGGCGCCCGTTGCGGTCGTCCTGGAAGCACCCCAGGCCGCGACCGGCGTACACGCACTCGTCGAGCGCGGGCAGGTTGATCACGGCGACGGCCCAACCGTGCTCGTCCTCGAGTGCGGTCAGGTTCGAGTAGAGCGGCACGCCACGCATGAACGCCTTCGTGCCGTCGATGGGGTCGATGATCCAGCGCCGGGCCGACGATCCCGGAGCGGACCCCTCCTCCTCGCCGAGAACGGCGTCGTCGGGATGCGCCGACGCCAGTTCCGCCCGGATGTAGGCCTCGGCGTCCCTGTCGGCCTCGGTCACCGGGGTGCCGTCGCCCTTCGACTCGATGGCGAGGTCGTCGGCCCGGAACCGGGTGAGCGTCCGGCGCCCGGCCTCCTTGGTGAGCTCGACCGCCCATGCCAGCAGGTCCGGATCGGCGGCAGGAACACCCATGTCGGCCAGCCTGCCACGGCGGTGGTTGCCCGAACCGACGATATGAGTAATGATGTAATCATGTCATGGACAAAAGACATCACAGGATGGTTCCGAGGACGGGTCGAGGACGAGTGGTTCACGGCCCTCGAGGTCCGGATCGACAAGGATGAGATCCTGGTCCTCGGCACGCTGGCGACGCCCACGCTCAGCGCCGACGCCGACGACTCGGATGACGACTCCCGCCGGGTGGCTGCCTCGGCGCGGATCAACGGATTCCGCGAGGACACGCGGGAACGTCGCATCGTCATCGCCAACGAGGCCGAGCACCTCTTCGGCAAGAAGGTCTCGTGGGGCACCCGATGCGATGGCCTCGAGCGCCGGTTCACCGTGGCCAACGTCCCGGTGATGACGCGGCTCCTCTTCGACGAGCGACAGGTCCTCGACACCCTCATCGACGCCGGCATCGCCCGATCTCGGTCCGAGGCCCTGTCGTGGTGCGTGAAGCTGGTCGGCGCCAACCAGTCCGAGTGGATCGAGGCCCTTCGAGCCGCGGTCGCCGACGTCGAGAAGGTCCGCGACGAGGGCCCGAGTCTCTAGATCGGGTCGCCGATCAGATCTGGACGCGCGCGACCCACCACGCGAGGGCGCCGGTGGTGCCGAAGGTCTCGACGTCGATCGGTCGACGGTTCCACGCGAACAACAACAGGTCGGAGGCAGACCCGCGAACGGCCATGTCGCCCTTGCCGTGGGTGCGTTCGACGTCGACGCCCTCGGGGGTGAAGGTGAACATCCACTCGCCGGTGCCGTCGGCGAGGTCGTCGTCGGTGGCGTGGAGGTGGACCGTCTCGCCCTCGCCGGTGATGCCTCGCCGCTTCGCGGTGGGGAGGAATACGTCGGCGAACTCGTCGACCCCGTCCACGGCGAGGCGGGTGCCGATCGCCGTCGGCGTGGTGTGGGCCGCCTCGGCGTCCCAGCGGTGGATGGCGGCTTCCTGGGACATGCGGCGGAACCAGAACGTGGAGTCCGGTGCGTTGGCCCAGTTCGGCCGGTGCTCGGTCGGATCGACGACGAGCAACTCCTCGTACAGGTGATCGGCGGCGGCCGCGAACGCCCGGAGCCGGTCGACGTTCTCCGAAGGTGGGTCGAAGGGCACGAGGTCAGACCCTGGCGCGGCCCGGAGCTGTGCGGTCGCGAACCGGAGGACGCCCTCGTGGTGGCCGAGCAGGTCGGCCACGGTCCAACCGGGGCAGGCGGCGACGTCGGCTCCGAGCGCATCGGCCGGCGTGGCGACGATGGCGTCGAGGTCGGTCCGCAGGAAGTCGAGGTACGCAGTGGGCTCCATCACGGTGGCACCGTATCGGCGTGCCCTTCGCCGATGGCTCGCCGGGGGCTCGAGGCGATGCGTGCGACGGTCGAAGCGCTTTCGGCGGTGGTCGGGGCCTTCGTCCGCCTCGTGAGCGTGCTGCTCGTACTCGCCAATCCCCAGGACTTCCACACCTGTGATTACAACGATGTGGTTTCCCACAGGTGGGGACAGACGGTGGACAACCTGTTGCGGAGATGTCGTTCGGGTTGTCGATTCTGGCGCGCGCCTGCGAAACTCGTCGACTGCTCGTGTCCCGAGCGTCGAGGATCGCGGCCCGCACCTGCGCGTCACCCGAAGGAATGTCATCGCATGTCGAACATCTGTCAGGTCACCGGCCGCAAGCCCAGCTTCGGCAAGACCATCAGCCACTCCCACCGCCGCGGCAACCGTCGATGGACGCCGAACATCCAGAAGCAGCGCTTCTGGGTCGAGTCCGAGAAACGCTGGGTCAGCCTCACCGTCTCGGCCAAGGGCATCAAGACGATCAACAAGAAGGGCATCGACGCCGTCCTGGCCGACATGCGTCGCAAGGGAGTGAAGCTCTGATGCCCAAGAACGACAAGCGCCCCATCGTCAAGCTCAAGAGCACGGCCGGCACCGGGTTCACCTACGTGACCCGCAAGAACAAGGTCAACACCCGCGAGCGTCTCGAACTCAAGAAGTTCGATCCCGTGATCCGCCAGCACGTGATCTTCAAGGAAGAGCGCTAGATCTGAGCCCCGGGCCTCCGGCTGACGTCGAACTGGTCGACGTCGTCGACGTCGACGACAACGTCGTCGGTCAGATCACCAGGGCAGAGATGCGTCGCACCGGCGCGCGTCACCGCGCCACGTACGTGATCGTGCGCACCGGCGATGCCCGCGTGGTCGTGCACCGGCGCGCCGACTGGAAGGACGTGTGCCCCGGTTGGTGGGACCTCTGCTTCGGCGGGGTCGTCGGTGCCGGCGAATCGTGGGACGCTGCTGCAGCCCGCGAGTTGGCCGAAGAGGCCGGGATCTCGGGCGAGCTCCGACCGCTGGCGATCGACCGGTACGACGGCTCCGGCGTGGGCATCAACTGCGGGATCTACGAGGTCGTCCACGACGGCCCCTACCCGTGCCCGGACGGCGAGGTCGTCGAGGTCCGGACGATCGCGGTCGAGGACGTGAGCCAGTTCGTCGAGTCCCACGACGTGTGTCCCGATTCGGTCGTCGTCGTCGTCCCACACCTGGTGAACTGAGCACCAGGTCCGGTCAGTCGACCAGGCCGACCCCGCCCGCACAGGTGACGGCGGGCTCGGGCGCTGCGGCCCCGTTGACGTAGGCGTCGAGGAACTCCTGGAGGCGGGGGTCGTCGGCCGAGTCGACTGCGAGGCGTCGTTCCCAGGCCACTGCGACGACGGGCGAGTCGATTCCGGGGTACGGCGAGACGATCACCCGATCCGGCTTCTCGTCCGCCAGGGCAATGAGCGCGTCGACGTCGACGTCTGCGGCGGGGTCGTAGGCGAACCACACGGCACCGTGCTCCAGCGAGTGCACGGCGTTCCCGTTGGGGACCGCGATGTCATAGACGCCGCAGTCGAGCCAGACCTCGATGTGGTCGCCTCCCGACGGCGGATCGCTGTCGTAGGTCGGGTCGGCCACGTGGGTGTTGGTCTGACCCGACTCCACGACCACGCCGTCGACCTCGTTGCCGCCCTCCTCGGGATCGTCACCACAGGCCGCGGTGAGCAGCGCGAGCGAGAGAGCGGCGATCAGAGTTCGGCGAACACGCATCCGAACAGTGCAGCACATCACGGCGTGTCCGCCCGATCGGCTGTGGTTGGATGTCGACCGCATGGATGCTGCGCGGCCACCGGGGATGATCGACGTCGTCGGTCTCCGCGTCCTCGTCGCCTCGGGGGCCGTCGACACCGTCATCGTCGCGTTCCCCGACCTCTACGGCCGGTTGGTGGGCAAGCGTCTCGATGCCGCCTTCTTCCTCGAGGACCCCGCCGGCGGCACCCATGCCTGCGACTATCTCTTCACCGTCGACATGGAGATGGAGCCGGTGGACGGCTATGCCTTCACCGACTGGGAGAAAGGCTACGGCGACATCCACCTCGTTCCCGACCTGTCGACGTTGCGGGTGTGCTCGTGGCTCGACCGCACGGCCATGGTGCTCTGTGACGCCCACCGTGATGCCGGGGGAGCCCAGGACCACACGGCGGTCGCGGTCGCGCCCCGGTCGATCCTCGATCGGCAACTCGAGCGGGCGGCCGACGTCGGGTACCACGCGATGGCCGCCAGCGAACTCGAGTACTTCCTCTACCGGAACGACTACGTGGCGGCGGCCCGCGACGGGTACCGCGAGCTCACCCCGGCGGGCTGGTACATCGAGGACTACCACCTGCTCCAGGGCACGCGGACCGAGGATGTCAACGGGGCGTTCCGCCGTCATCTCGCGGCGTCGGGGATCCCGGTCGAGTCCACCAAGGGTGAGTGGGGTCGCGGTCAACACGAGGTCAACATCAAGTACGCCGATGTCCGGTCGATGGCCGACCGTCACGTGGTGCTCAAACACGCGTGCAAGGAGATCGCCGAATCGCTCGGGTCGGCGGTCACGTTCATGGCCAAGCCCGACTCGGCCGAGGCGGGTTCGTCGTCCCATCTCCACCTGTCGCTGTGGCGCGAGAACGCCAACGTGTTCGCCGTGCCGCCGGAGATCGGTGACGACACGTTCCGCCACTTCCTGGGCGGGTGGATGGCCCACGCCGCCGATCTGATGGTCTGCCTCGCCCCGACGATCAACTCGTACAAGCGCTACCAGTCACAGTCCTGGGCGCCCACGGCGGTGGCGTGGTCGAACGACAACCGCACGACCGGCTTCCGGATCGTGGGCGAGGGGCCGGGCAAGCGCATCGAGTGCCGCATTCCCGGCGCCGACGTGAACCCCTATCTCGCCTATGCCGCGGCGTTGGCCAGCGGTCTCGACGGAATCGAGAACGAGACCGAGCCGCCCCCGATGTTCGAGGGCGACGCCTATTCGGCCGCCGACCTCCCGGCGGTGCCCCGCACCTTGGCCGAGGCCGTGGAACGCTTCGACCGGTCGGCGTTCGCCCGCCGAGCATTCGGCGACGAGGTCGTGGATCACTACGTCCACTTCTTCCGCACCGAGGTCCACGCCTACGACGCCGCGGTCACCGACTGGGAGCGGACGCGCTACTTCGAGCGGATCTGATGACGTCGGTTCGCCCGCTCGTCGGGATCACGACGTATCCGCAGAACGACAGGGGTCGCTACGAGCTCCCCGACGACTACGTCGCGTGCGTTCGCCGGGCCGGCGCCGACGCCGTGCTCCTCCCCCCCGGAGCAGGGGTGATCGAGCGCCTCGTCGAGCGCCTCGATGGCATCGTGCTCGCGGGTGGAGGCGACCTCGACCCTGCGACCTACGGCAGCGAGGGACACGAGACGATCTACTCGCTCGACGAAGCCCGCGATGCCGACGAGCTCGCACTGGTGCACCTCCTGCTCGAGCGCGAGATCCCGACACTGGCGATCTGCCGCGGTTCACAGGTCGTGAACGTCGCGCTCGGCGGCACGCTCCATCCGCATCTGCCCGACGTCGTCGGAGACGCCATCGTCCACCGGGATGCCGACGCGATCCGTCGAGGCCTGCCCGGTCCGGTGCTCCACGACGTGCGAGTCGAGCCCGGCTCGCTCGTCGCCGAGGTGATGGAGCCGTATGCCGATGGGGCGGAGGGCCCCACGCCGATGAGCTGGCACCACCAGGCCGTCGATCGTCTGGGCGAGGGGCTGCATGCCGTCGCCTGGGCGCCGGACGGCACGATCGAGGCAACCGAGCACGAGTCCCATCCGTGGCTCGCCAGTGTGCAGTGGCACCCCGAGTTGTCGGCCGCGACCGACCCCACCCAGCAACGCCTCTTCGACCAGCTCGCCCGCCACGCAGGAAAATCACCGTGAGAAAGGTCCGGAAGCCGGACCCGATCCACAGCGATTTTCCGGGGTCTGGCAGGATGCCGTCGTGAAGCTCCAGTGGAAGGTGGCGATCGTGACCGGCGCGGCCAGCGGCATCGGCGCCGACTCGGCACGGTTGTTCGCGAGCGAGGGCGCGACCGTCCTGTGCGTCGATCGTGACCACCACGGCGCCAACGGGGTCGCCAACGAGATCACCGCTGCCGGCGGACGGGCCAAGGCCCTGACCGTCGACATCTCGTCGGAGGACGAGGTCCGCCGCATGGTCGACACGACGGTCGAGGAGTTCGGCCGGCTCGACGTGCTGTTCAACAACGCCGGCGTGATGCTGCCCACCGACGGTGACGCCGAGGAGACGAACGAGGACGTCTGGGACACGACGTTCGCCGTCAACGTGAAGGGCGTGTGGCTGGGCTGCAAGTACGGCATCCCCGCGATGCGCGACACCGGCGGCGGGTCCATCATCAACACCGCCAGCTTCGTCGCCGTCGTGGGTGCGGCCACCGCGCAGCTCGCGTACACGGCATCGAAGGGCGCCGTCCTCGCGATGACCCGTGAGCTCGCCGTGATCCATGCCCGGGAGAACATCCGGGTCAACGCGCTGTGTCCCGGACCGCTCGAGACCAAGCTCCTGATGGACTTCCTCGACACCGAGGAGAAGAAGCAGCGTCGACTGGTCCATGTCCCGATGGGGCGATTCGGCCAGCCTGAGGAGATGGCCAAGTCCGCCCTTTTCCTCGCCAGCGACGATTCGAGCTACATGACCGGTTCGACCTTCCTGGTCGACGGCGGTCTCACCGCTGCGTACGTCACGCCGGAGTAGGACGGTGGTCGAGGACGCCATGCTCGCAGGTGTCCGTGTGCTCGACCTGACGCAGTACCTGGCCGGACCGGCGTGTACCCGGATGTTGGCCGAGATGGGTGCCGAGGTCGTCAAGGTCGAGGCCGCCCCGTACGGCGATCCGAGCCGGGCGTTCGCGCCGCGCCGCAACCGACGAGCCGGGTTCTTCGTGCAACAGCACCGTGGCAAGCAGAGCATCTGCCTCGACCTGCGGTCCGACGAAGGGATCGCCATCGTCCGATCGCTGGCCGACGAGGTCGACGTCGTGGTCGAGAACTTCAGTCCTGGGGTCATGGCGCGGAAGGGGTGGGGATACGACGAGCTGTCGTCGACCAATCCCCGACTGATCATGGCGTCGGTGTCGGGATTCGGGCAGACCGGGCCGCTGCGCGACAAGCCGGCCTTCGACTTCGTGGCGCAGGCATACGGCGGGATCATGCACATGACCGGCGACCCTGACGGACCGCCGACGTTCGTCGGCATCGGTCTGGCCGACACCGGTGCCGGCGTCCACGCCTTCGGGGCCATCGGCATGGCGCTCTTCCAGCGCGAGCGGACCGGCCGGGGCTGCCACATCGATGCGTCGATGGTCGATTCGCTGGTCCACATGCACGAGACCGCGGTCTACGCACCGTCGATCACCGACGACGCCGACGAGCCATACGTGCCGATGCGGGCCGGACGCCACTACCAGCCGTCGGCACCGGGTGCCGGCTACCGGTCGCCCGAGGGATGGATCGTCGTGTTCTGCACCCAGGGGCAGATCGACGGACTGTGGCGAGCACTCGGTCGTCCGCAACTGGGCGACGACGAACGCTTCCGGACCAACGACGGTCGTCTCGCCCACCGGGACACGCTGACCGACCTCATCGAGGCGTGGATGGCGACCTTCGAACGCGACGACGACATCATCGCGGCGCTCGATGCCCAACGGGTGCCGTGCTCGAAGGTGCTCAGCCCGGCCGAATTCGTCGACCAACCGCATCTCGTCGAGCGCGGCATGATCCGAGAGGTGGTCGACCCGATCGCCGGACCGGTGACCATCCCCGGTTTCCCGCTCGCCTTCGACGGAGACCGGCCCAGTGCCGACGGGCCGGCGCCGACACTCGGCCAGCACAACCGGACGGTGCTCCGAGACCTCCTCGGACGGTCCGACGAGCAGGTCGACGCGCTCGAGGCGTCGGGCGTCCTGGCGGCAAAGCCACGCTGAGGTCGATGCCACTACGGTCGCCGCCATGTGGAGCACGTCATGAGCAGCCTGTACCCCTACGCCGACCGCTTTCCCGTCAACCGGGTGCTCCCGCAGGAGGGTCGCAGCCGCGAGTCGATCCTCGAGGAACTCCGGGGCCTGGCATCGGCCGAGGACGCCGCATGGGAGACCGGCAAGTGCTCGGGCTCGATGTACTGCGGCGACCACGATCACTACGGCTTCATGAACGAGGTGTTCGGCCTCTTCGGTCACATGAACATCCTCCAGCGCGACATGTGCCCCTCGGCCACACGCTTCGAGGGTGAGGTCGTCGCCATGGCGCTCGACCTGATGCACGGCGAGGCGGCCGTGGAGCGAGGCCACGACATCGCCGGCATGGTCACGTCCGGCGGGTCAGGCTCGATCATGCACGCGATGCTCGCCTACCGCGACCACGCCCGGTCCGACAAGGGGATCACGAACCCGAACGTGGTGAAGCCGGAGACGTCGCATCCAGCCTTCGACAAGGGCTGCCACCTCTTCGGCATCGAGATCCGCAACGTCCCGGTCGACCCCGACACGACCACGGTCCGGCCAGAGGTCGTCGCCGATCAGATCGACGAGAACACCATCGCCATCGTCGGGTCGGCCTGCAACTACGGCTACGGCACGATCGACCCCATGCCGGCGCTCTCCGACCTCGCGCTCGAGCGCGATGTGGGCCTCCACGTCGACGGATGTCTCGGCGGATTCATCCTGCCCTTCGGTGAAGAACTCGGCCCCGAGGTCACCGGTGGGCAGATCCCGGTGTTCGACTTCCGCCTCCCTGGCGTCACCACCATCTCGGCCGACACCCACAAGTACGGCTACGGCCTCAAGGGCACGTCGACGCTGCTGTTCCGGGACCAGGCCGTCCGGAACAGCCAGTACTTCTTCCGCACCGACTGGACCGGCGGCAAGTACTGCTCGCCCGGCATGGACGGCTCGCGGTCCGGTGGCCTGCTCGCTGCCACCTGGGCCTCGATGGTCAGCCTCGGTCGCGAGGGCTACCTCCACCATGCCCGACAGATCTTCTCGACGGCCCACGCCATGCGGGACGCAGTCGAGTCGCATCCCGAGCTCCGGATCGTCGGCGACCCGACCTTCTGCTTCAGCTTCACGAGCAGCGGTGTCGGGGACGGGGCGTTCGACATCTATCACGTCAACGACTTCATGAAGCTCCGCGGCTGGCGCTTCAACGGCCAGCAGTATCCGAACGCCATCCACATGGCCGTCACCCGACCCCAGACCCAGGACGGTGTCGTGGACCAGTTCGTCGCCGACCTCGCCGAGGCGGTGCCCTACGCCGTGGAGAACAAGGACGAGACGCCGGGCTCGGCCGCGGTGTACGGCGGTGTCGCCGGCGGTATGACGGCGGAAGCCGACGAGTTCATCACCGGGATCATGGCCGACATGATGGACAAGCACCAGGGGTTGCCGCGTGTCTAGGAGCGTTCTCGCTCCTTCCCTGTTCGCGTGATCCCGGCCACCAACTCTGGGGGAACTGCCACCCGTCCAAGCCTCGCGGTGAGCGACGATGACACCGTGCCGACCCGAATGCATTCCGACGAAGTCCCCGTCGACGCCGACCTCGTCCAGCGCCTCCTCCGGGCCCAGTTCCCCGATCTCGCGACCGCGACGCTGACGATCGTCGAACCGTGGGGCACCGCCAACGCGATCTGGCGACTCGGTCCCGACCTCGTCGTCCGGCTGCCGAGGATCGCCTCCGCAGTCGAGCAGGTCGCGTTCGAATCGACGTGGCTGCCCCGCCTTGCTCCGTACCTCTCGATCGCCGTACCGGAACCCGTCGCCACCGGAACGCCGGGCGAGGGGTATCCGTTCCCTTGGTCGATCCACCGGTGGCTGCCCGGCTCGTTGGCTGGCCCCGACACGATCCGCGAACCGGTGGCGTTCGCCGCCGACCTCGCCCGCGTCGTCGACCAGCTGCACGACGTTCCGATCGACGGCGCCAGACCCGCCCGCAACCGCGCCCGGCCCCTGTCGGGCTACGACGTCGCCACCCGTCGGGCCATCGACTCCGCCTCGCATCTGATCGATGCTCATTCTGCTCTCGCCATCTGGGAGGAGGCGCTGGCCGCGCCCCGGCATGAGGGACCGCCGGTCTGGGTCCACGGGGACCTCGAGGGGAACTGCCTGCTCACCGACGGTCGGCTGTCGGGCCTCGTCGACTGGGGTTCTGCCTGTGTCGGGGATCCCGCCGTCGATGTCCAGGTCATGTGGTCGCCGCTGTGCACCGAAGCCTCAGCAGCGGTGTTCCTCGAGGGGCTCTCGGATCGGACGATCATCGACGACGCCACCATCACCCGCAGCAAGGGGGCGGCAGTCAACCAGGCCTGCGCTGCGCTGCCCTACTACCTCGACACGTACCCGCTCATCGTCGAGCGCTCGTGGCACAAGCTCGGGGCGCTCGGCATCGAGACCCGGCCCGACGGCAGCATCGCCGAAGTCGCCGACGGGTAAGGATGCCGGCATGTTGACGAGCACGAACCCGGCCACCGGCGAGACCGTCGCCCAGTACGACGAGCACACCGACGACGAGGTGCAGGCGCTCATCGCCGAGGCTCACGACCGGCAGGTCGAATGGCGCCGAACCGGCTTCGCGCACCGAGCCGACGTACTTCGGGCGACGGCGGACGGCCTCGACGAGCGGGCCGAGGAACTCGCCCAGTTGATGGCGGCCGAGATGGGCAAACCCGTCGCCGGTGGTCGCGGCGAGGCCGAGAAGTGTGCGTGGGTCTGCCGCTACTACGCCGATCATGCCGAGGAGCACCTGGCTGATGTCCCGCTCGACGCCGACCGGGCCACGAGCTACCTGCACCACGAGCCCCTCGGCCTGGTACTGGCCGTGATGCCGTGGAACTTCCCGCTGTGGCAGGTCTTCCGCTTTGCTGCACCCGCCCTGATGGCGGGCAATGGCGCACTGCTGAAGCACGCGTCCAACGTCACGGGCTGCTCGCTCGCCATCGAGTCGCTGTTCATCGACGCCGGTGCCCCTGCCGGGTTGTTCCGGAGCCTGAAGATCCGCTCCGGTGCGGTCGAGGCGGTGCTCGAGAACGACCTCGTGCGGGCCGCCACCCTCACCGGCAGCGTGCCGGCGGGATCCGCCGTCGCCGAGACCGCGGGGCGGCTCCTGAAGAAGACCGTGCTCGAACTCGGCGGCTCCGATCCCTACATCGTGCTGGCCGACGCCGACATCGAGGCCGCAGCGAAGACCTGCGCCACCAGCCGTCTCGTCAACTCCGGCCAGAGCTGCATCGCGGCCAAGCGCTTCATCGTGGTCGACGCGGTCCACGACGCCTTCGTCGAGGCGTTCGTCGCCGAGATGGGGAACGCGGTCCTCGGCGACCCCACCGCGGAGGCGACGACCGTCGGCCCGCAGGCGCAGGTCGACCTACGCGACGAACTGCACGACCAGGTCGACCGGTCGATCGACGAGGGCGCGACCGTGGCGCTCGGTGGACACAAGCCCGACGGCCCCGGCGCGTTCTACCCACCCACGGTCCTCACCGGCGTGACGACCGGGATGGTCGCCGGCGAGGAGGAGTTGTTCGGTCCGGTCGCCGCGGTGATGCGGGCCGCCGACGAAGCCGACGCCATCCGGATCGCCAACGAGACCCGCTTCGGCCTCGGGGCGGCGGTCTTCACCCAGGACCTCGAGCGGGGCGAGCGCATCGCAGCCCGGGAGCTCGAAGCGGGATGCTGCTTCGTCAATGATTTCGTGGCGTCCGATCCACGTCTGCCGTTCGGCGGTGTCAAGGACTCGGGGTACGGCCGAGAGCTGAGCCATCTCGGCATCCGCGAGTTCGTCAACCAGAAGACCGTGGTCGTCGGGCCGAAGAACGTCTGAGGACCGGTCAGCCCTCCGGCCGGCGCCCAAGGGCGTCGGCCGTGACCTCCAGGTGACCGAGGTGCTGGAACAGCTCCTCGAACACGTGGAGCACCAGTGCGGCATCCGTACGGTCGCCGCCAGGGAGGAACGCCCGGAACTCGTGGTCGGTCGCGGTCGGCCCGGCCGCGAACTCCGCCGCCAACGTGCTGCAACGTTCGACGGCCTCGGTCACCCGAGCCCGCAACTCGTCCACCGTTGCCTCGGTGGTGAACTCCGTGTCCCGGTCGCGTGTGCTCTCGCGTCCGAGCCCGGGCATCTCGAACCACGAGGGCGCCAGTTCGCAGCAGTGCACGACCAGTCCGGCGACCGAGTTCGTGCCCCAGCCCTCGGGGCGCCGGTTCACCGTGTCGTCGTCCATCCGGGCGAGGACGTGCTCGATGCCGGTGAAGACGTGGACGAGGTAGTGGCGGATGGTGTCGGTGCTGAGCTCCACACGGCGACGGTAATCCTCCCTCGACGGAGCGTGTGGTCAGATGCGGGTGTGCGAACCGAGACGGCACTGGGCATCGACGTCGGGACGACCAACGTCAAGGCGGCCGTCGTCGGGGCTGACGGCACCGTCCACGCGCTGGCCAGCCGCACCTTCGTTGCCACCGTCGACGGCGACCTCGCAGAACTCGATGCCGAGGCCCAGTGGCAGGGCGTGGTCGGCGCCGTCGGTGAGTGCCTCGCACGCGCCCCTGATGCCGCGGCGCGGCTCGTCTCGGCCGGCGTCGACAGCCAGTACTCGTCGATCGTTCCCGTCGACGTCGACGGGATCCCGGTCGCGAAGATGCGACTCTGGTCCGACCGGCGGGGGACCGCGCGGAGCTTCGCGATCCTCGACGAGGATGACGCCTTCTTCGGGTTCATCGAGCGGCACGGCATCCCGCCGGTGGGCGGTGGGATGAGCCTCGGCCATGTCCTCCACCTGCAACACGACTGTGCCGACGTCCACGCCCGGACTGCCGCGTACCTCGAACCCATGGACTACGTGAACGGTCGGCTGACCGGTCGGATCGCCGCCAACCAGGCGACGCAGTTCATGAGCCAGTTGATCGACAACCGGTCGCTCGGTCAGACCGCCTACGACGAGGTGTTGCTGGGATGGTCCGGCGTCGATGCGTCTCGACTCCCGCCGCTGCTCCCACTCGATGAACCCATCGGCACCGTCCTCCCCGACGTGGCGGCGCTGCTCGGCCTGCCGGCCGGCGTCGTGGTCCATGCCGGCGTGAACGACACCCAAGCGGGATCGGTGGCGACCGATGCATGCCGGCCCGGTCGCGGTGGGCTGTCGATCGGCACCACCTCGGTGCTCGTCGACTCGATCGCCTCGAAGGCGGTCGACCTCGACCACGAGGTGCTGTCGTGTCCGGGCCCGTTCGACGATGCGTTCCTGCTCTTCGCCGAGAACGGACTCGGTGGGAGATCGGTCGAGCACGTGCTCGAACACGTCGTCGACACGGGAGGATTCGAGACGCTCGACGAGGTTCTGCAGACGACGCCCGCCGGGAGCCGAGGGCTGCTGTTCCTCCCGTGGCTCCGCGGCTCGCTGGCGCCGGCCGCCGACGCCCACATGCGGGGTGGCTTCGTGACCATGAGCCTGGACGTGGGCCGAGCCGAGATGGTGCGGGCCACCTGCGAAGGCGTGGCCCACAATCTGGCCTGGCTCCTGCCCCATGCCGAGGCGCTCACCGGAAACCGGATCGACGAGCTGGTGTTCGTGGGCGGCGCGGCTCGCTCGCCCGGCGCTGTGCGGATCGTCGCCGACGTGATGAACCGCCCGGTCCGCGTGCCGGAACGTCCGGAGGTCGCGATCGCCCGCGCCACCGCACTCCTCGCGCTCCACCGCAGCGGCGTCCTCGACCGCGCCGCGCTCTCGGCCCTGGCGAGCGGCGGCGAGGTCGTCGAGCCCGATGCGGTCCATCACGAGGTGTATGCCCGTCACCAGCCGCAGTTCGAAGCAGCCTTCGACGCGCTGCGACCGATCTCCCGCGCCCTCAACTCCTGAGCCGCACGGCGGATCAGATCGTCGAGAGGATGTGCGGGAGGAGCACGCGGACCCCGTGCGCGACCGTTGGTCGATCATGGAGGATCCGGTGGGAGACGGGCGCTGCGGGACCGGTGTCGGCGAACGACTCGGAGAGGATCGACGCCGCCATCGTCGGCGCGATCACCGTGATCGACCAGGGAGAACCCAGGTCCGGTTGGGCATCGGAATCGACGCCCACGACGCCAGGCGCGGGTTCACCGCAGGCGCCGGGCGCGATCAGGGCGACGAGGCTGGCGCGTGACGCGAGCGACGAGAGGAGCTGGAGGTAGCCAGGGAGCACGGCGTCGGCATCCGGCGCGGTCGTGAGGACGATTGCGGAATCGGTCTGCATCGTCACCACCGTCAGCAGCTCGGCGGCCATCTTCTCGATGTGCGGTCCCGGCAGTTCGTGGACGCCGACCTGCGCGACGCAGTCGACGAATGGCAGCGGGTCACCGACACTCACGCCCCGGAGCCCGATCGGTCGGTCGATGCGCGTCACCGCGTCGGGGCGCGGTCCGGGGACGGCGTACCGGAAGCCCTGGACGAGGTCGGCACCCAGCGCTCGGGCTCGAGCCTCGTGGTCCTCGGTCTCGACCCCCTCGCACACCGTCAGCGCGCCGGTCCGGTCGCAGTAGTGCCGGACGGTGGCGCTCACCCGTGCCGCGCGTGAATCGAAGGGTCGATGGAGGATCGACATGTCGAGCTTCACGACGTCGGGTTGCAGTACCCAGAGCAACGTGAGGGTGTCTTCCAGCGCGCCCACGTCGTCCATGGCGATGCCCCATCCGCGGGACCGAGCTGCGTTCGACGTGGCGATGAGCGACGCCGGGTTGGCGAGCAGCGCCCGCTCCGTGATCTCGAGGATCACGCGAACCCCGCGTCGTTCGGCGACATCGATCGTGGCCATCGCCTCGGGAGCCAGCGGCGACATCATCGTCTCGGGCTCGACGTTGCCGAACACCGTCACCGACGGGTCCCACGGCCTCGCCATGACCGCGTCGAGCGTGGCCTTGGTCATCGCCGACTCGAGTACGCCGACGACGCCACGCTCCTTCGCTGCCGCGAAGAGGTCGAGCGGCATGGCGAGCGGGGAGTCGCGTGGTCCCCGTGCGAGCGCCTCGTAGCCGGCGAGCGAGAGATCGTCGAGCCACAGGATGGGCTGGAACGAGGGCTCGACCGCGACGACTGCGGTCATGACGTCATCGGTCGTGTAGGTGATCGTCATCGCGCCCGTTCCCTGCCGTCCCCGATCATGAGGCTGGCAGTGTGCCAGCGGGCTGCTCAGGACTGGTGGCAGCTGACCGCGCCGCCGGTCACAGGCGATACGTGCGCCGTGCGGTCCCGGCGAAGAGCGCATCCTGTTCCTCGTCGTCGTACCGGTCGGCGATCACCCGCATCGCGTCCCAGTACACGGGATAGTCGAGCGAGAACTTGTCGACCGGGAAGTTCGACTCGAACATGCATCGTGACGGGCCGAAGGAGTCGATGGCGTGGTGGTACCAGCGCTCTTGCGCGGCCACGAGGGTGTCGACGTCGGGTCGCGTCGTCTCGTCGGTGTGCCAGCCGAAGCCGTTGTCGGGCATGGCGAGCCCACCGAGCTTGACGACGACGTTGGGGCATCCGGCCAGCGCGACGATGTCGTCGGTCCACGACTCGAAGATCTCGTCGTGGCGACCGGCCCACGGCCCGACGCCCAACGGTGTGCCGAAGTGGTCGAGGACCATGGTGGTGCCGGGCGTCTCGCGGGCGAGATCGAGGAACTCCGGGTTCTGGGGGTGGTAGTGCCACGTGTCGTAGGTGAGGCCACGTACACCGAGGCGAGCGACGCCGCGTCGGAAGTCGGGATCGGCGCCGAGGCCGGCCGGGGCACCGCCGGGGATCATCAGTTCGTCGCGGATGTCGTCGGTCGCGTGGCAGAGCGCATGGCGGATGCCGCGGAAGCGTCCGCCGGCGGCCACCGCATGGGCGTCGAGGACCTCGTCGAGCTGCTCGAGCGGGAGTCGGAGGTCGGCGGTGGCGACGATTCCTGCGATCGTTGCGCCCCGACTCGCTGCGCTCGAATCGGCGATCGCCGCCACGAACTCCGTCTCGCCGACCGGGCGCAGATGGGCCGGGCCATCGGTCCGGTACGCCGCCCCGCACTCGACGAAGACGGTCTCGACCACGTCCGGGACGGTGTCGGTGTCCGCGCGGAGATCAGCGAGCAGGTACTCGCCGATGCCCCGGTCGTGCCAGAGGTGGTGGTGCGGATCGACGATCTCGGTACCCATGGTCGCTGCGTTCCTTCAGACGACGTCGGAACCGACGGGGCGGCCGTCCTCGATCTGGTCGAGGTACTCGCTCATGCCGATGCCGGTGTTGCCGCGACACTCGAACTTCGTCATCGCCTCGGTGATGCGGGTCAGCAACTCGTTGCCGTCGGGGTCCTGACGACGGTTGCGCAACGGGATGAGCGAGAGGACGTCGCCGGTCACCTCGTAGGTGTCGTGGTCGGTCGTGACCGAGCAGGTCATCGACGTCTGGTAGTGGTCGTCGTCCCACTCGGAGGTGATCGAGCAGTCGCGGATCAGGTGGTACTCGTCGCCCTCGAGGACCATGCCGCCGGGCTTGCCGCCGACGATCGAGATCATCATTGCCCTCGGTGAGGCATCCGGTTCGACGGAGAAGACCATAGGCAGCCAGCGGTACCACGAGATCGCCTGCCAGTAGCGGGGCCCCCACGACTTGTCGCGCAGGCCGAGGCCGTCCATGTCGATGGTCTCGTCGCCGACCCGGATCGTGCCCGTCACCGCGCAGTGCTGCTCGTAGTGCGCTTTGGCGAACGACTTCTCGGCATCGATCTCGATGTCGCTGCCGTCGTCCTCGTACACCGGTCTCCCACCGAACATGGGCGAGACGCCGTGATAGTCGAGGTCGACCTCGCACTCCTCCCATGGGTTGGTCTTGAACGCCGTGCGCGGGTCGGCCATCTGGCCCGGGTCGTCGAGCACGCAGACCGTGCCCGTGAAGCGGACCTTGAGGTGCTCGAACGGTTCGACGACCTCGATCGACAGGCCGCCGGCATTCATCTCCTCGTTGTCGTCGATCTGGGGTCGGGCGTAGACGAAGCCGACCCTGCCGCCACGGAGGTAGATGCAGACCGTCATCTCGGCGTATCCCTCGTTGACGCGGTTGCCGAGGCGGAACCACCCGCCGAGCTGCTGACCGAGGTCGAACGCGTTGAGGTACATCGACTCGTTGTAGTTCGACGCCTCGTCGGGCTCGTGGGTGTACTCGTCCTCCGGTTCGAGCACGGTGACGATCGTGCGCCCGCTCCGGCTGGCTTGGCTCATGGCAGCTCCCCCTGATCGTGTGGGGCCACCGTAGTCAGGCAATTGACCGAACGGTCAAGAGGTCTCCCGCTGTTCCGGACCCGGACCGGCCAGGCGCTCGCTGGGTAGCGTCGCCGGACATGAGCACTGCCCTGCGCGCTGTCGTGAACCCCGCCACGGGCCAGACGGTCGCGGAGGTCCCCGAGGCATCGGCCGGCGACGTCGCCGCATACGTGGCCAGGGCGACGGACGCCCACAACGACTGGTCGCGAGCGACTGTGCGGACCCGTCGAGACGTCCTGCGGACGATCGCCCTGCTCATCCGGCGTGATGGAGAGGACCTGGCGCGACTCGAGTCGGCCCACGCCGGCAAACCGATCGGCGCGGCCCGAGGGGAGATCGGTGCGGCCGCCGAGGTGTTCGACTTCTACGCCGGCGTCGTCGACAAGGTGCACGGTTCGACCATCCCGGGCAACGCCGCCGGAACCCTGCTCACGTTCCGAGAGCCGGTGGGCGTCTGCGCAGCGATCGTCCCGTGGAACTTCCCGCTGTTGATCCTGTGCTGGAAGCTCGCGCCGGCGCTCGCCATGGGGAATGCGGTGGTGGCCAAACCGGCGTCGCTCACCCCGCTGACCGCGTTGGCGTTGTCGCGGCTCTGTGTCGAGGCCGGACTTCCCGAGGGCACGTTCCAGGTGTTGACCGGTCCGGGTGGTGCGGTCGGGGAAGCACTGGTGACCGACCGGGACGTGCGAAAGGTCAGCTTCACCGGATCGACCGAGGTCGGTCGGCGCATCATGTCCCTGGCTGCGCAGGACATCACCAGGGTCAGCCTCGAGCTCGGGGGCAAGTCGGCCAGCGTCGTCTTCGACGACCTCTCCGACGATCAACTCGACGCGTGTGTCGAGTCGTCCATCGGGTCGGTGTTCGACAACGCCGGGCAGGACTGCTGCGCTCGGAGTCGGATGTTCGTCCATGCGAACGTGGCCGAGGCGTTCACC
Source organism: Acidimicrobiales bacterium (assembly GCA_037968675.1). GTDB lineage: Bacteria > Actinomycetota > Acidimicrobiia > Acidimicrobiales > Salinilacustritrichaceae > Salinilacustrithrix. The sequence goes on along the minus strand of JBBKVY010000023.1, from coordinate 19,794 downwards.
GAGCGGTTCGTGGCTCGAGCGGCGTCGCTCGTGATCGGTCCGACGGAGGACGAGGCGACCGAGATGGGACCGCTCATCTCGTCGGGCCAGCGAGAGGAATCCGAGTCCTTCATCGCCTCGGCCGAGGCCGACGGCGCCCGGCGGCTGTGCGGCGGCGACCGGCCCGACCTCCCCGGCCACTTCCTCACCCCTGCCGTCTTCGATCGAGCCACGCTCGACATGCGGTTCATGCGCGAGGAGATCTTCGGTCCGGTCGTCGGCATCCAGAGCTTCACCACGGAGGAGGAAGCCGTCGCCCTCGCCAACGACTCGATCTACGGTCTCTCCGGGTCGATCTGGTGCCGCGACATCGGCCGGGCGCTCCGGGTGTCGCGCGCCATCGAGACCGGCATGCTCTCGGTCAACACCTCGTCATCGGTGCACATCGAGGCGCCGTTCGGCGGCGTGAAGCAGTCCGGGATGGGCCGCGATCAGGGCCTCGCCGCGCTCGACCACTACACCGAGCTGAAGACGGTGTTCATCGCCGATGACTGAAGACTCCATGCGCATCGTCTCGCTCCTCCCCTCCGCCACGGAGATCCTCTTCGACCTCGGGGTCGGCGACCAGGTCGTCGGTGTCACCTTCGAGTGCGACTTCCCCGACGAAGCCCGCACCAGGCGGATCGTGTCCACGTCGGCGTTGCCGGACGGGCTGTCGCCGGCGGCGATCGATGCTGTGGTCAAGGAGCGCATGACGGCGGGCGAAGACCTGTACCGACTCGATGCCGGCGCACTCGACGATCTCGATCCGACCCTGGTCGTGACGCAGGATCTCTGCGCGGTGTGCGCGGTCGACGTGTCGGAGGTCGACGATGCGCTCGCCCACCTCGGGTGCGCTGCTGACGTGCTGACCCTCGATCCGATGTCGCTGGAGGAGGTGATCGACAGCGTCCGGCTGGCCGGTGGTGCGACCGGTACCGCCGCCCGGGCGAGCGAGATCGTCGCCGACCTCCGAGCTCGATCGACGGCGCTGCGTGAACGGGTTGCGGGGGCGCCGCGCCGGCGAGCCATGGTGCTCGAGTGGACCGAGCCGGCGTTCTGCGCCGGCCACTGGGTTCCCGACCTGGTCGAGGCCGCCGGCGGTGACCCGGTGCTCGGCCGGCCAGGACAGCATTCGGTGGGGATCGAGTGGGATGCCGTGAAGGACGCCGCACCCGAGGTCGTGCTGGTGGCGCCGTGCGGGTATCGCCTCGACGGCGCAGCCGCGCTTGCGCAACAGGTGGTGGACGCCGGACACCTCCCCGGAGGCGCCGAGGTCTGGGCGCTCGACGCCGACGCCCACATCGTCCGCCCCGGACCGCGGGTGGTCGATGGTGCCGAGATCATCGGTCAGGTCCTGCACCCCGACCGGTGCGGCGTGCCCGACCCCGTCCACGCCCGTCGCCTTCGCTGATCCGCGAGGGTGCAATCACGGACAGGATGTGACCGCATCGTGCGCGACAGTGGGACGGTGAACGACCCGACGGCCCGCACGCTGCGATTGCTCTCGCTGCTCCAGACCCACAAGTTCTGGCCGGGCAATGCGCTGTCCGAACGCCTCGAGGTCAGTGGACGGACGCTCCGTCGCGACATCGACCGGCTGCGCGAGCTCGGGTACTCGGTCGATGCCACCCCCGGCGTCGCCGGTGGCTACCGGCTCGCTGCCGGCGCGCACATGCCGCCGCTGGTGCTCGACGACGACGAGGCCATCGCCCTGGCGGTCGGCCTCCGTGCTGCCGCCGGCGCGGCCATCGCCGGCATCGAGGACACCGCGCTCCAGGCGCTGGCCAAGCTCGAGGGGGTGTTGCCCGACCGCCTCCGCCGCAGGGTCAACGCGCTCCATTCGAACACCGCGATCCTCCGCTGGAACTCGGCCGACACCGTGGTCGATCCGGAGGCGCTCGGCACGCTCGCCCAGGCGTGCCGCGATCGGGAGGAGGTGCGGTTCGACTATGTCCGCAAGGACGGCGAGGGGTCGGCCCGCCTCGTCCAACCGCACCAACTCGTGTCCGTCGGGCGCCGCTGGTACCTGGTGGCGTTCGATGTCCGGCGCGACGACTGGCGCACCTTCCGCCTCGACCGGATGGAGACGCCCCGCCTGGCGGGCGTGCGGTTCGACGAGCAGACGCTCCCCGACGGTCACGACGCGGCCAGCTTCGTCGCCCGATCGATCCGCCAGAGCCCCATGGCCCATTCGGCTGATGTGACGGTCGCCGGCGCACCCGACGACGTCGCCGACGTGGCCCGATGGCTCGACATCGAGGTCGAGGATCTGGATGACGGCCGGTGCCGCATCCACCTGCGATCCGACACCCTCGGCTGGCTGCTCACGCAGGTGACCACGCTGGCCACCCACTTCGACGTCACGATCGACGGCGGCGACGACCTGGCGGAACTCGTCGGCACCACCGCCGGCCGTCTGGCGAATTCGATCGGTTCCCGTCCAATGCGGCCGTGATCTGTCCGCAGCCATTCGTACCCTCGAGATCACCGGTCGCCGGACGATGAGTTCGCGACGGCCGATCCGTCCCACGTCATGAACAGCCACCTCCCCTTGGAGCGACCATGCATGCAAGCCCCACCGCCACTGCGGCGATCCGAGCAACCGGGCTCACCAAGCGCTACCGCGACATCACCGCCCTCGGCGGCCTCGACCTGACGGTGCCCGAGGGCAGCGTTCTCGGCCTCCTGGGACCGAACGGGGCCGGCAAGACGACGGCGGTCTCCATCCTCACGACACTCCTCGAGCCCGACGAGGGAACGGCCACCATCGCCGGCGCCGATCTCCGCACCGAACCGCAGCTGGTCCGCGAACGGATCGGGCTCTCGGGCCAGTACGCCGCAGTCGACGAGGTCCTGACCGGCTACGAGAACCTCGACATGATCGGTCGCCTCTACCGACTCGGCAAGAAGCGGTCACGAGCTCGGGCCCGCGAGCTGCTCGAGCGGTTCGACCTCGTCGATGCCGGCGACCGTCCGGTCAAGACGTACTCCGGTGGCATGCGGCGTCGTCTCGACCTGGCCGGTGCGCTGGTGGCCGAACCCCCGGTCCTGTTCCTCGACGAGCCGACCACCGGGCTCGACCCGCGCAGCCGGATCGAGCTCTGGGGCGTGATTCGCGAGCTGGTCCAGCGCGGGGCCACCTTGCTGCTCACGACCCAGTATCTCGAGGAGGCCGATCAGCTCGCCGACGAGATCCTGGTCATCGACCGAGGCGTCGAGCTGGCACGCGGGACCTCCGACCAGCTCAAGACACAGCTCGGTGGCGAGCGCATCGAGGCGACGGTCGCGACGCCCGGGTCGATCGACGACGCCCGAGGGATCCTCGCCGGAGTCGGCATGGGCGTGGTCGACGTGAACCGGGCGACCCGTACGTTGCAGGTGCCGATCAGCGGCGGGGTCGCGACGCTCGCCTCGGCCGTGCGGGAGTTCGAGATCCGGGCGGTCGACGTCACCGACATCGGGCTGCGACGGCCGACGCTCGACGACGTGTTCCTCACGCTCACCGGCCACCGGACCGAGAGTGACGACACCGACGCCGACACCGCCGGCAACGACCGAACCGCCACGCCCGAGCCCGAGGAGGTCCTCTCATGAGCGCAGTCCTGGTGATCGCCGACGCTGCCGTCGTCGCCAAGCGCAACGTGATCAAGATCAAGCGTGTCCCCGAGGTCCTGGTCTTCGTCCTCCTGTCGCCGATCATGTTCGTGTTGATGTTCAGCTACGTCTTCGGAGGATCGATCGACATCCCCGGCGGCACCTACCGCGAGTTCCTCATGGCCGGGATCTTCGCCCAGACCGTGATGTTCGGCGCCACGTTCACCGGCGCCGGCATCGCCGAGGACATGCAGAAAGGCATCATCGACCGCTTCAAGTCGCTGCCGATGTCGCGCTCTGCCGTCCTCGCCGGCCGGACCGCGTCGGACGTCATCTACAACCTGCTGTCGCTGATCATCATGGTGATCACCGGTCTGCTCGTCGGCTGGCGGATCCGGGGTTCGGTGTTCGACACCGTGGCCGCCTTCGTACTGATCCTGCTCTTCGCCTACGCGATCTCGTGGGTGATGGCGCTGGTCGCGCTCTACGTGCCCAGCCCCGAGGTGATCAACAACGCCTCGTTCATGGTCATCTTCCCGCTGAGCTTCGTGGCCAACACCTTCGTGACCTCCGACAGCCTCCCCGGTCCGCTCCAGACCTTCGCCGAGTGGAATCCGGTGTCGACGGTGACCCAGGCGGCGCGTGAGCTGTTCGGCAACATCCCCGAAGGGACGCCAGAACCGAGCGCGTGGTCGCTACAGCACCCGGTCGTCTACACGCTCCTGTGGGTCGTGGTCATCGTCGGGGTGTTCGCGCCCCTGTCGGTCAATCGCTACAAGAAGGCCAGCACCAAGTAGCCGTCATCCGGGTACCGGTTGGTGGGAGCGGGGTCACCGCGGCCACGATGGCGTGGTGACTGACCCCACCCACGCCGTGGACGAGGCCGTGATCCGCGAATCCGGTCGACGCCGGACCTTCGCCATCATCAGTCACCCCGACGCGGGCAAGACGACCCTCACCGAGAAGTTCCTCCTGTACGGCGGGGCGGTGCAGGACGCCGGTCAGGTCAAGGCGCGGGGCCAGCGCCGTCGTGTGCGGTCCGACTGGATGGAGATGGAACAGCAGCGCGGCATCTCGATCACGTCCACCGTGCTCCAGTTCCCGTACCGCGACACCGTGCTCAACCTGCTCGACACCCCCGGTCACCGCGACTTCTCGGAAGACACCTACCGCGTGCTGGCTGCGGCCGACGCGGCGATCATGGTCCTCGATGCGAGTTCGGGCATCGAGCCCCAGACCCTGAAGCTGTTCGAGGTCTGTCGGGAGCGCCGCATCCCGCTGTTGACGTTCATCAACAAGTGGGATCGACCGGGCAAGGAGGCGCTCGAGCTCACCGACGAGATCGAGACGACCCTGGAACTCGCGGCCATGCCCGTCACCTGGCCCGTCGGCATCGCCGGCGACTTCCGTGGCCTGCTCGATCGCCGATCCGGCGACTACATCCGCTTCACCCGTTCTGCCCACGGCGCCACCGAGGCCGGCGAGGAGATCCTCGCCCCCGACCGGGCCCGGGAGACCGACGGCGACAGCTACGACACCGCAGTCGAGGAGATCGAGCTGCTCGAGGCGTCCGGGTCCGATCTCGACCGTGAGTTCTTCCTGTCGGCCGACGCGACTCCGGTCTTCTTCGGCTCCGCTCTCACCAACTTCGGCGTCCGGCTCCTGCTCGACGCCGTGGTCGACATCGCACCGTCGCCGCAGCCGCGCCCCGCGGTCGACGGCACCGATCGTGCGCTCGACGATCCGTTCTCCGGGTTCGTCTTCAAGGTCCAGGCGAACATGGACAAGAGCCATCGCGACCGAATCGCCTTCGTCCGGGTGTGCTCGGGCGAATTCGAGCGGGGGATGGTCGTGACCCACGACCGGACGGGCAAGCCGTTCGCCACCAAGTACGCCCATTCGGTGTTCGGCGCGGAGCGCGAGACGCTCGAGGAGGCCTATCCCGGCGACGTCATCGGACTCGTCAACGCCAACGAGGTACGGGTGGGCGACACGCTCTGGCTCGACCGAGCGGTCACGTTTCCCGGCATCCCGGCCTTCGCCCCCGAACTCTTCGCCGTGGCTCGCCCCAAGGACGTCGGGCGGTTCAAGCAGTTCCGCAAGGGCATCGCCCAACTCGACGAGGAGGGCGTCGTCCAGGTGCTGCGCGACCGCGACCTCGGCGACCAGGAACCCATGCTCGCCGCCGTCGGTCAGATGCAGTTCGAGGTCGCGTCGGCCCGCCTCGCCGACGAGTTCGGCTCCGCCGCCGAGCTGTCGATGACCCGGTACTCGATCGCCCGCCGGACCGACGAGGAGACGATGCCGCACCTCAAGGGGATGACCGGCGTACGGGTGCTCGAACGCTCCGATGGTGCGCTGCTCGCGCTGTTCGAGTCGACGTACTGGCTCCAACGCATCGAGTCGGACCACCCCGAGTGGGTCCTCGAGCCCTTGGTTGCCGAAGGTATGGCCGGCTAGCTCGGTAGCCTCCGGAGATGTCCGGAATGCCTGACCCCGGAGCCGAGTGGGCCGGTTTCCGCATCGAGGAGCGCATCGGGTCGGCCGGCTTCGGACAGGTGTTCTCGGCCTGGGACGTGGTCGTCGACCGGCGGGTGGCCATCAAGGTGATCCCGGCCGATGCCGACCCTGTGGCGACGGAACGATTCGTGCGCGAGTCGAGGATGGCGGCCGATCTCGATCATCCGCGCATCGTGCCGATCCATCGGGTGGCCGAGCACGACGGCGCGGCGTACGTCGTGATGCGCCACGTCGCCGGCGGCGACCTGGCGCAACAGATCCACCTGGCACCCCTCACCGTCGACCGGACCCGATCGGTCGTCGGACAGCTCGGTGGAGCGCTCGATCGGGCCCACCGTGCCGGCCTGGTCCACCGCGGAGTCGAGCCCGCCAACGTGCTCTGCGCCGACGCCGGCGACGACGTCTATCTCACCGACTTCGGCGCACCGCTGGCGTCGGTGCACCACGCGTCACCGGAGTTCGTACGGGGCGAGGTCCTGACGCCGGCCAGCGATGTCTATGCGCTGGGATGCACCCTGTTCGAATGCCTGACCGGTCGGGTCCCGTTCCGGGGCGAGACGCCGGAGCAGGTCGCCTCGCATCATCTCGACTCGCCGCCGCCCCGGGTCACCGACCTGCGGCCCGACCTGTCGACCGAGTTCGACGAGATCGTCGCCCGTGCGATGGCGAAGTCGGCAGCTGACCGCTATCCATCGACCCGCCACCTGGCCGAGGCGGTCGCCCTCGTGCGGACCGGACCCGCCCCCGCGTTCGAGAGAACGACGGCCGTCGCCGCCTTCGAGGCCACGACGTCGACGGCCGTGGTGGTCGACGAACCGGTCCTCACGAGGAGCGGTCGATCGGTCTTCGACGACACGACCACGCTCGCAGTGGCGTCGGGGGCGGCGCCCGCCGCCACCGGGGTCGCTGGCGACGGCTGGGGTACCGCCGAGCCCGTCGACGGCGCGGCCTTCGGGATCTACGAGGACGAGCGGCGCCAGAATCGCGCACCCGCGGTCATCGTGACGTTGCTGGTGCTGGCGACCGTCGGTGTGGGCGCGCTGGTGTGGCGCGCGATCAACACCGACGCCGAGCTCGGCACCGGGGGAGCCACCGCGACCGCGGCGCCTCCCGACCGAACGGTGACGGAGCCCACGGTCGATGCGCTGCGGGCCCTCGTACCGGCAGGCATCGACACCTGTGTCGAGCCCGAAGGCGATGCGGCCGACGCCGTGCCCATCGTCTTCCTGTGCCCGCTCGACGACGTGCCCGAGTCGATCGCACTCGAGCTGCACGCATCCGACGCCGACCGGGACGAGCGCTTCGACCAGTTGGCGGGCGAGATCGAGGTCTCCGACCGCGACGATGCGGAGTGCGCGCTGGGTCGGATGGGCCGCCATGCGTACGCCGCTGACGGTCGGGCGGGCGTGGTCGGGTGCGTCGAGACCGGCGGGAACGTCGACTTCATCTGGACCCGCGACGATGCGCCGGTCGTCCTGCGGGCGAGTGGCGGCGGACGCTTCGCCGACTACGAGGATGCGTGGGAGTCGTTGGCCGAACGATCCGATGCCGCCTTCCCGACGACGGAGGAACAGGGGCTGCTCGACGCGCTCCCCGACGAGTTCCAGGTGGACTGTTCCCGCGACCTCACGCTCGTGCTCGAGACCGGCGGCCGCGTCGGTGCGGCATGCCGACCCACGGAGGAAGCCGCGTCAGTGATCTCGTGGGTGTTGTTCCCCGGCGACGATCCGATGGACCGGTGGATCGACAGCCGCCGCGCCTCACTCGACCAGAACAACTTCGACACCACTGCCGACGGTTGCTCGCCCCAGGGCTTCGGCCAGGTCGACGCACTCGAGGAGACCAGCGAGACCCCCGACGACGGCACCGAGCCAGCCGATGGGGGCCAGACCCCACCCGTCGCCGGGCCGCCGCCGGATGCGGCCTATCTCGACTACGACCTCGACGGATCGAGCGGCACGGTGCTGTGCTTCATCAACACGAGCGGGCTGAACGCGATCTTCTGGACGCGTGACGGTTCACGCATCGGCTCGATCGCGGTGTCGGACCGCGGCGCGGGCGACTCGATGGTCGAACTGCTCAGCTGGTGGCGCGACGGTGGACATCGTCCCTGAGCTCCGGCGAGATGCGGCGCGAGTGGACCACGGCAGCATCCCTCAGCAGCGGGCGCCGTCGTCGGGAACGGTGAGATCGACCAGGTAGCGCACGGCGACGTCGTCGACACACGAACTCCCCTGGAAGGTGATGGTGTGGCCCTCGCCCTCGTAGGTGAGGAGGACGCCGGACGACAGCCGGTCGGCCACGGTCACCCCGTTGGCGTACGGCGTGGCCGGGTCGCCGGTGGTCGACACGACGAGGATCGCAGGGGCACCGTCGGCGGTCACCCCACCGACCGGGTCGGGGTCGACCGGCCACACCGCGCAGCGGATGTAGTCGTTGACGATCGCCTCGCCGAATCGCGGGGCCACGGCAGCGGCGGCCGCGGCCCTCGACAGGAACTCCTCGGTGGCGCGAGGCCACGACGAGTCGAGGCACGAGACGGCGAAGTAGATCGAGAAGTCGGCGAGCGCGGTGTAGTCGTCGGCGAGCCCGACCATGCCGGATCCGTCGCCGTCGAGTGCGCGGTCCAGCGCGGCATCGAGCGAAGGCCACAACGAATCGTTGTAGAGGGGGTACGCGAGCGCGATGGCGGCCTCGCCCGGCCCGAGGATCCGTGTGCCGCTCGACGCGATGCCGTCCTCGGCGAGCGCCAGCATCTCGTCGACCGCGGCGAGCGGGTCGTCGAACCGGCACCCGGACCGGTCGTCGCACGCCGATGCCCAGTTGGCCAGGGCGGTCTCGAACCCTTGGGCCTGGTCGACCGCGCTGTCGATCCCCGTGGGCTCGGGGTCGACGAGTCCGTCGAGGATCATCGCCCGCACACGACCGGGGAACAGGTCGGCGTAGGCCTGCCCGATCGACGTCCCGTAGCTGTAGCCGACGAAGGAGAGTCGATCGTCGCCCATGCCCGCCCGGATCAGGTCCATGTCGCGGGCGACGTTCTTGGTGCCCAGATGGGGGAGCACGGCCCCCTTGGCTGCGTCGCAGTCGTTGGCGTATCGAGTCGAGAGGCCGATGAGTTCAGTGGCGTCGGTCTCGTCCTCGATGGTGGGGTCGGCCGAGTACAGCGTCTCGGCGTCGAAGCCGCAGTCGAGGGGGGTCGACCGCCCGGTGCCCCGCGGGTCCATGCCGATGATGTCGAACCGGGCGCGGACCGAGTCGGGGATGGGAAAGCCGGTGAGCAGGTCGGCGGCGCCGGCACCCGGACCGCCGAAGTTGAAGAACAACCCGCCGATGCGATCGCCGGTGGCCGGGAGTCGCTTCACGTACAGGGAGATGGGGTCGCCGTCGGGTTCGGAGTGGTCGAGCGGGACCTCGACCGTCGCACACTCGGCGGAGCCGTCGCACTCGGACCACTCGATGTCCGGCGGATCGCGATCGGGTTCCGTCGACGGCGGAGGGTCCGTCGGGTCGGTCGACGTCGCGGCGGTGGTCGTCGAGGTCACGGCGGTTTCGGGGCTGGTGCCGTCACCGGTGCATGCGGCGAGCACCAGGAGGATCGCGACGAGGGAGCGAGAACGCGTGCGGTGGATGGTCACGTGCCGGCGCCGGGTCGGTCATCGAGCTTGGCCTCGATGCGAGCCATGGCTTCGGAGAGCGTCGAGACCGCGCCGGTCAGTTCTTCGATCGTGGCCACGTCCGACAACGTCAGGCGCACCGAGGCCAGTTCCCGGGCGAGGAACTCGGCGTCGGCCTGGGTGCGGGCGTTGACGTCGCGGTCCTGTTCGCCCTGGGCGCGGTCGCGATCGTCCTGGCGATTCTGGGCGAGGAGGATCAGCGGCGCGGCGTAGGCCGCCTGGGTCGAGAACGCGAGATTCAGGAGGATGAAGGGGTAGGGGTCCCATCGGAGGCGGACCAGGGCCACCACGTTGAAGGTGATCCACACGATCACCAGCACCGTCTGGCCTGCGAGGAACCGGCCGGTGCCGAGGAAGCGCGCGATGCCTTCGGAGAAGCGGCCGAATGCGTCGGGGTCGAAGTGGATGCCGATGACGCCAGCGCGGGCGGGGCGCGTCAGGTCATCGGATCGCCGGAACACTCCCATCGATCTACTTCCCTGGGCCCTCGACGCGAGCGGCGCCGGCCTGCACTCGCTGTTGGAGCCGTCGGCGCCAGCCCTTGGGGAGCATGTGGTCCATCACGTCGTCGATGGTGACGGCGCCGATGAGCCGGCGAGCGCTGTCGCACACCGCGACCGACACCATGTCGTAGGCCGCGAGTCGCCCGGCCACGTCGATCTTCTCGACGTCGGGCGTGAGGTACTCGGGACGCTCGGGGACCATGTTGCCGAGCAGGGTCGAGGGGGCGTGGCGCAGGAGGCGTTGGATGCCGATCGCTCCGAGGAACCGGCCGGTGGGCACCGACGTGGGCGCGTTGACGACGAAGACCTGCGCTGCCAACGCGACGGGCAGCGTCTTCACCCGCAGGAGGGCGAGGGCCTCGGCCACGGTCGCGTCGGGCGGCATGATCACCGGCTCCGGGGTCATCAGACCACCCGCCGTCGCCGACTCGTACGTCAACAGCCGCCGGACCGGCGTTGCCTCGTCGGGTTCCATCGCCTCGAGCAGGCGTGCTCGCTCGTCGGCCGGGAGTTCCCCCAAGAGGTCGGCGGCGTCGTCGGGGTCCATGGCCTCGAGTACGTCGGCGGCCCGCTCGAGGTCGAGCCCCTCGATGATGCGGATCTGTTCGTCCTCGGGCAGTTCCTCGAGCAGGTCGGCGAGACGCTCGTCCTCCATGATCTCGGCCAGCCGCTGGCGCTTCTCGAGGGGAAGGGCGCGGATCCGGTTGGCGACGTCGGCGGGGCGCATCTCGCGGAACTGGGCGATCTCCTCGGCGTCGGCTCCGACGTCGAACAGGTGGCGTGCATCGGTCCACGGGACGATCGTCGGGTTGCGCCGGCGCGCGAGCGGGCCGCGACCGCCGAGCGCGAGCGTCGTGAGCTGCCAGGTCGCGCTGAAGGTGTCGGTGGGCGCGATGCCGACGTCGAGCACGTAGAGGTCGTTGACCGGGGCGCCGACGATGTCGCCGAGCGCCAGCAGTTCGCCGTGGCGCTTGCGGAACGGACGGACGTCGATCGTGCCGAGGCGCATGCGAACGCCGGTGGCGTCGATGTCACCGATCCGGTTGGCGTTGACGAAGATCTGGCGGCGCTGCACCGAGGTGACGAAGCCGAGCACCTTCGGTGCGGTTCGGGACCCCGGCGCGAGGACCACGTCGCTGACCTGGCCGATCGTGGCGCCGTCCCCGTCGACCAGCGGGAGCCGCGCGACGCGGGACACGTATCGCATCTCGTGACGCGTCTCGATCGGGGTGGTCGTCTCCGGCACGAGCGGAGTCTACGGCTGGTCATCGGGCGGAGAACCCTCGGCTCACGTCCCTCGAATGGCGTAGACGAGCGAGCCCTCCATCACGAGCTTGCCGTTGCTGGTGGCCTCGGCCCGGCAATACGCCATCGTCCGACCGCGACGCGTCACCCAACCTTCGGCCACCGCGTCGGCCTCGACCACGGCCCCCAAGTAGTTGATGTTCATGTTGACCGTCATGAACTGGACCTCGGGACCGTAGGCCGATCCGATGGCGGGAACGACGACGGTGTCCAGCAGGGTCGCCAGAGCGCCACCGTGGACCACGCCGGCCGGCTGATCGAGTTCGGCACGGTACGGGAGGCGCATCCGGCAGTAGTCCCGACGGATCTCCTCGACCTGGATTCCCACCAGCGACGGGAAGTACGTCGGACCGGCCCAGTTGCCGAAGTTCCTCCATGGAGCCAACTTGTCCTCGGGCAGGGTCTCGAACCGATCGGCGCGCATTTCGCGACCGTACGCCCCCCGTACACTCGCTCCGTGCCCCGCCGATCGCCGTTGTTTCCGATCGCGCTCGTGGGCGTGATCGTCATCGCGGCCACGTGGTGGATCGACGACCGCGGCTCCGATGAGCTCTCGGCGAGTGAGTCATCGCCCGGCCGGGCCGACATCGTCGCCGAGACCACGACCACCACGACCGAGCCGCCCTACGAAGGTTGGTCCGATCCGTCGAAGTCGGGGCAACCGTGGCCCGGCGCCACCGTCGAAGGACTGCTCACGTTCCGCGGAAATCCGACCCGCAGCTTCTACGGCTCGGGCCCGGTCCCCGAGACCGAGCCCGACGTCGCGTTCCGGTTCCCGGCCGAGGGTGGGATGTGTGGCGAGTCGACCAACCTCGGAACCACCAAGGTCTGGTGCGGGATGGGATGGACCGGCCAGCCGACGATCTTCGAGCGGGACGGTCGTACCTGGTCGGTCTTCGGGGCCTACGACGGTGCCGTTCACTTCATCGACGCTGACACCGGCGAGCGGATCCTCCCCGACTTCCCGACCGGCGACCTGATCAAGGGAACCGTGACCATCGACCCGGACGGGTTCCCGCTGGTCTACTCGGGGTCCCGCGACAACAAGTACCGGATCCTGTCGATCGCCGGTGACGAGCCGGTCGAGCTGTGGTCGATGCATGCCGATGACTTCTCGCCGGTGCTCTGGAACGACGACTGGGACTCGTCCGGGATGATCATCGACGACTACTTGTTCGAGGGTGGAGAGAACAGCCAGTTCGTCATCGTGAAGCTCAACCGCGGCTACGACGCTGCCGGCAACGTGACCGTCGATCCGCAGGTCGTGTTCAACGTTCCCGCGTGGGACGACGAACTCCTGGCCGCGATCGGGGACGAGACCGTCTCGGTCGAGTCGTCCCCGACCATCGTCGCCAACACCGTGTACTTCGCCAACTCGGGTGGTCTGATCCAGGGCTACGACATCGAGGGCCTCGCAGGCCTGCCGGAGGGAGGCGGCGCCACGCCGACCCGGACCTTCCGCTTCTGGACGGGCGACGACACCGACGCCTCGGTGGTCGCCGACGCCGATGGGATGCTCTACGTGGCCAGTGAGTACGAACGGGTGGGGACCGCCGAGCGTTCCGACGCGGTGGGTCAGCTCATGAAGCTCGACCCCAACGTGGCCGAGGGGCAGGACCCGCTCGTGTGGTCCTACCGGGACAACAGCACCCGACCCGGTGGCATGTGGGCCACGCCGGCGATCCACGGCGACGTGATCTACGCGGCCACGAACGGCGGCAGCCTGCTCGGCATCGACAAGGCCACCGGCGCCGAGCTGTGGTCGAAGTCGCTTCCCGGACCGCTGTGGGCGTCGCCCGTCGTCGTCGACGACGTCCTGCTCATCGGCGACTGCAACGGCTTCTTCCATGCCTACGACGTGTCGGCACCGGCGGAGGACCCGCCGGAATTGTGGACCAAGGAACTGGGTGGATGCATCGAGGCGACACCGGCCGTCTGGGGTGGGCGGATCCTGATCGGAACCCGCTCCGGTGCGCTGTTCTCGCTCGTCGCTCCGACGACCGAATCCGCCTCGACGACTGCCGCCCCGACCGCCGCCGGATGACCGACGTCGTCGTCGGTGCGGGTCACAACGGGCTGGTCGCGGCCTGCTACCTGGCGCGTGCGGGGCGCGAGGTCGTCGTGGTCGAAGCGCTCGACCGTCCCGGCGGCGGATCGCGTACGGAGGAGGTGATCCCGGGTCACCGGTTCGACCTCCACTCGGCCGCGCACAACATCATCAACATGACCGCGATCCCCACTGAGCTCGATCTCCCCGGCGCTGGCCTGCAGTACCGGGAGATGGACCCGTTCTCGATCGCGGTCTTCGACGACGACCGGATCGTGCGCTTCCATCGTTCGGTCGACGAGACCGTGGCGTCGATAGCCGAGCACGACCCGGTCGAGGCCGACGAGTACCGGGACTTCGTACGGGCCGGCGATGCGCTGGTCTCGGCGATGCTGCCGGCGATCCGCGGCGAGATCCGACCGGCAGATCTCCCGCGCCGAGCGCTCGCGGTGTGGCGGTTGTTGCGGCGCACGGCGATGACCGACCTCCTGGGTCCGTACGGCACCCTTCTCCGGCGCCGACTGTCCTCCGACCTGACCCGTGGCCCGATCTCGGCGTTCGCTGCCCACGCCGGGGTCGGCCCCGGCGAAGCGGGCGCGGCAGCGTTCGCCTACTGGCAGGCGGCCTACCATCGCTTCGGTCAGTGGCACGGCACCGGTGGTGCACAGAACCTCACCGATGCCCTGGTCGCCCGCCTCCAGTCCCTCGGTGGCGAGCTCCGATGCTCGGCCGCGGTCGAACGCATCGAGCAACGCGCGGGACGGGTCACGGCTGTCGTGCTCGCCGGCGGTGAGCGGATCGCCGCCGCCAACGTCGTCACCGCCATCGATCCGCAGACCGCGCTGCTCCGTCTGCTCGACCCGCCACTGGGTGGCCAGACCGGACGCGACCTCGACGCGAGCCGACGCGGGAACGTCGTGCAGGCCGTGATCCACGTCGCGACGACGGCCCTCCCCGCCTATCGCAACGGTCGGTCGGGCGACTGGAACGGACTCCAGTCCTACGTCGATCACCTCGCCGATCTCGAGTCCGCGTGGGTGCAGTCCGAGGCCGGTCTCGTTCCCGACGTGGTGCCCTGGTACGCCTTCACCACCAGTGCCATCGATCACACGCTGGCGCCTGCCGGCGGTCACACCGTCTACCTCGCGTGCCCGGCCGCTCCGGCGGTGGTCCGCGACGACCTCGGTGGTTGGACCGGCGTGGCCGACCGGGTCGTCGAGGGTGCCCTCGACACGGTGGAGCGGCGGGCCCCCGGGTTCCGTGACTCGATCGTCGGTGTGCAGCCGTGGTTGCCCCACCAGATGATGGGAGCCGAGCACTGGCCGGGCGCCCACCCGATGGTCCTCGACATCTCGCTCGACCAACTCGGCCCCGGCCGCCCGACTGCGGCCCTCGCCGATCACCGCACGCCGGTGACCGGGCTCTATGTCTCCGGCGCCGGCACCTACCCGTCCGGCGGGATCTCCGGCACGCCGGGACGGCGGGCGGCGCATCGGGTCATCGCCGACGCCTGAAGGTGCCAGCGCGGGCACTCGGGAGCGCGACCTACGCTCCTGGCATGGCACGAGAGCGCGAGATGTCCTTCGAGCGGCACATGAGCGACAACGAGGCGCTGATGTGGAACCTCGAGAAGGACCCGGCGCTGTCGTCGTGGTTCGCCAGCATCACCATCCTCGACACGGCTCCCTCGGTCGACCGCCTGCGGTCGCGCCTGGCCGTGGCGGTTGCCGACATCGACCGCCTCCGGCAACGCGTGGTCCCGAGCGTGGGTCGTCTCTCCCCACCGATGTGGGCCGAGGACCCCGAGTTCGATCTCGACTATCACATCCGTCGGATGGCGGTTCCCGCACCCGGAGGTCCCGACGAGCTGCACGAGTTGGCGGCGAACCTGTTGCTCGATCCCTTCGAGCGGACGCGGCCGCTGTGGCAGTTCGTGGTCATCGAGGGACTCGAGGGTGGCAAGGCGGCGCTGTTCCAGAAGATGCACCACACCATCACCGATGGTGAGGGTGGCGTCCGGCTGGCCGAGAAGTTCACCGACTACGAACGGGACGCAAGCCATCCCGACCCCGTGATCGAGGTCGAGAAACGTCCCGTCGGCGAGGACTTCGGCGAGTCCGCCCGCGAGGCGCTCGGCCACAACGTGCGACGCGGCGTCGGCGTGACCCAGCGGGTCGTCAAGTCCGTCGTGACCAATCCGATCGGCACGGCGACCGGCGTCGGTGCGGTCGTCGGCGAGCTCACCAAGACGCTCATGCCGTCGAGCGATCCGGCCGAAGCAGTGGGCTCACCACTCTGGAAGACCCGGTCGTTGAAGCGTTGGTACGGGACGATCCAGATCCCCTTCGACGACGCGAAGAAGGCGGGCAAGGGGCTCGGCGGGACGATCAACGACTTCTTCGTCGCTGGCGCGCTCGCCGGATCGATCGCCTACCACGAGGCCCGTGAGTCAGCCCCCAACAAGCTCCGCGTCGCCATGCCGGTCAGTACCCGCAAGGACGGGTCGGCCGGCGGCAACCAGTTCTCGATCACCACCAACGAGCTCGCCGCCCCGACGGGGGCCGCGGCAGCATTCGATGTCGTCCGCGATGGTCTCGCCAGCGCGAAGTCGGGGACCTCGGTCGACGTTCTCGGCAGCCTGTCGATGGTCATCAACCTGCTGCCCACCTCGGTGCTGGCGAAGTTCGCCAAGGACGCCGCCGCCTCGGTCGACTTCACCGTTTCGAATGTCCGTGGCGCGCCGTTCGACGTCTACATCGCCGGCGCCAAGGTGGAGGCGCTCTACCCGATGGGCCCCATCGCCGCCACGGCGTTCAACCTGTCGATGATGTCGTACTCGGGCATGCTCGACATGGGCCTCGTCGTCGACGCCGGTGCCATCGACGCACCGGAGGAGCTGCGCGACCACATCGAGGCCGCATACCGCGAGCTGATCGAGCTCGGGACGTGAGCCCGAGATGAGCCCGCCGTGAGCCGGTTCACGGCCCCACTGCTCGTCACCCCGATGAGCGACGGTCGGACGTGGCTCATCGTCTCCGACGACTTCCGCTACGAGATCGGGAACGAGGGCTCCGCGGACGAGATCCACGTGCCGCAGTGGATGGCGACCGACTTCGCCAGCGTTCCCCGCCCCGTCTGGTGGTTCGCCGCGCCCTGGGGACGACACGGGCACGCTGCGGTCATCCACGACGCCGGGTACTACCTCCAGACCCGCTCACGTCGGGAGTACGACCGGATCTTCCTCGAGGGCATGACCGTCCTCGGCACCAACGCCCTCAAGGCACGACTCATGTACTGGGCCGTGCGATCGTTCGGCGGGCTGGCCTGGCGCGCCAATGCCCGCCGCTCGGCCGAAGAGCCGGGCTGGAAGATCGAGGATCCGGTCGACCTCGGACTCCCGGCGGGTGACGCCGCGATCGAGGTGTTGCGCTCGAACCGCGAACTCGCCCCGTCGGTGCGCGAGGTCCGGGCCGAGGTCACCGATTGACGGAAGTTCCACGAGACGAAGAGGGTTTCGATCCCATGCAGCTCGAACTGACAGAAGACGCCGCCACCCTGCTCGCGAAGCGTGGCGGCATCCTCACCGTCGACCTGATCCGTCCAACCGGCTGAGGCAAGGTCGCCGAGGTGGCGGTCGCCACCGAAACGAAACACCGCAAGCTCGACGGGTACCGCACGCTCCGGCAGGGAGACCTCCAGGTCCTCATCACGCCGGAGCTCAGTCGTATGGCGCCCACGCTGCGGGTCTCGTCCCGCCGCTGGATCACCAAGGGATTCCAGGTTGACTTCCCCGGCGCGCCCGACAACTGTTCGGTCTGATCAGATGCCGAGCTGGCGTGACGCCAGGTCGCGCATGATCTCCTCGGAGCCGCCGCCGATGGCCTGCACACGGACCTCGCGGTAGAGACGCTCGACGGTGTCGCCACGGAGGTAGCTGGCGCCGCCGAGGATCTGCGCGGCCTCTCGGGCGCAGAACTCGAAGCAGAGCGTGGCGTTGACCTTGGCCTCGGCGATCTCGGCCACCGGGTTGTCACCCTGGTTGAGCCGCCAGCTGAGGAGCTCGAGCCATGCCTTGGACGCGTTGATCACCCGGTCCATCTCGGCGAGCTTGTGGCGGATCACCTGGTGGTCGGCCAAGCGCTTGCCGAACGTCTCGCGTTCGCGTGCCCACGCCAGCGCCTCGTCGAAACAGACCCGGCTGAAGGCCATCGACTGGATGGCGAGGTCGATGCGCTCGGGGTTGAAGTTGTTGACGATGGCGGAGAAGCCGGCGTTCTCCTCGGTGATGAGGTTCGAGACGGGGACGCGGAGGTCGTCGAAGTAGAGCGTGGCGGTGTCGGAGGCCAGCCAACCCATCTTGTCGAGCTTGGTGCGGTCGAGGCCGGGTCGGTCGCCCTCGATGAGCAGCATCGAGATGCCGGCGGGGCCGTCGCCGCCGGTACGCACCGCGGTCGAGAAGAAGTCGGCGCGCATGCCGGAGGTGATGAAGGTCTTCGAGCCGTTGACGACGAACTCGTCGCCCTCGCGTCGGGCCGTGGTCTTGATGCGGGCGACGTCCGAACCGCCGGACGGCTCGGTGATGGCGAGGGCCGCGATCTTCTCGCCTGCCAGACACGGCCCGATCACACGGGCCTTCATCTCGTCGGAACCGAATCGGTGGATCGGCGAGAGGCCGATGTAGTTCGAGAAGAAGGCAGCGACCACCCCTCCCGAGCCGCACCGGCACAGTTCCTCCATGAGGACCAGGCGCATGACAGCATCGCGCTGGCCGTGGCCGCCGTACTCCTCGTCGAACCCGTCGCCGAAGAGCCCGATGGCGCCCGCCTGCCCGTACAGCTCGCGTGGGATCTCGCCCGCCAGGTCCCACTCGTGGACGTTCGGCGTGATCTCCTTCTCCGTGAACTGCCGGACAACGTCGCGGTAGGTGTCGTGGTCCTCGTTGTAGAAGGGGCTCGACACGGGTGTCTGGGCGCGGCTCATCGAGGATCAGCTGACCCCGGCCCGGCGTCGAGCACCGCACGGAGCCGAGCGACCACCTCGGGTTGCTCGGCGGCGATGTCCGACAACTCCTGCGGGTCATCGACGCGGTCGAAGAGGCTCGTCGTGCCCGACCAGTCGTCCACGATGAGGTTGTACCGCTCGTCCTTCACACTCCGGGACCAGCCGTACCGAGTGAAAACCGCCGATCGCCACGGCTGCTCCGGTTCGGCGAGGAGTGGTGCGAACGACACGCCGTCGAGCTGTTGGGCGGGCAGCCCGACGCCCGTCAGTTCGAGGAGCGTCGGATACATGTCGACGGCTTCCACCATGCCCTCGACACGCGCCGCCGGTGTGCCGGGCACCTGCATGATCAGTGGGATCCGGGTGGCGGAGTCGTAGTTGGTCCACTTGCCCCATGCCCCGCCATCGCCGAGCGAGAAGCCGTGGTCTCCGGACCAGAAGATGACGATGGTGTTCTCGAGCAGCCCCAGCTCTCCCGCGCGATCGAGAACGGCGCCGACCATGGCGTCGAGGTCGGTGATCGACGCGGCATACCCCGAAACGGCGGCTCTCGCCTCGTCCTCGGTGAGTTCGGTGATCGCGGTCAAGTCGGCGGCGTCGTCATCTCGTGCATCCGGGAGACACCGATTGATCCAGCCGGCGCGGGTCTCTCGTCCCGGCCCGATGCTCCTCTCGGCCGAATCGGGAGGATGGGCGGCTGCCGCTTCCGGCGTCGGCGTCCACGGACAATGCGGCTGGTCGAACCCGAGAGCAGCGAAGAACGGCTCGCCGCTGTCTCCCTCGGCCACCCGATCCAGGAGTGCGAGCGCGGGTTCGGCCGAGTCGACCCCCGAGCGCTCGTCCTGGTCGTCCCAGGCGTCGTCGAGGTCTCCGTTGCGGGGATCGTTGATCTTGCCCGAGGCGAAGGTGCGGTAACCGGCATCGCGGAACTGCCGGGGGAGCGACACCGCATCGGGTACGGCCTCTCGCCACTGGTCGTCGTTGCCGACGACTCCGGTCGTCTCCGGCCGGAGACCGGTGAGGATGCTGGTCCGGGACGCGCCGCAGATGGCGATCTGGCAGTAGCAGCGTTCGAACAGGACGCTCTCGGCTGCGAAGGCATCGATCCGCGGCGTGATCGCCGCCG
>JBBKVY010000022.1:0-50677 GCA_037968675.1 Acidimicrobiales bacterium | reverse complement strand
CTCCGGGCCCGGGCTCGCGCGGCTGCGAAATTGCGGGCCGCGGGGGCGACCGTGGTCGATGCGCCGCCGGAACGGCTGGCGGCGATGCTCGGCGATGCCTACCTCGAGATGAAGGCATCCGGCCGCCTGTAGGTTCCGGCCAATGGAGCAACGCGTGTCCGCCATCACCCTCGGTGTCGCCGACGTCGGACGGTCCAAGGCCTTCTACGAATCGCTCGGGTGGGCGGGACAGTCACCGCCCGGCGCCGACGTCGTGTTCTTCCAGGCCGGGGGCATAGTCGTCGGCTTGTGGGGGCGGGAGCAGTTGGCCGAGGACAGCGCCGTCGCCGACAACGACGGGTGGGGCGGTGTCACGATCGCCCACAACGTCGACTCACCCGAGTCGGTCGACCGGGTGCTCGCCGAGGCCGAGGCCGCGGGTGCCACGATCGGCCGGGCCGGTTCGAAGGCGTTCTGGGGTGGCTACAACGGCGTCTTCCTCGACCCGGACGGTCATCCGTGGGAGGTGGCCCACAACCCGTATTGGCCGATTGCCGAGGACGGGACGGTCCACCTGCCCGAGGGCAGGTGACTCAGATCCCGGCGAGCACGGATTCCTCGGCCTCGGCGGAGCGGCCGAACCGGAAAATGTAGGCGAGGAATGCCGCCTCGACCGCGACGCCGACCGACACCCGGGCGACGGTCGGCAGCGGGCTCCCGGTGACGAATCCCTCGATCAGTCCCGCGACGACGAACGCGCCGATGAGGCCGAGCACCACGAGGACCGAGCGCCGCCCCTCGTCGGTGAGTGCCTCGACCCTCGTACGGTCGCCGGGGTCGATGAGCGCCCAGCCGAGCCGCAATCCCGCGCCACCGGCGACGATGACTGCGGTGAGTTCGAGGAGTCCGTGCGGGAGGATCAGCCCCCAGAACCGCGGCTGCTCGCCGACGGCAGCGAACAGCCCGGCGGCCACCCCCACGTTCGCTCCGTTGAACACCAGGATCGCGGCGGTACCGACGCAGGCGAAGATCCCGAGGGCGAAGGCAGTGATCGCGACCCGGATGTTGTTGAAGGTGACGCCCGCCGCGAACTGCGCCGCCGGTTCGGAGGAGTAATAGTCGGCGAACTCCTCCTCGACGTAGGCGGCGCGCACAGCCTCGGGACCCGACGCATCGAGCGCCGCGTCGGAGTTGGAGATCCACACGCCGACGACGATCCCGGGAACGAGCGTGAGCAACGCGCTGGCCAGGACGAAACGTCGGATCCGCCACACCGAGCCGGGAAAGGACGAGAACACGAACCGACGGATGGCCGAGCCTGCGGAGGTCCGGGTGCCGTAGATGGCCGCGTTGGCGTCGGCCACGATCGTGGTCAGCCGGGAGTCGAGTGATGGATCGCGGTACGTGACGCGTGCGTGCGCGAGATGCCCGGACACCCGCTGGTAGAGGTGCACCAACTCGTCGAGCTCCTCGGGCTCCAACGACCGACCGCCGTTGCGCCCCCGCTTCGAGAGATACGCCAGCCGGTCCCAGGCAGGTTTGTGCTTCGAGATGAAGCGATCGACGTCCACGGTGCCCGGTACGGTAGCGAGCTGTGGTGGCACCCACGGCGCACGACGCATCGGCACCGGCCCCGGCCAACGGCATCGTCACGCCGGAGGCGGTGCTCCTCGAGTTCGCCGAGGCGGGCCTGGGCAGCCGTGCGCTCGCGTTCATCGTCGATCTCGGTGTCCAACTCGGCGTCCTGTGGGGAGTCCTCACCGGCCTGAGCATCGCGGCGCCCGCGCTGGGCGAGACGTTCGTGGTGGTGGTGCTGATCGCCACCGGAACCGGACTCATCGTCGTCTATCCCGTTGCCTGCGAGACCCTGTGGAACGGCAAGACCGTCGGCAAGATGCTCGTGGGGTTGCGGGTGATCACCGTCGAGGGCGCGCCGATCCGGTTCCGTCATTCGGCAATCCGGGCCGCACTCGGCCTCGTCGACCTGTGGGCGACCGCGGGCAGCGTCGCGATCCTCGCGTCGCTCACCACCCGGCAGAGCCAGCGACTGGGCGACCTCGCCGCCGGCACCATCGTGATCCGTGAGCGCCAGGCCGCCGCTCATGCACAGCCGATCATCTTCCAACCGCCGTACGGCTGGAACGGCTACGTGGCCGGTCTCGACGTGTCCCCCCTCGACGACGAGGCGTACGTGCTGCTCCGTGGATTCCTCCTGCGTGTGCACGAGATGCGAACGAAGGCCCGCGAGGAACGCTCGCAGGAGTTCGCCGCCTGGATCGCCGACCGGCTCGGCGTCGACGTCCCCGCACCGCACCCGGCCGAGACGTTCCTCGTCGCCGTCGCCGCCGCGTACCAGGCCCGGCAGGCGCCCCCGACGTCGGGGACCGATGTCTGGGCGAACTCCTTCACGCCGCCGGGAATCATCCCGCCGTCGGTGTGGC
Organism: Acidimicrobiales bacterium; assembly: GCA_037968675.1. Taxonomy (GTDB): domain Bacteria; phylum Actinomycetota; class Acidimicrobiia; order Acidimicrobiales; family Salinilacustritrichaceae; genus Salinilacustrithrix. The sequence continues at coordinate 48,257 of JBBKVY010000022.1, read as the reverse complement.
AGGACGAGCAACCGTCATCGACATGGGGGACCGCACCCGGTTCGTCGTAGCCTCGGGAGGTGGCATACCTCGACCACGCGGCCACGACACCGGTTCGCGCCGAAGCACGAGACGCGATGCTGCCCTGGCTGGGCGACCTCGTCGGGAATCCGTCTGGCGCGCACCGGCTGGCTCGCGACGCTCGGCGTGCCATCGACGACGCGAGAGACGTGTTCGCCGTCGCCACCGGATTCGAGCCGGGCGACATCGTGTTCACCGCCGGCGGAACCGAAGCCGACGACCTCGCCGTCGACGGTGTCGTCGACGCCTCGGGTGGTGTGGCGGTGTGCCCCGCGGCCGAACACCACGCGGTTCTCCACACGGTCGAGTCGCGTGGTGGTCGAGTCGTCCGCGTCGATGCGGCGGGCCAGGTCGACCTCGACCATCTCGTGTCGGTGCTCGACGGCGACGTGTCGCTCGTCTCGGTGATGGCCGTGAACAACGAGACCGGGGTGATCGCCGATCTGCACGGCGTCATGGACCTCGTACGGACGCATGCCCCGAACGCCGTGTTCCACACCGATGCGGTGCAGGCGCTGTCGTGGCTCGACCTGCCGGCGGTCGCTGCCGGTGTCGACCTGCTGTCGCTCTCGGCCCACAAGTTCGGTGGCCCCCAGGGTGTCGGCGTGTTGGCCGTACGGCCCCAGGTTGCGCTTCGTTCCCAGTTGCTCGGCGGGGGCCAGGAGCGCGGTCGGCGTTCGGGCACGCAGAACGTGGCCGGCATCGTGGGTGCCGCTGCCGCTGCGTCGGTGACGATGCGCGACCGTGCAGCGTCTGTCGCTCGCATCGGGGCGCTCCGCGACCGGCTGGCCGACGGACTTCTGGCTGCCGTCGACGGCGCGATCGAGACCGCCGTGACCGGTGGCGACCGTTCCACGAAGGTCGCCGGCAACTGTCACCTCTGCCTGCCCGGTGTCGAGGCCGAGGCCCTCCTCGTCCTGCTCGAGAACCGCGAGGTCTATGCGTCGGCTGCCTCATCGTGCTCCTCGGGCGCCCAGGACCCGAGCCACGTCCTCGCAGCCATGGGAATCGACCGGTCCGTGGCCGAGGGCAGTCTGCGACTGTCGCTCGGCTGGTCGTCGACCGATGCCGACGTCGACGCTGCGCTGTCCGCCGTCCCCGCCGCGGTAAAACGCCTCCGGTTGTTCGCATGAGTCGAATGCTCGTCGCCATGTCCGGAGGCGTGGACTCGTCCGTTGCGGCTGGGCTTCTGCTGGAACAGGGCCACGACGTGGTCGGCGTGACCATGAAGCTGTGGGGCGGCGAGAGCGACAGTGGGTGCTGCTCGGTCTCCGACGTCGACGACGCCCGCCGCGTCGCCGACCACCTCGGCATCGAGCACCACGTGTTCAACTTCGGGGACGACTTCACTCGCGACGTGATCGACCCCTACGTCGGATCGCACCAGGCGGGACTCACACCCAACCCCTGCATCGAGTGCAACCGCCACCTCAAGTTCGACCGATTGCTGCGACGAGCTGACGCTCTGGGGTTCGACCACGTCGCCACCGGTCACCACGTCCGCATCGGTCACGACACCCGGGGCCGTCTCCATCTCCGCCGCGGCCACGACCTCGGCAAGGACCAGAGCTACGTCCTCTACGTCGTGCCGGGGTCGGTACTCGAGCGGGTGTCGTTCCCGATCGGCCACGTCACCAAGGACGACGTCCGTGCCGAGGCCGCCCGCCTCGGTCTGCGTATTGCCTCGAAGCCCGACAGCCAGGACGTCTGCTTCATCACCTCGACCGAGGGGCGACGTGGCTTCCTCGACGGCCGCATCGTCACCCACGGGGCCGACGTCGTCGATGCATCGGGTTCGACGGTGGGCCATGTCGACGCCGTCGAGCTGGTGACGATCGGGCAGCGCCGGGGTCTGGGGCTGGGCGGCTACGACACACCCCGCTACGTCGTCGACGTCGATGTTGCCGAGGCGCGGGTGACGATCGGCGACCAGCGCGCCCTCCTCGCCGACTCCGTGACGCTCGAGCAGGTCGTCTGGGCCCATGAGCCGGTCGACGGGTCGGTGCTCGTCCAGTCCAGCGCGCACGGCTCGCCTGCGGCCGGTCGCGTCGCCTCGGAGGTTGCCGCCGTCGAAGCTCGCGCGGCCGTGTCGTTCGACGTGCCTCGCCGGCGAATCGCTCCCGGCCAGTCGGTCGTCCTGTACCGGGACGACCTGGTCGTCGGCGGCGGCATCGCCGCACGGATGCCGGTGGGCTGACGAACAGACAGTGGACGGTCAGGCGACCGGCAACCGTTTCGACCGGGCGATCTCGAGCGCCGCGGCCGGCTGCGTCGGCGTCACCAGCAGCGCGAAGACCCCGTCGTGCTCCTCCACCGAACGTCCCGAACGGATGCCGACCTTGATCGGATCCTGGCTCCGGACCTCGAGCACGAGCCCGAGTGCACCGCCGGTCGAATCGACGACGTCGTCGACGGCCGCACCGCGGACGGCCGGTCCGACCCGCGTCACAGAGGTCCGCGGGAACAGGATGGGGTCCGTGAGGGAGAACGGGTCGTGGACCACGAGCCCCGCCGGCACGAACACCAGCCAGCGTCGGCTCAACAGGTGCAACAGCCGGACGCCGACGACCACCGACGCGAAGCCGACCACCGACGCGATGCCACCGGCCACCCACTGCGACGATGCCAGGAGCAAGGGTCCGGTCACCACGCCGGCGGCGACGGCGAGCCAGGCGAGCGGCACGGGCAACACCAGGAGGGAGACGGGGACCCTGAGCGCTGCCCGTCGTTCGGTGCCGTAGCTCGATCCGTCGACGAACGAGTCGCTGACGCCCGGCGCAGCCAACAGCATCACGGCGACCGCGCTGATGCCGACACCTGCCGCGGCCCATGCCGGCCGAGCGGCGTCGAGCGAGGCCCACGCCGCCACGGCGAGGGACCCCGGCACGACCACCCGGACGACGGTCAGGGAGACCGAGCGGAGCACTGCCATCGCGCCGAGACCGACGATCCATCCGAGCCAGGCGAGTGCCGACGCGACGACCTGGACGGCGCGCGACCGATCAGCCAATGCGTCGGCCAGGGCAGGCCCGGCGACCAGTGGCACCGCGAGCCAGACGATCCGCAACGGCCACGGAGATCGGGCGAACGCACCGACCGAACCGGTCGAAGCCGGAGGAGGGGTGGCGGTCGAGGTGTCGGGCATGGGGCCCCAGATTTGCTCCTGGACCGTCCGGCTCGCTATTCCAGTGTCATGGAGTCGCAAGGGGGACGTGGTTCCGACGGTGCCCCGTGCCCATCCCCACAGAGCGGTTGTCAGTGGTGAAGGCGGTCAATCTCCGCGTCGGGACGGCGTCCGCGATCGGCAGTCTCCCGCATCGTCAGGTCGATGCGGCCGTCTCCGTCGCGCTCGCCGCCTGCCCCGATCTCCCGGCTGCACCGTCACTCCCGCGGCTCGATGCCCGTGAGGGGATGCTCTCGCAGGGCGCATGGGGACTCCGCGGCATCACCATCGCAGCGGACGGCGTCCTGCGTGTCACCGGTGCACTCGATCCCGACGATCCGTTCGGCGAGTCCGGCCCGGGCATCGACGGCCCGGCATTCGGCGGCACCCGAGCGTTCCTCGAAGCGACCCGCCACCGCACTGCGCCCATCAAGCTCCAGGTCACCGGACCCGTCACCCTCGCGCTCGGGCTGATCGAGGCCGGTGTCCAGGCCGACCTGGCGTTCGCCACCGCCGGCGTCGCCGTCCGCCGCCGCGCGGTTGCCCTCCTCGACCAGGCGACCAGCGTGGCACCGCTCGCGGGCAAGGTCGTCTTCGTCGACGAACCCGGCCTGGTCGCGCTCTCCCGGGACGACTTCCCCGTGCCTGCCGACCATGCGGTCGATCTGGTGTCGGGGACCCTGGCGGCCATCGAGCCGTACGCAGTCACCGGCCTCCACTGCTGTGGCGAGACCGACTGGCGTCTCGCCCTCGCGGCCGGTCCACAGATCGTGTCGATGCCCACCGACGCGAGCGTGGTCGATCATGCCGGTGCCATCGGCGTCCACCTCGACCGTGGCGGCTGGGTTGCCTGGGGCGCCGTCCCGACCAACCGGCCCGTCGGAAGCGATCCGTCGATGCTGTGGCGTGCGATCTCGGAGATGTGGTGCGAGTTGGTCCAGCGTGGGTGCGACGCGCTCCGCCTCCGTGATCAGGCACTGGTCACACCCGAGTGCGGCCTCGCGAACCACGATCCACTCCAGGCCGAGCACCTGCTCTCCCTCTCGGTCGAGCTGGCCGAGCGAGTCCGCCGCCAGTCCTTCGGGGTCCGCCTCGCCGTCGGCGCGTGACCGGCGCCCGCCGCCGACCGAGCTTCTCGCCGTGAGTGATGCGCCGGAATCAGCGATCCATCGCGTCGAGGCACTGCGCAACGAGCTCCTCGAGCACAACGAGCGCTACTACGTCGACGACGCTCCGATCATCAGCGACGCCGACTACGACGAACTCGTCCACGAGCTCCGCGCCATCGAGGACGAGTTCCCCGAGCTCGACACGCCCGAGTCCCCGAGCCATCGAGTCAGTGGTCGACGTTCGGAGACCTTTGCTCCCGTCGTCCACTCGACCCCGCTCCTGAGCCTCGACAACGCGTTCGATGCCGGCGAGCTCCGGGCGTGGGAGGACCGTCTCCAACGACGGCTGGGTGCCGACGACGACGCGATCGCCCTCAGCCACGTCTGTGAGCTGAAGATCGATGGCGTGGCCATCTCGCTCCGCTACGAGGACGGTGAGCTCGTGCAGGGGGCGACGAGGGGCGACGGCAAGATCGGCGAGGACGTCACCGCCAACGTCCGGGCCATCGGACCGATCCCGACGACCTTGCCGCAGGGGGCGCCTCGCGTCCTGGAGGTTCGGGGCGAGGTGTACATGAGCTCGGCTGCGTTCGAGGCGCTGAACGAGCGTGCCGCTGCCGAGGGGCACGCGCCCTACATCAACCCCCGCAACTCGGCCGCCGGTTCACTCCGGCAGAAGGATGCCGCGGCGACCGCGGAACGCGATCTGGCGATGTGGTGCTACCAACTGGGCGAGATCGACGGTGGGCCGACGATGAGCAGGCACGAGGAGACCTTCGACCTGTTGCGCGACCTCGGCTTCCCGGTGAATCCCGAGATCCGGGTCGTCGACACCATCGACGCCGTCATCGCCTTCTGCGAGCACTGGCAGGACCACCGCCACGATCTGCCCTACGAGATCGACGGGGCGGTGGCCAAGGTCGCCGACCTCGCCATCCGCGACCAACTCGGCTTCACGGCGCGTGCGCCCCGTTGGGCCGTTGCCTACAAGTTCCCGCCCGAGGAGCGGACGACGCAGTTGCTCGACATCCAGGTGTCGGTGGGCCGCACGGGTCGGACCACGCCGTACGCCGTGCTCGAACCGGTCTTCGTCGGTGGTGCCAACGTCGAACGGGCCACGCTCCACAACCAGGACCAGGTCGAGGCCAAGGACGTCCGCCCCGGCGACACGGTCATCGTCCGTCGTGCCGGTGACGTCATCCCCGAGGTCGTCGGCCCGGTGCTGGCAGCCCGTCGGAAGGGCCTGCGCAAGTGGAAGTTCCCGACCACCTGTCCGTGTCCGCTCGAGTCCGTGCTGGTCCGACCCGACAACGAGTCCGACACGCGATGCCTCCATCCGGAGTGTCCGTTCCAGCGCCAAGGCGCGATCGAGCACTATGCCGGTCGTGGGAGCATGGACATCGAGGGGTTGGGCGAGCGCAGCGTGGCGCTGTTCCTCGACCTCGGGATCCTGACCGACATCGCCAGCATCTACGAGATCGATTTCGATCGGATCCTCGAGCTCGAGGGCTACGGCCAGACCTCGGTCGACAACCTCCGTGCGGCCATCGCCGAGTCGACCCAGCGTCCACTCGCCAATCTGCTGGTCGGCCTCAACATCCGCCATCTCGGCCCGTCAGCGTCCGAGGCACTCGCGGCACACTTCGGCCACCTCGACCGGATCATCGCGGCGACGACCGCCGCCGACGGCATCGAGCAGGTCGCGGAGATCGACGGCGTGGGGACCAAGATCGCCGAGACGGTGTGTGCATGGTTCTCCCAGGAACCCAACCGGGCGATGCTCGAACGCCTCCGGTCGGCGGGGGTCAACGTGGACGGTCCCGAGCGGGCCGACGTCGCCCAGACGCTCGACGGTCTGTCGGTCGTCGTGACCGGGACCCTCGAGAACTACAACCGCGACGAGATCGAGCACGCCATCAAGTCCCGTGGCGGGAAGGCACCGGGCAGCGTGTCGAAGCGGACCACAGCCGTCGTGGTCGGCGAGGGCCCGGGAGCCTCGAAGCTCACCAAGGCCGAGGAGCTGGGTGTTCCCGTCCTCGACGAGCAGGCGTTCGAGCACTTGTTGGCGACTGGCGAGCTGCCGTGAGCACCGACCTCAGGTGACGTCGAAGCACCAGCTCTCGACGCGCTCGGTCGCCGGCCGACCACGGACCTGGTCCCAGATGGTGGCCCGGACGCACACCTGACCGGAAGGAAGGCGTTCGATGGTCTTGCCTTCGCCCGGCTCGAAGATGAGCTGGTTGAGGCTCGTGAACTCCACCTCACCCTCCGGGAGCGGGATCGCGTCGCCCGAGTCCGGCTGGATCACCAACTCGCCCCGCCAGCCCGAGACGAGGTCGATCTCGATCGACTCCTGGGCGAACGCCTCGGTGCCCCGTCCCGGCTGCAGCCGCTCGACGCCGTTGGCGATCGTCACCTGGGGGGCCTGCGGCTCGGCGCCGGAGATGGCAGCGTCGACCTCGGGGTCGGTGCTCGTCTTGAGGCCGGCGAGGACGAAACCCCCGATGGCGACAAAGAGCACGACGACGATCACGATCTTGGTACGGGTCGGGTAGCTGACGTTCGTCGCCGTGGCGGATCGGTCCATCTCGGGCAGTCTCGCAGCCCGCTCGGGCATCTCCACAGGCGGCGTGCAGCGGGTGCCGGATGCCACCGTGCCCTCCACCGCGGTCCAGCCGAGGGGTCCTATCGTTGATCCGTGGTCTCCACCCGCCTCTCCGACGAGGTCGGTCGCGTCGTCAACGGCCGCTACCGCCTCGTCGCCCCCCTCGGCGCGGGCTCCTCCGCGCAGGTGTTCCTGGCCGACGACGTGAACCTCGGACGCCAGGTCGCGGTCAAGATGTTGCAGCCCGGTCTGGCCGACGACGACCGCTTCCTGCGTCGCTTCCGTACCGAGGCACGGACGGTGGCCGCGATCAGCCATCCCAACGTGGTGGTGATCCACGACTGGGGTGAGGACGACGTCCCCTACCTGGTGTCCGAGTACCTCGCCGGTGGCAGCCTCCGGGCGATCCTCAGCGCGGCGACCGGCGGTCGAGGCGAGCTGCTCACCCCGTCCCAGGCACTCGTGGTCGGACTCGACGTCTGTCGTGGTCTCGCCTACGCCCACAACGCCGGTCTGGTGCACCGTGACCTGAAGCCCGCAAACCTGCTCTTCGACACCGAGGGCCGGCTGCGCATCGCCGACTTCGGCCTCGCACGCGCCATCGCCGAGGCGTCGGTCACCGAGCCCGAGGGCGCCGTCATGGGCACGGCTCGCTACGCCGCTCCCGAACAGGCCCGGGGCGAACGCCTCGACGGCAAGGCCGACGTCTACGCGCTGGCCGTCCTGCTGGTCGAGGCCGTGACCGGGGTGGCACCGTTCGCGAGCGACACCACGCTCGGCACGCTGATGGCGAGGGTCGACAACGATCTCGAGGTGCCGTCCGAGCTCGGACCACTCCGTCCGGCGCTCGAACGGGCCGGACGGCTCCGTGCCGACGACCGGCCCGACGCAGAGGAACTCGGCATCCTCCTGCTCGCGGCGTCCGAGCGGATGCCCGCGCCCGATCCGCTCCCGTTGGTGGGAGCGTTGGCCGAGGCCGATCGTGCCTCGGTGACGCCGGCCGAAGCCGATCAGACCATGACGCTGCTGCCGCCGCTGGCCGACGGTGTCGTCCCCGAGACGGTGGCAGGGCCGCCGGCCAGACCGCCGGCCGGGGTCGACGACGAGCCCGGTGGATCCCGCCGCTGGCCCTGGGTGCTGGCCGCGCTCCTCCTGGTCGCGCTCGGGGCCGGAGGGTTTTTCCTCGCCCAGCAGCTCCGCACGCCGACGCACGAGATCCCGGACCTCGTGGGCCGGCAGATCGACGACATCGAGCTCATCGCGGTCGACAACGACTGGACCATCGACGAGAAGAAGACCCGCCGCGACGACACCGAACCGGGACAGATCGTCTCGACCGAGCCGCCCGCCGGAGAACGGCTGGCGGAAGGCGAGACGCTCGTCGTGGTCGTCTCGGAGGGGAACACGCTCACCGACGTCCCAGTCGACATCGAGGACCGACGACTCGAGGAGGTCGCCGCCGAGTTCGACGAAGCCGGGCTCGAGCTCGAGACCACGGACGTCTTCGACGAGGAGATCGTCGACGGCAACGTGATCGGCACCGACGGCGAAGTGGCGTCGAGCCTCCCCAAGGGCGAGACGGTGCCGTTGCTGGTGTCCAAGGGTCCGACGCCGCGCGTCGTGCCCGAGATCCCGGACGGCGCCAACTTCGACACCGCGGAGCAACTGCTCGACGACGTCCAACTCGTGGCCGAGAAGGTCGAGGAGTTCGACGACGACGTCGCCAAGGGCCGGGTGATCAGTCTGTCCGCCGAATCCGGCAGCGAACTGCCCCGGGGGTCGACGGTGACCGTCGTGGTCAGCAAGGGCCCCGACGTCGTCGACGTCCCGGACCTGAAGGGGAAGAGCCTGGACGAGGCCGAGGCCGCGCTCGAGAAGGCGGGACTCGTGCTCGGCGAGTTCGTCGGGGGCGGCGGGAACCGAGAGGTGGTCGAGTCGGACCCTGCGGCAGGCGAGTCGGTGCGCCGCGGCAGCGAGGTGAACCTGCTCCTCAAGAAGTGACGGCGGCGTCGGCGCGGACTTGACCGGCGAGTCGTGCTGCCAGCATGGTTCGGACGGGACGCTTGGAGAAGGGACCGACCGACGTGCGATCGCTCGACGGCAGGATCACGATCATCACCGGAGCGGGGCGAGGGCTCGGCCGTGCCCATGCGCGTCTCTTCGCCGCCGAGGGCGCCCGGCTGGTCATCAACGACCTCGGGGAGCACGGGCGCGACGCGGCATCCGAGGTCGTCGACGAGATCAGAGCTGCCGGCGGCGAGGCGGTCGCCAACCACGACGACGTCACCGACTGGGAGGGTGGACAGCGGCTCGTCGCGACAGCGATCGAGGAGTTCGGCGGTCTGGACGTCCTCGTCAACAACGCAGGGATCCTCCGCGATCGGGCATTGGTCAACATGGAGGAGGACGAGTGGGACGAGGTCACCAACGTGCACCTCAAGGGCCACTTCGTCCCGACGCGCTTCGCGGCCGCGTACTGGCGTACGCAGTCGAAGGCCGGCGCACCACGCCCTGCGTGCGTGGTCCACACATCGTCGACGTCGGGGTTGCTCGGCAATCCTGGCCAGACGAACTACGGCGCCGCCAAGGCCGGTGTCGCGGCGTTCTCGGCGATCTGCGCCCAGGAGCTCGGACGATACGGGGTCCGCTCCAACTGCATCGTCCCTTCCGCGCGGACCCGCCTCACCGAGGCGACGCCGGGATTGTCGGAGATGGTGGCCGCACCGCGTGACGGCGGCGGCTTCGACGTGTGGGACCCGGCCAACGTCTCTCCCGTGGTGGCGCATCTCGCGTCGGCGGACTCGACGGTCACGGGGCGCACCGTGTTCGTGCAAGGCGGCACCATCCGGCTCATGGACGGTTGGCACTTCACGGAGGGCATCGAACAGGAGGAACGTTGGACGCTCGACGACCTGGCGCGAGCGTTCCCGCCGCTCACCGCGAACGGTGGATGAACGTGGCCACGCGCCCATCGCAGCACCCGCGGCCGGCGATACCATCGACGCGACGCCGGGCCGATCCCGGTGGGACGGTCTGCCGGACGCGGTGATCCCCAGCCACCGTGACGAGGCGGCCGTCCCTCCCGGGCCGGTCCGGTGTCGGGGCGAGACTCCATCGCCGCCACGTCGTCCGTCCCACACCCGACCGGCACCCGGCTGCCGCACGGTCACCGGATTGGCTTTCGACACGTGAGTGGGCCACGCGATCACCTCGACGAGCTGAGCATCGACGCGCCCGGTGTCGACGAGGTCGCGGTCTTCGCCTGGCCGGTGTTGTTCCGGGATCGCCTCCAGAATCGACTCCAACAGTCGTCGAACTACCCCTGGCTGGTGTTGTGCACGGTGCTGTTCGGATTGTTCAGCGTCGGCTTCACCATCACGATTCTGTCCGTCTCGATCCCCCGGATCTCCGGCGATCTGGGCAGCGACGAGTCCACCCTCACGTGGCTGGTCACCGGCCCGATCCTCGCGTTCGCCGTGTTCGGCCCGAGCGCCGGCAAGCTCGGTGACCTCCGAGGACAGCGTCGCGTCTACGCATGGTCGATGGGATGCGTGATCGTCTTCGCCGCCCTCACAGCGCTGTCGTGGAACGCCCCCAGCCTGCTCGCATTCCGCGTGCTCGGCGCCGCGACCGGGGCAGCGGTGGGGCCGACGTCCCTGGCCCTCATCAATCGGCTGTTCCCCAGGAATCGGCGCGCTCAGGCCATGGGGTACTGGTCGATGGTCGCCGCCGGTGGTCCCGTCATCGGGGTCGTGGCCGGCGGCCCCATCGTCGAGGCGTTCGGCTGGCGATGGATCTTCGCGGGTCAGGTCCCGCTCACCATCGCCGGCCTCCTGCTGGCACTGGCCGTCCTGCCCGAGACGGAGCGGATCGAGACCGTGCGCTTCGACTTCGCCGGCGCGGCTTCACTCGCCGTCGCCGCGACCTCCTTCCTCGTCGCGGTCAACCGTGGCCCGGTCGTCGGATGGTCCTCGCCGATCGTGGTCGGGGGATTCCTCCTCTCGCCACTGATGGCCTGGGTGTTCGTCCGGGTCGAGGCGACCACGTCCGATCCGCTGCTGCCGCTGGCCTACCTCCAGCGCCGCAACTTCTCGATCCCCATCCTCACGCAGGTGTTCACCAACTTCGCGTACATGGGCGGATTCGTGATCACTCCGTTGCTCCTCGAGGGTGTGTTCGGGTACGGCGAGACGAAATCGGGTTCGCTGCTGATCTCGCGACCGCTTGCATTCGCGATCTCCGGGCCCCTGTTCGGCTACCTCGCGGTCAGGACCGGTGAGCGATTCGCCGCCGTGGGTGGGGCCCTGGCCGTCTTCGTCTCCATGCTCGGTCTCTCGACGCTCGGCGCGGATTCTTCGGACCTCGTGGTGGTCGGGTCGCTCGCACTGTCCGGCGTCGGACTGGGCATGTCGGCGCCGTCGCTCGTCGCGGCCATCGCCAACACCGTCGACGACACCGATCTGGGAGTCGTGGGTGCGATGCAGCAGATGATGACCCAGTTCGGTGTCGTGGTCGGCATCCAGGTGATGCAGGCGACACAGGCGGCGCGCGAGTCCTCCGTCGGCGAGGCGGCGGCGTTCCGCGATGCCTACCTGGTTGGTGCGGCGGCGGCGTTCATCGGGCTCGTCTTCGCCTTCTTCGTGCGCTCGAGCACCAAGGACGACATCGGCGACGAGAACCGTGACGAGAACCCGGTCCACGACCCTGCGCCGGCGGAGCCGCATCCACCGATGCCGACAACTCGTCGGGGCTGACCCGGCGGTCGCTCAGCCCGTGATCTCCGAGATCTTCTTGGCGATCTCGAGCTGGGCTTCGTCCGGCGCGGCAGTCTGCATGGCCATCATCTTGGTCATGTCACCCTGCACCTTGATCTTGCCGGCCATGAACGCCTGCATCCCCGCCTGTGGGTTGCCCTCGACGAAGATCGCCTTCGCGGTCGCGTAGTCGACCGTCACGGTCAGGTCCTCGCCCTCGAGGTGACCGGTGTCCATCTCGAGCACCCCGCTGGTGGTGTCCATGTGGGCATCGATGTCGGCGTCGCCGAAGGGGACCTCAGTGACGACGAGGTTCATCTTCATCACGTGGGGCACTGCGGCACCGGGACTGTCCTCACGAATGGCCTTGGCGGCGGCGATCCATTCATCGGACAGGAAGGGGTAGGTGGCCACGGACAGCTCCTGGGTTTCGGTCGAACGAGTTGGAAACGGACGCTATCGTGTCGCTCGATCGATCGGTTGCTGCGGCCACTCGCTCCGTCAGGCCAGCGCCGTCGACGCCACATCGCTGTTGGCTGCCAGGGTTCGGACGACACTCGCGGCCACGTAGCGGGCGAGTTCGTCGACCTCGACATCGAGGCGACCGGTGCGGTGATAGTGGCTGTAGTAGCCGACCGACCCGACGACGCCGAGGGCCAGCAACGTCGGGTTCTCGTCGACGATCGAGCCGTCGGCCTGCCCGGCCTCGATCATTCGCTCGACGTCGCGGATGTGCTGGTTCGTACCCTTCTGGCGCGAACGGTCGAGCTCCTTGTCGTTCTCGACCTCCAGCAACGAGAAGAAGTGTGCGTGCTCGGCCATGAACCAGACCGATGCCTCGGCGCCCTGGCGGATCCGCCGAAGGGGTGGTGCGGCGGGGTCGATGGCCGCGCCCTGATGCTTGCGGAGACGCAACCGGATGTCGGTCGCGACCTCGGAGAACAGCGCTTCCTTGTTGTCGAAGTACCAGTAGAAGAGGCCCTTGGCGACACCGGCGGCCTCCACGATGTCCTTGATCCGGGTCTCGGAGTAGCCGCGCTCGGCGAAGAGTGTGGCTGCGCAATCGATGAGCTGCTGCTTCCGCTCGCGCCCCTGCGCCGTCAGCTGGCGATCAGGGTCCAGCGTTGGACCGGGGACTGTGGACACAGGTGAAGTGAACCCGCCCCTTGACCCCGTGGTCAAGCACGCCGTACCCACTGGTACGCTCCGGCCGTGGCTGCCCGAACGCGTGTCGAACGCATGGAGAACCGCGAGCGGAACCCGAAGTGGAAGAACGCGCCGCTGTACATCGACATGTCGATCTGCATCAACTGCGACACCTGCATCCGCCACTGTCCACCGCAGTTCGGCGCGATCTTCAACCACGGGATGGACGTGATCATCATCCCGGAGCTGTGCTCGGGGTGCAACAAGTGCATCGATCCGTGCCCGGTCGACTGCATCTACCCCGTCGACGAGGCGGTCGAGACGCCACTCGACTGGTGGACAGCACCCGAGGACGACGACCCATATCGGTGAGCCCCGGCGGGACGTCCGCGCAGGTCAAATTCCTTCTTCAGATTCTCGTTTGGCTGCCGATGCAGTACTAGCGAATCGAACGATCCCAAAGGGGAATCTGGTGAAGAAGAAGCGTGTGAGCCTCATTGCTGCCGTCGCACTCGTCGTGGTGGGAACCCTGGCGCTGGTGACGTACGTCAACAAGGCAGAGGACCGGGCACTCGCAGGCGAGGAACTCGTCGACGTGCTCGTGCTCGACGCGGACGTTCCGGCAGGGACTGCCGCGAACGAGCTGCAACAGTTCGTCCGCATCGAGTCCGTGCCCACCAAGGTGCAGGCGGCGGGCGCGTTGGCCGGCATCTCCGACGCCGACGGCATGGTCGTCGCCGTGGACCTGGTCACGGGCGAGCAACTGACCCAGAACCGTCTGGTCTCCGCCGAGGAGTTCAACGCACTCCAGGCCCGAGTCGGCCGCGGCGGGGGATCGGTGAGCGTCCCCGAGGGTCTGCTCGAGATCACGATCCCGCTCGACGGCGTGCGCACCGTGGGCGGCACCGTTCGCCCGGGTGACCTCGTCGGTGTCATCGCGTCGTTCACCGGCCTCCAGACGGAGGACCCGGCCATCGCAGCCACGGACACGTCCGGCTTCCTGCTCCACAAGATCCTGGTCACCAACGTCCAGGGCGCACCCGTGGCCGACCCGACCCGGACCGCCACCGCCGAGGAACGCACCCCGACGGTCGCCGGCTCGCTGTTCGTCACGCTCGCCGTCGACGCCGCATCCGCGGAGCGGATCGTGTTCGCCTCGAGCTATGGCGACGTCTGGCTGGCGATCGAGCCCGCAGATGCAGGCGAAGCCGGAACTGGCATCCAGACCACCGACCGAATCTACGGCTGAGATGGAAGCTGACACCTTGACGGCTCGTGGTGAGGCGACGAACCAGGAGACGGCCCGAGGAGCAGCTGCGTCCGACGGCGCAGGACCTGCGCACCGCGTGATCACCATCCTCTCGCCGAAGGGAGGGTCGGGGAAGACGACGGTGGCCACGAACCTCGCCGTCGCACTCGCTGCCAGGCATCCCCGCAAGGTGGTGCTCGTCGACCTCGACCTCCAGTTCGGTGACGTGGCCAGCGTGCTGCGTCAGCATCCGACGACCACCATCGGCGACATCGCTCGCCGATGGCCGGTCGACCCTGCGAACCTCAAGCTCGCACTCACGCCGCACCCGAGCGGCATGTACACCATGTGTGCGCCGCTCACACCGGCCGAGGCCGACGACGTCACCTCCGTGCACATCGTCGGTGCCCTCACCGTCCTCCACCGGTCGTTCGAGTTCGTGATCGTCGACACCGATCCCGGGTTGTCCGAGCGCGTCCTGTCGGCGCTCGATGTCAGTACCGACGTCGTCATGGTGTGCGCAACCGAACGCCCCTCGATCCAGGGTCTCGCCAAGGCGCTCCAAGCGCTCGACGTGGTCGGGCTCACCGACGCGACCCGCCACTTCCTCCTCAACCGCTCCGACGCCAAGGTCGGTCTCGAGACCGAGGAGATCGAGCGGACCGTCGGCGCAGTGATCGACGTCCGGTTGCCGAGCTCGATCGACCTGGTCAAGGCCACCAACGGTGGTGTGCCCGTCATGCAATCGCGGAGCAACGACGTGCTCGTCAAGTCGTTCGAGAAGCTCGCCGCGCTGTTCGCCACCCCTGGTGTGGCCATCGCCGACCCCGGCGTGCCGACCAGCGGTCGCCGTCTCTTCAAGCGGAAGGCCTGAGAACAGTGAAACTGGGCGAACGGGTAAAGCAGGCAGCGGGACCACTCGATCTGTCCCTGCTCGAGGGTCCCGCCTCCGAGGAGTCGCACATCGCCGACGTCAAGATGACGGCGGCACTGCTCGAGTCGGAGACGTTCTCCGATCTCAAGGCCAAGGTCCAGGACGCGCTGCTCCTGACGCTCGGCAACCGGGTCGGCGACCCCGACATGGACGACGACGAGCTCAAGAAGCTCGCCGTTGCCGAGATGTCGAAGGTCCTCGAAGCGGAGGACATGCCGCTGTCGTCCGAGGAGCGAGAGCGTCTCGTCGACGTCATCAACGCCGACCTCCTGGGCTACGGGCCGATCCAGCCCCTCCTGGCCGATCCGAGTGTGTCGGAGATCATGGTCAACGGCACGAAGTCGATCTACGTCGAGAAGAACGGTCGCCTCACCCAGGCGGACATCCGGTTCAACGACGAGACCAGCCTGCGGAAGGTCATCAACCGGATCGTCGCCCCGCTCGGTCGTCGCATCGACGAGTCGTCGCCCATGGTCGACGCCCGTCTGCCCGACGGTTCCCGTGTCTGTGCGGTGATTCCCCCGCTCGCAGTCGATGGCTCGTCGCTCACGGTGCGCAAGTTCGCCGCGAAGAGCTTCACGGCCGAGGACCTGATCGAGAACTCCAGCGCGTCGATCGAATCGCTCTACATGATCGCCGCCTGCGTCCACGCCAAGCTCAACATCCTCGTGAGCGGCGGCACCGGTTCCGGAAAGACGACGCTGCTCAACGTGTTGTCGTCTTTCATCCCGGAGGCCGACCGCATCGTCACGATCGAGGACGTCGTCGAACTGCAGCTCCGCCAGCATCACGTGATCCGACTCGAGACCCGGCCCGGCAACGCCGAGGGCAAGGGCGAGATCTCGATCCGAGACCTGGTCCGCACGTCCCTTCGCATGCGGCCGGACCGCATCGTCGTCGGCGAGTGCCGCGGCGGCGAAGCACTCGACATGCTGCAGGCCATGAACACCGGCCACGCCGGCTCGCTCTCGACCCTGCACGCGAACACGGCGCGCGACGCCATGACCCGGCTGGAGACGATGGTGCTCATGGCCGGCATCGACTTCCCGATGGCCGCCATCCGCCAGCAGATCGCCGGTGCCGTCGACGTCGTGGTCCAGATCGGCCGTCTCCGAGACGGCTCACGCCGGGTGACGCAGATCTGCGAGATCGGACGAGTTCGAAACGAGGAGATCGAGGTGACCCCGATCTTCGACTTCGACCACTCGCCGGGATTCGACGCCGACGGCCGGGCACTCGGCTCCCTCAAGCCCACTGGCTACCGACCCGTGTTCGTGGAACACATCCACGACATGGGCATCGATTTCGAGGAACGCATCTTCGGAGGAGACCAATGATCCGATTCCGTGGAGCCCACTCGACCGGTCGCGCCCCTGCGCGGATCGTCGCTGCGACGATAGTGCTGGCAGCGATGCTGGCCGGACCGATGGCCGCCTTCGCCGGCGCGCAGGCGGGTGACGACCTCGTGTTGGAGAGTGTCGACGCGACCAGTTTCCCGCTGGTGCGTGCCGTCGTCTCCGGCCCGGCGGTGACCGGCGAACTCGACGAGGCATTCCAGGTGCTGGAGGACGGTGCGGAGATCTCGCCCGACGTGGTGCGGATCCGGGGCGATGAGCTGAACGTCGTCCTCGCGCTCGACGTCTCCGTCTCGATGCAGGGCGAGCCGCTCGACCAGGCCAAGGCCGCCGTGAACGAACTGCTCGGCACCCTCCCCGAGAGTGTTCCCGTCGCGGTCGTGAGCTTCGGTGACGGTGCGGTCCTCCAGAGCACCTTCACCACCGATCGACCGGTCACACTCGATGCCGTCAACGGCTTGATCGCCGCCGGCGGCACCGCACTCCACGACGGCATCGAACTGGGCCTCGCGCAGCTCGATGCGCAGGGCGGGACCGGTGCGCTCGTGGTCCTCGCTGACGGCGACGACACGGTGAGCGCTCGGACACTCGACGACACGGTGACGCGCTTCTCGGCATCCGACGTGAAGACGTCGTTCGTCGCGCTCCAGGGCTCGGGCTACAACGCCGACACCTTCACCGCGATGGGCGAGGCCGCTGGCGGACAGGTGCTCACGGTCGACGACGCGGAAGGGTTCACCGGCGCATTGCGCGACGTGGCCACCGGGCTCGGCAACCTCTATGAGATCCGCTGGCGCTCCGACTCCGAGGGAGAGTCGGCATCGCTCGGCATCGCCCTGGCCTCGGACCCGTCACAGTCGGTGACCACGGACTTCGACCACGAGACCGTGCGCCAGTTCGTTCCCGAGGTCGCGACCGATTCCCGAACGGTCGGGAGTGCGGGCATCTTCTCCTCGGGTCTCGTCCCGATCGCCGCTGCGCTGTTCGTCAGCGTCGGTGCGTTCCTTCTCTTCACGGGTCTCCGGAACTCGGACGGCGCGGTCGAGCGGCGTGAGGAACGGAGCCAGGATCGTGTGGCCCGCAAGGAAGAGCGCAAGCGCCGTGTCAGCGGCATGCAGGAGCGGCTCGAAGGTCTGTCCGCGCAGATGCTCGAGGCCAATGACCGAGGCCGTTCGCTCGATGACACCCTGGACCGCGCCGGTCTGGCCGTCCGGTCCAACGAGTTCGTCGTGGCCTGCGCCGCGCTCACCATTGCATCGCTGCTCGTGGGCGTCGTGCTGTTCGGCATCCCGTTCTTCCTGCTCGCCCTCGCCGTGCCGTTCCTCGGCATCCCGCTCACGCTCAAGTACCTCACCAAGCGGCGTACCAAGATCTTCGTGCGCCAGCTCGGTGACACCTTGCAGCTGATGGTCGGCTCGCTCACGGCCGGCTACGGCCTTGGCCAGACCATCGACTCCGTCGCTCGTGAGACCGATTCGCCCACGTCGGACGAGTTCGCCCGAGTCGTCATGGAGACTCGCCTCGGACGGAGCCTCGAGGATGCGCTCGACGCGATGTCGCTGCGCATCAACTCGCCCGACTTCGACTGGGTCGTCGACGCCATCAAGATCCAGGCGAGTGTCGGTGGCGACCTGGCCGAGATCCTCGAACAGGTCGGCGAGACCATCCGAGCACGGGTGCGGATCAAGCGCCAGGTCGACGCGCTGACGGCCGAGGGAAAGATCTCGGCCCTGGTCCTGTTCGTGTTGCCCTTCGGGCTCGCCGGCTTCATCTTCGTCTCGAATCCCGACTACATCGAGCCGCTCACCAACTCGGGTATCGGCTACGTCATGGTCGGCGTCGCCCTCACGATGTTGACCATCGGCGGCCTCTGGCTGCGCAAGCTCGTGAACCCGGAGTTCTGATGATGACGCATCCGATGCCTCTCCCCGCACGTCTCGAATCCTGGAGCACGTCATGATCGTCTGGCTCGCCGCACTCATCGTCACCCTCGGCGTCGCGCTCGCGGCGTGGGCACTCAAGCCCGATCCGCAGGTCATCGCCATCGGGATCGACCCCGAGGACGTCGTCCCGACGTCTCGGGCCATGGAGCTCGAACGTTCGGCCGCCGAACGGATCTTCGAGCCGATCGCAGCCGCGATCTCGAAGGTCATCAACCGGTTTCTCCCGCACGGCGTGCTCGACGCGACCGCGCACACCCTCCGTGTGGCGGATCTCGACAAGCGCTGGCGACCCGAGATCATCATCGGATTGCAGGCGGCCGGCTTCGTCTTCGGTGTCGCCTTCTCGGGTTTCTACCTGACCAACTCCGGATCCACCCGCACCAATCTCATGGTCTGTGGGCTGGTGGTCGCCCTGTTCACCATGGGTCCCAACGCGAAGATCAAGCGCATGGCCGACGATCGTCGCAAGGCGATCACCAACGAACTCCCCGACGTCCTCGACCAGCTCAAGGTGACCGTCGAGGCGGGCATGAGCTTCGACGGCGCGCTGCTCCGAGCCGGGCAGGAAGGTCGCGGCGTGCTCACGACCGAGTTGCTCAAGGCCGTCAACGACATGCAGCTCGGCCTGTCGCGGGGCGAGGCGCTCCAGGCCGTCGCCGATCGTACCGACGTGGCCGACCTGCGCCAGTTCGTCACCGCAGTCCGTCAGGCCGAGAAGCACGGCTTCCCGCTGGCCAACATCCTCAAGCTGCAGGCCCTCGAGCTCCGTGACCGTCGCCGGGCCCGGGCCGAGGAACGGGCCATGCAGGTCCCGGTGAAGATCACCTTCCCGCTGGTGTTCTGCATCCTGCCCGCACTGTTCATCGTCATCCTCGGTCCCGCTGCGGTGTCGGTCTCGCAGGGCTTCTAGTCGAGACGGCTTCTGACCACGATGGGGTGATCTCGTAGGCTCACCTGTCGTGCCCGAGACAACCCCGACTGCGCCACCGACGCCGATCACGACCGACGATGTCGCCAAGGTGGCGGCCCTCGCGCGGCTCTCCCTGACCGACGACGAGCTCGAGGCCTTCACCGGTCAGCTCCGCTCGATCCTCGAGCATGCTCGCGACGTCGAGGCGCTGGATCTGGACGACGTGCCGCCGACCCATCATCCGTACCCGCTCCGCAACGTGTTCCGAGCCGACGAGGTGACGCCCGGCGTCGATCGCGACGAGGTCCTCGGTGAGGCGCCCGCGACCGAAGCGGGCATGTTCCGGGTCCCGCCTGTGCTCGGCGAGGCCCCGTGACTGCGCGGGAGATCGCCTCGTCCGTGCGGGCCGGCGATCGCTCCGCCGTGCAGATCCTTGACGAGCACCTGGCGCGGATCGACGCCCGCGAGGGAGAGATCCACGCGTTCAACCACGTGATGGCCGACGAGGCGCGTCGCAGTGCCGAAGCGGTCGACGCGACCATCGCAGCCGGCGGAGACCCTGGCCCACTCGCGGGCGTCGTCGTCGCGGTCAAGGACAACCTGTGCACCCGGGGCGTGCCGACGACCTGCTCGTCGCACATCCTCGGCCAGTGGCGACCGCCCTACGACGCGACCGTGATCCAGCGGCTGGCCGACGCCGGCGCCACCATCGTCGGCAAGACCAACCTCGACGAGTTCGCCATGGGTTCGTCGACCGAGAACTCTGCGTTCGGCGCCACTCGGAATCCTGTCGACACGACCCGTGTTCCGGGTGGTTCCTCCGGCGGCTCGGCGGCGGCGGTTGCCGCAGGGTTCGCCTCCGTCTCGTTCGGATCGGACACGGGCGGGTCGATCCGCCAGCCGGCTGCGCTGTGCGGGGTCGTCGGCGTGAAGCCCACATTCGGTCGGGTGTCCCGGTACGGGCTCATCGCCTTCGCGTCGAGCCTCGACCAGATCGGACCGTTCGCAACGGACGTCGCCGACGCAGCGCTGTGCATCGAGGTCGTCGCCGGCCACGACCGGCGTGACAGCACCTCGATCCCCGAGGCGTTTCCGCCTCTCGGCGTCGAGCTCGGCCGTGGCGTCGACGGACTACGCATCGGTGTCGTGACCGAACTGCTCGGGGACGGGGTCGAACCAGAGGTCGCTGCCCGGACGCGCGAAGCTGCGGACTCGCTCGCTGCGGCCGGGGCCACCGTCGAGGAGGTCTCGGTGCCCGCCACCGTGTTCGGTCTCTCGGCCTACTACCTGATCGCCCCGGCCGAGGCGTCGTCGAACCTCGCCCGCTTCGACGGGGTCCGCTTCGGTCTGCGCGAGGAGCGGAGCTCGATGCCCGAGACGTACGACGCCACCCGAACGGCCGGCTTCGGCGCCGAGGTGAAGCGACGGATCATGCTCGGTACCTATGCCCTCTCCGCCGGCTACTTCGATGCGTACTACGGCAAGGCACAGAAGGTGCGCACCACCATCATCCGCGACTTCGAATCGGCGTACGAGAGCTACGACGCGCTCATCAGCCCGAGCTCGCCCTGCGTGGCGTTCCGGCTCGGCGACAAGACCGCCGATCCGATGGCCATGTACCGGAACGACGTGTCTACCGTCCCATCGAGCCTCGCCGGGCACCCGGCCATGTCGGTCCCGTTCGGCAGTGGGGCTGACGGCCTCCCGGTCGGGATCCAGGTGATGGCCCCGGCGCTGGGCGAACCGATGATGTTCCGGGTCGCGGCGGCGATCGAGGAGGCCGCCACATGAGCAGCCCCGCGCTGCCCCACGGCTACGAGATGGTGATCGGGCTCGAGGTCCACACCGAACTGGCCACGACGACGAAGCTCTTCTGTGGTTGCCCCAACCGCTTCGGCGACGAACCCAACACCAACATCTGCCCGGTCTGCCTCGGACTCCCCGGCTCGATGCCGGTGCTCAACGGGCGGGCGATCGAGTTCGCCATGATCCTCGGACGGGCCCTCCACTGCACCGTGTGCCCGTCGGTCTTCGCCCGGAAGAACTACTTCTACCCGGACATGCCGAAGGACTACCAGATCTCGCAGTACGACCAACCGCTCAACGTCGACGGACACCTCGACCTCCCCGACGGCACGCGGATCGGCATCGAGCGGGCGCACGTGGAAGAGGACACCGGGAAGTCGACGCATGTCGGCGGTGCCGGCTCGTCGACCAAGGGCCGCATCCTCGACGCCGGATACTCGCTTGTCGACTACAACCGCTCCGGGGTCCCGCTGGTGGAGATCGTGTCTCGACCCGACCTCCGAACGGCAGACGACGCGAAGGCGTACGTCTCCGAACTCCGCGCCGTCCTCGTGGCCACCGGGGTCTCCGACGCCAAGATGGAGGAAGGGTCGATGCGGGTCGACGCCAACGTGTCGGTCCGCATGCCGGACGCGCCGCTCGGCACGCGTTGCGAGATCAAGAACCTCAACTCGATCCGTTCGCTTGGCCGGGCCATCGACTACGAGGCCCGCCGCCAGATCGACCTTCTCGAGTCGGGCGAACGGGTGGTCCAGCAGACGCGTCACTGGAACGAGGACGACGGCCGGACCCACACCCTCCGATCCAAGGAGGAGGCCGAGGACTACCGGTACTTCCCCGAACCCGATCTCGTGCCGATCGCTCCGGACGACGCCACCGTGGCCGACATCGACGCCGCGCTGCCCGCGCTCCCGGCCGAGCGCCGAACGTCGCTCGCCGAGGCGACTGGCACCGACGTGGCCGACGAACGCGTCGCGATCCTGGTCGAGCGCGGTCTCGACGACCTCGTCACCGGGGCGGTCGATGCCGGCGCCGACGCCGATCGCACCCTCACCCGCGCCGTCAACGATCTGGCGCTCGACGGTGCCGACGGGATCGATCCGACCGATCTCGCCGCACTCGTCGCCATGGAGTCGGCCGGTGAAGTCTCCGCGAGTCAGGCGAAGCAGGTGCTCGCCGACATGGCGACCAGTCACCGTCCCCCGGCCGAGATCGCAGCGGCCCGCGGCTACGAGGTCGTGGACACCACAGAGCTCGCGTCGCTGATCGACGGTCTGATCGGGGCCAACCCGGAGGAATGGCGACGCTTCTGCGACGGCGACGCCAAGATGCAGGGCTTCTTCGTCGGCCAAGTGATGCGCGAGACCAAGGGCCAGGCCGACGGCAAGATCGTCGACCAGCTGCTCCAGGAGCGACGACCACCCGAGGTTCTGAACAAGCGGTGAAGCGCCGAGGGCATCGCCCCCGTTCGGATCGCTCGGTCCGTAGGTTCACCGGACATGGCAGCCACGATCGAATGGCCGGACGTGATTCGGAAGGGGACCGGTGGTGAGGACCGGCCCGCCTCGCCGCTCCGCGACGAACGGACCGCGGCGATCCTGGGCATCGCGCTCGGCGTCAGCTTCACCGTCTGCTTCGCCACCGGATTGTTCTCCCACTGGGCTCAGAGCACCGATCCGATCGTCGCGTTCCCGGCCCGACCCGCCGGGCTCTACCGGGTCAGCCAGGCAGCCCACGTCTTCACCGGCGTGCTCTCGATCCCGTTGCTCCTCGCCAAGCTCTGGACGGTGCTGCCCAAGTTCTTCCGCCTCCCACCCGTGGCGTCGTTGCCCCATCTGATCGAGCGCGCGTCGCTGCTGCCTCTCGTCGGTGGTGCGTTGTTCCTGTTGATGAGCGGTGTGAGCAACGTCGCAGCCTGGTACCCCTGGGACTTCGGCTTCGTGGCCGCGCACTACTGGGCGGCGTGGATCACCATCGGCGGACTGGTGGCCCACGTCGGTGCCAAGATCGCCACCACCCGCGAGGTGTTGCGTCGGGGCGGTGCCCCCGACACCGACCGTTCCGACGGCGGTCTGAGCCGTCGTGGTTTCTTCGCGTCGGTCGCAGGCGTGGCGCTGTTCCTCGCGGCGTCAGTCGAGTCGCAGTCGATCTCGCCGTTCCGTCCCCTCGGCCTGTTCTCACCACGAGATCTCTCCAAGGGTCCACAGGGATTCCCGGTCAATTCCTCGGCGGGGCGGCGCGGTGTCACCGAGGCGGCGATGTCGCCCGACTACCGGCTGACGGTGACCGGCTCGGTGAACCGAGAACGCAGCTTCACCCTCGACGAGCTGCGGGCGATGCCACAACATGAGGCCGAGCTCCCCATCGCGTGCGTCGAGGGATGGAGCAAGTCGGCCCGATGGACCGGCATCCGGGTTCGAGATCTGCTCGCCATGGCCGGCGCGCCGGACGACACCTCCTGCACCGTGATCTCGTTGCAGGAGGGCGGCGGGTTCCGTTCGTCGTTCGTCAACCAGCGCCACGCCAGCGACCCCGACACGCTTCTCGCCCTCCAGATCAACGGGGAGGAACTGCACATCGACCACGGATTCCCCGTCCGTCTCATCGGCCCGAATCGTCCGGGCGTGAACCAGACCAAGTGGGTCACGGAGGTGCGGGTGTCATGAAGGCCTTCCTCGCCAGCGACGAGCCGAAGCCCACGTACACCCGGGGCTTCTGGATCGGCCTGGTCCTCTCGGCACCGATCATCGCCTACGGGCTGCGCGGTGCGTACGACCACCTTCCCGACGTCCAACTCACCAGCTTCCTCACCTTCTTCGTCGGCGGTGCCGTGGTCCACGACCTCGTTGTCGCCCCCGTCGTGTGCCTCCTCGGCTGGCTCGTGCTCCGGGCAGTGCCGAAGGTCGCGATCGGACCCGTCCAGGCCGCGCTGGTGGCCTCCGGTGTCATTGGCCTGGTCTCGTGGCCCTTCGTCCGGGGATACGGCATCACCGAGGGTGAGGCATCGTTCCTCTCGCGGAACTACACGGCATCGCTCCTCATCGCCTGGAGTGTGGTCTGGGCGGCTGCGGGGGCAACGGTCGTCGTCCGGGTGGTCAACGCTCGGCGCCGGTGACCGCCCAGGCGCCGGACCGCCAGCGGAACGACAACGACACGCCGCGTACGGCCATCAGGACGCCGATCGTCGCCCACACCCAGCCGATTCCCAGATCGAGTAGCAGGACGGCGGCGGCGAACGGCACGGTGCACGCCAGTGCGCCCACCATCGCGATCGCCAGGAACCGCATGTCACCGGCACCGATCAGCAGTCCGTCGAGCACGAACGCCAGGGCGTTGAGCGGTTGGAGCACGGCGACCCACAGCAGCAGGAACCCGGCGAGCGCGACGACGTCGGCGTCGTTGCTGAACAGATCGGGGAGCACCGGTCGGACCAGCAGGACGAGCAGTCCGGAGACGACGCCGGCGCCGACGCCGATCTCGAGCATCCGCCGTCCTGCCGCGCGGGCGGTGGCCGGGTCCCCGGCGCCCAGATGGCGACCGATCAGGGCCTGACCCGCGATGGCGATCGCGTCGAGCGCCAGGGCCAGCAGGCTCATCACCGCGAACGCGATCTCGTGGGCCGCGACCTCGGTCGCTCCGATGCGGGCAGCGACGGCAGTGGCCAGTGTCAGCGAGCCGCGCAGCGCCATGGTGCGGACGAGGAGGTCGCCGCCAGTACGTCCGAGTCCGCGGATCTCCGCAACATCGGGTCGCCACGACACGCCTCGTCGGGCGACCGCACGACCGATCATGCCGACGTACACCGCAGCCGTCAGGACCTGGGCGGCGACGGTCGCCAAGGCGGAAGCACCGATGCCGAACCCGAATCCCGAGATGAGCACGATCTCGAGAACGAGGTTCCCGATCGCGGCCACGACGGCGACGACCAGTGGCGTCCGGGTGTCCTGGAGCCCGCGGAGGTAGCCGGTGCCGGCGAAGGTGAGGAGCTGGGCCGGGATCCCGAACGCCGAGACCCGCAGGTAGATCTCGGCGTTGGTCCGAACCGGCCCCTCCGCCCCGAGCAACGCGACGATGGGACCGGGCGCCGCCACCACCACGGCCATGACGGCCGCGCCGATGCCCAACGCGAGCCACAGTCCCTGGATCGCCTGCGCGGCCGCGTCGTCCGCACGACCGGCGCCGAGCAGCCGAGAAACTGCCGCCGTCGTGCCGTACGCGAGAAAGATGAAAATGGCGTAGCCGGACAGGAGTGCCGACGATGCGACGGCGAGGCCCGCGAGCTCGTCGGTGCCGATGTTGCCGACGACTGCAGTGTCCGCGAGGACATACAGCGGCTCCGCCACGAGCGCCCCGAGGGCGGGGATCGCAAGGCGCGCGATCTCGCGGTCGTGGGGACCCATGGTCGGCCAGGATCGATTCGTCAGCGCAACGTCTGACGGACCCAGTCGAGCACCAGGTGGAGCGCACCCTCGGCGGTGACGTCGAGCATGACGTCGTGCCCGCCGGGAACGACCTGGACCGTGGTCCCGTGGGCCTTGGCCAGGCGTCGCTGTGAACGGACCGAGAACAGGCCATCCGATTCTGCCGCCAACACCATGACGGGGAGGTCCACCGGCGAAGGTCGCGTGGATCGGAGCAACATCGGAGGGAAGGCCAGATACGACTCGTTCTGGATCCGGGCATGACACGCCCGTACGACGCCATCGTCGGTGGCCGACGAGAAGAACGCCGATCGTGTCAACCTCTCGGTACCGCACACTTGGTACAGGTCTGCCGTGAGCAGCGATCGCAGCGTCGGACCAGGAGACCGGCGGAGCAGTCTGACCACCGGTCCGGCGAGGCCGCGTCGGGGGACCGATGCCACGAGCACCGCGCCGACCAGGTTCTCGGGTGCGCGCTCGAGCACGCGCTGGGTGACGTAGCCGCCCATGGAGTGGCCGACGACCACCACCGGGCCATCGATCGACTGCACGACGGCACGGACGTGCCTGATGTAGCTGCGCATGCTCGGCCAGATCCGCTTCCGGCTCCCCGGCCGATCGTGGGCCGGCAACGTCAGCGACGCGGTCGAGAACCCTTCTCGCCGCGCCGAGGTGGTCCACGACTCCCAACACCACGGCCCGTGCCATGCTCCGTGCACGAACACCATGGTTGCCTGGTCGTGTTCGTCATCGCCCGAGCCCGTCGAGCCGGTCCGGGTCCCGAGGGTCGTACCGGGTGCGCTCACCGGCCGATCCTGGCACGGCCGGGCGGATTGCGTGGTGTCGTGAGGTCGGGGCGGTGTCTACCCTTGCGCGGTGACCGAAGCGACCAGCACGACCCCCGTCGACATCAAGCATCGCTCGCGAGAGGTGACCGACGGGATGGAGCGGGCACCGGCACGCGCCATGCTCCGTGCCATCGGCATGACCGACGACGATTGGGGCAAGGCGCAGATCGGTGTCGCCTCGTCGTGGAACGAGGTGACCCCCTGCAATCTCCCGCTCGACCGTCTCGCCAAGCGCTCGAAGGTCGGCGTACGCGACAGCGGCGGGTTCCCGATCGAGTTCGTCACGGTGGCGGTGAGCGACGGCATCTCGATGGGCCACGAGGGCATGCGGGCATCGCTCGTGTCACGCGAGGTCATCGCCGACTCGGTCGAGACCGTGATGCATGCCGAACGGTTCGACGGGCTGCTGACCTTCGCCGGCTGCGACAAGTCGCTGCCCGGCATGCTCATGGCTGCCGCTCGTCTCAACGTGCCCGCCGTGTTCCTCTACGGCGGATCGATCCTCCCCGGTCACCACAACGGTCAGGCGCTCGACATCGTCTCGGTGTTCGAGGCGGTCGGCGCCCGCTCGGCCGGAACGATCGATCAGGACGAGCTCGACGCCATCGAGCGCAACGCCTGCCCCGGCGAGGGCTCGTGCGCAGGCATGTTCACGGCCAACACGATGGCAGCGGTCTCCGAGGCCATCGGCATGTCGCTCCCCGGCTCCGCCTCGGCCCCGGCGGTCGATCGTCGCCGCGACGACCTCGCCTACGCGTCCGGTCAGGCGGTGATGAACCTGATCGAGAAGGGCATCAGGCCTCGACAGATCATGACGAGGGAGGCGTTCGAGAACGCCATCGCCGTCGTCATGGCGCTCGGCGGTTCGACCAACGCCGTCCTGCACCTGCTGGCGATCGCCTACGAGGCCGAGGTCGATCTCGATCTCTCGATCTTCAACGAGATCGCGGCGAAGGTGCCGCACATCGCCGACACGAAACCCCATGGCACCTACCACATGGTCGACATCGACCGGATCGGCGGCGTGCCCGTCGTCATGAAGCATCTGCTCGATGCTGGTCTCGTCCATGGCGACTGCCTGACGGTCACCGGCAAGACGGTGGCCGAGAACCTCGCCGACATCGATCCGCCCGCCCCGGACGGCGACGTCATCCACCCGCTGTCCGACCCGATCCACGAGATCGGTGGCCTGGCGATCCTCACCGGGTCGCTGGCACCGAAGGGCTCGGTCGTCAAGGTCGCCGGCATCGACTTCGACCACTTCGAGGGTCCCGCTCGCGTCTTCGACGGTGAACAGGACGCCATGGACGCCGTGCTCGCGGGCCGGATCGACGCCGGCGACGTACTCGTCATCCGGTACGAGGGTCCCAAGGGCGGGCCGGGTATGCGCGAAATGCTCGCGATCACCGGTGCGATGAAGGGGGCCGGGCGCGGCGGAGACGTCGCGCTCATCACCGACGGTCGCTTCTCCGGGGGCACCCACGGGTTCTGCATCGGCCACGTCGCG
Organism: Acidimicrobiales bacterium; assembly: GCA_037968675.1. Classification (GTDB taxonomy): domain Bacteria; phylum Actinomycetota; class Acidimicrobiia; order Acidimicrobiales; family Salinilacustritrichaceae; genus Salinilacustrithrix. The sequence continues at coordinate 20,447 of JBBKVY010000022.1, read as the reverse complement.
CCCGAAGCCGTCGATGGCGGCCCGATCGGGCTGGTCGACGACGGGGACCGGATCCGCATCGACGTCCGAGACCACACCATCGATCTCCTCGTCGACGAGTCGGTCCTCGCCGATCGCCGGAGCACGCGCAAACATCCCGACCCTCGCTACACCAAGGGTGTGCTGGCCAAGTACGCCCGACTGGCCGCCGGCGCCGAGAAGGGTGCGGTGACCGAGGCCTGAACGAGGTGTGAACGGCGTCACGTTGTTCGTCTTTGTGTTCCTGGAAAAAGGCCGGTAGCAATGGAACCGACGTGGTATCGATGACGGCCAACGACAATCGATCTGCCTTGCGCTTCCGACGACCTCGGATGGCGGACGGGTCGGCCCTGTGGACCCTGGCGCGGGCGAACGGGCTCGACGAGAACTCGCCGTATGCGTACCTCCTGTGGGCCGAGTACTTCGCCGACACGATGGTCGTGGCGACCACCGAGGCCGACGACGCCACTCCCGTCGGGTTCGTGACCGCCTTCGCCCGTCCCGACGAGCCCGAGACGGTCTTCGTCTGGCAGATCGGCGTCGACGATCGCCACCGTCGACGGGGCATCGCCGGGTCGCTGCTCGACCACTTGGCCGAATGGACCGGTCTCGATCATCTCGAGGCCACCGTGACACCCACCAACGTCGCGTCGGAGACATTGTTCCGCCGGTTCGGTGAGCGCCACGGCGCGCCCGTCACCACCGAAGACCTCTTTCCCGAGGATGCGTTCCCGCCCGGCCACGACGCCGAGGTCCGGTTCCGCATCGGGCCGGTCCAGCGCCACTGATTTCCCACCACCCGAGATCGCAACCCAGGAAGCACGTGAGAACCATGGAGATCTTCGAGAGCCTCGAGTCCGAGGTCCGCGGCTACTGCCGCTCGTGGCCGACCGTGTTCGAGTCGGCCAAGGGTCACATCATGACCGCCGAGGACGGCACGGAGTACCTCGACTTCTTCGCCGGAGCCGGCGCGTTGAACTACGGCCACAACCACCCGGTGCTGATCAAGGCATTGCAGGAGCACCTGTCGAACAACGGGTTCATCCACGCCCTCGACATGTCGACCACCACCAAGCGCACGTTCATGGAGCGCTTCGAGGCCGTCATCCTCAAGCCACGCGACCTGGAGTTCAAGCTCCAGTTCCCCGGCCCGACCGGCACGAACGCCGTGGAGGCCGCGCTCAAGCTGGCTCGGAAGGTGACCGGGCGCGATCGCGTCGTCGGTTTCACCAACGGCTTCCACGGCATGACGCTGGGCTCGCTCTCCGTCACCGGCAACGCCATGAAGCGTGGCGGTGCCGGCGTCGCCCTCGGCAACGCCACCTCGATGCCGTTCGCCAACTTCCTCGGCGATGACGTCGACAGCCTCCATGTCCTCGAGACCATGGTCACCGGCGACTCCAGCGGTCTGGACGAGCCGGCCGCAGTCATCGTCGAGACCACCCAGGGCGAGGGCGGGATCAATCCGGCGTCCGCCGGTTGGATGCGCGGCCTCGACGACATCTGCAAGCGCCACGGGATCCTCCTGATCATCGACGACATCCAGGTCGGCTGTGGCCGGACGGGTCCGTTCTTCTCCTGGGAGGAGATGGGCATCGACCCCGACATCGTGACGCTCTCCAAGTCACTCGCCGGCTCCGGACTGCCGATGGCGCTCGTGCTGATGAAGCCGGAGCACGACGTGTGGGATCCGGGTGAACACAACGGGACGTTCCGAGGGAACAACGCCGCATTCGTGACCGCGACCGCGGCGCTCGATCACTTCTGGACCGACGACCGGCTCACCAAAACCGTCGACGCGAAGTCGGCTCGCGCCCGCGCCGGTCTCGAACAGCTGATGTCCGACCATCCTGGCCTGTTCGCCGACGTGCGTGGCCGCGGCCTGATCCTCGGTCTCGAGGCATCCGTGCCCGAGATCTCGCAGATGATGGCGCAAGGTGCCTTCGAGCGCGGTCTCATCATCGAGACCGCCGGCGCAGAGGACGAGGTCATCAAGCTCCTCCCGCCGCTCGTGGTCACCGACGAGGCCATCGACCGGGCCATCGAGATCCTCAACGAGATCGCTGACGACTTCGACGAGAAGATGGTCGAGGATCTGCGGACCGAGCACGCCGCCCACCTGGACGCCGACAACGCCGCGGCGCAGCAGAACCGGGAGACGAACCCGTGATCGTCCGAAGCCTCACCGACATCGTCGGCACCGACCGTGACGTCAAGGCCGACACCTGGGAGTCACGACGACTCTCGTTGGCCGACGACGGCATGGGATTCTCCATGCACGACACGATCCTCTACGCCGGTACCGAAACCCACATGTGGTACAAGAACCACCTCGAAGCCGTGTACTGCATCGAGGGCACGGGCACCATCGAGGACAAGGCCACCGGCGAGATCCACCAGATCGGCCCGGGCACCATCTACCTCCTCGATCAGCACGACCAGCACGTCGTGCGCGCCGAAGAAGATCTGCGCATGGTGTGCACGTTCAATCCTCCGGTCACCGGCCAGGAGACCCACGACGAGGACGGCGCCTACCCGCTGTTGACCACCGACTCGTAGACCTGGCCAACGCAGCTCGTCGGCCGCGGTTGCGGGCCCAGTGGCGGACACGGTGTCCATCGGCCACGATGGGTGCACGCCGCTCGAAGGGGAACAACGATGCAGCAGCTCACCGGGGTCGACGCCTCGTTTCTGTACATGGAGTCATCGACGACGTTCGGCCATGTGTCGTCGCTGATCATCTTCGACCCCAAGGACACCGAGGGTGGCGGCTACGACGCCACCCGGGAGCTCTACCGTGAGCGGCTCGGGCTGCTGGACCCCATGCGACGGAAGCTCGTCGAGGTCCCGTTCAACCTCGATCATCCCTATTGGATCGAGGATGCCGACCTCGATCTCGACTTCCACATCCGCGAGACCGCCGTTGCCCCGCCCGGCAACGAGGAACAGGTGGCCGAGTTGGTTGCCAGGCTCATCGCCCGACCACTCGACCGCAGCCGCCCACTGTGGGAGCTGTACGTCATCAACGGACTCGAGGGCGGCAAGATCGGGCAGCTCACGAAGATCCATCACGCCGCGATCGACGGTGTGGGCGGCGCGCAACTGCTCGGCAACATCCTCGACCTCGAGCCCGATGCGCCAGCCCGCGAACTCCCGGACCTCCCGAAGCCCGAGTCGGCGCCGTCCCAGGAACAGATGCTGATCCGAGGACTGACATCGCTCGCCACCCAGCCCTACAAGCAGGGCCGGATCGTGGTCCGCGCCCTCCGGGAGCTCCCGGCCATCGGTCGGGCGGTCGACGTCGCCGGCATCGTGAAGCGGCTCCCGCGGCCGGTGGCGCAACTCTTCGGCCAGGGCGAGCGGCGCATCGAGGACGAGCCGCCGTCGATCTCCAAGACCGGCGGGTTCACCGTTCCCTCGACCCGCTTCAACAACAAGATCGGCCCACACCGGCGGTTCGCCTACACCGCGGTTCCGCTCGACGAGATCAAGGCGGTCAAGACGGCGCTCGGGGTGACGGTGAACGATGTGGTGCTCGGTATGTGCTCGGGCGCACTCCGCGCCTACCTCGACAAGCACGGGGAGCTTCCCGAGGAGTCGCTGCGCTGCATGATCCCGGTCTCGGTCCGAACCGACGACCACACGAACACCTACGGCAACCAGGTCTCGGGCATGCTCGCGGCCCTCGCCACCGACGTCGACGACCCGATCAAGCGGCTCGAGGTCATCCACGCCGAGACCACTCGAGCGAAGGAGAGCCTCGGCGCGCTGCCCGCCGACTTGTTGACCGAGGTCGCCGACTTCGCGCCACCGGCGATCGCGGCGCGCGCGTCCCGCGTCATGGCCCGAACCGCGCTGGCAAACCGCATCGACCCACCCTTCAACGTGATCATCTCGAACGTGCCCGGCCCGCAGTTCCCGCTCTACGCCGGTGGGGCCGAGATGCTGACCTACATCCCGGTCTCGGCCATCGCAGACACGCAGGGCCTGAACATCACGATCATGTCCTACAACGGCCGGTGCGACTTCGGCCTCGTCGCCTGCCGTGACGCCGTCCCCGATCTGTGGGATCTCTGCCATCTGCTCGAGGACGCGCTCGACGAGCTCAAGGACGTCGCCGGCGTCTGAGCCACCGAGGCGAGTGTTGTGGTTGTCTCGCGCCGCTCGTCCTGCGATACTGCTCCCCGTGCAGATCGTTCGCCGACCCGAGGTAGTACCCAACTAGCGCACGTCGTCGTCCATTGTCCGCGTGCGCCCCCGACCTCCCGACTGGGAGGTCGTCGTCGTTTTCACCGAACATCTGACCAGACCGACCACAGGAGAAGATCGTGCAACTCAACGGGGGACAGGCCCTCATCAAGGCCCTCGAGCTGGAAGGCGTCGACATCATCTTCGGCCTACCGGGCGGCGCCATCCTCCCCGTGTACGACCCGATCATCGACTCGTCGATCCGCCACGTCCTCGTCCGTCACGAGCAGGGCGCCGGCCACATGGCCGAGGGCTACGCCCACGTCACCGGCAAGCCCGGCGTCTGCATGGTCACGTCGGGTCCCGCGGCCACCAACGTCGTCACGCCGCTCGCTGACGCGTATCTCGACTCCGTGCCCATGGTCTGCATCACCGGTCAGGTCGCGTTCGCGGCGATCGGCTCCGACGCGTTCCAGGAGTGCGACACCACCGGCATCACGATGTCGGTGACCAAGCACAATTACCTCATCTCCGACGCGGCCGACATCCCCCGGGTCGTGCGCGAGGCGTTCCACATCGCGACCACCGGTCGCCCCGGGCCCGTGCTCATCGACGTCCCGAAGGACATCGTCGACCCGAGCAACCCGCGTTCGGCCATGGAGTGGTACTGGCCGACCGACGAGGAGGTCGCGGCCGGACTCCCTGGCTACAAGCCGACGACCAAGGGCCACCCGAGGCAGATCAAGGAAGCGGCCGAGCTCATCCTCGCGGCCGAGCGACCGGTCATCTACGCCGGCGGCGGCATCCTGAAGGCACGGGCAGCCGAGGCGCTGAAGGCACTGGCCGAGCTCACCGACATCCGGGTCGTGACGACGTTGATGGCGCGAGGAGCGTTCCCCGACGACCACGAGCTGTGTCTCGGCATGCCGGGCATGCACGGCAACTACACCGCCGTCATGTCGTTCCAGAAGACCGATCTGCTCATCACCCTCGGCGCCCGCTTCGACGACCGCGTCACCGGCAAGCTCGAGGAGTTCGCCCCCCACGCCAAGGTGATCCATGCCGACATTGACCCGGCCGAGTTGGGCAAGAACCGTACGCCCGACGTCCCCATCGTGGGCGATGCCCGTCTGATCATCGAGGAACTGGTGACCACGATCAAGGGCATGCTCGACGGTGGCCGATCCCTGGCGGACTCCAGTGCATGGAAGTCGACGCTGAGTGGCTGGCAGGAGAAGCACCCGCTCCACTACGACGCGCCCGAGCCGGGTGGACTCCTGAAGCCCCAGTACGTGCTCGAGACGTTGCGGGACAACACCCCGGACGACACCATCGTGTGCTCGGGCGTCGGCCAGCACCAGATGTGGACGAGCCAGTACTGGGAGTTCAAGTATCCGTACACGTGGGTCAACTCCGGTGGGCTCGGGACCATGGGGTTCTCTGTCCCCGCGGCCATCGGCGCGAAGGCGGCGATGCCCGACCGGATGGTCTGGGCCATCGACGGCGACGGTTGCTTCCAGATGACCGCGCAGGAACTCGTCACGGCCACGGTCGAGAAGATCTCGGTGAAGATCGCCATCCTCAACAACAGCTATCTCGGCATGGTCCGTCAATGGCAGGAGATGTTCTACGACGAGCGCTACTCCGAGGTGTTCCTCAGCAAGGACGTGCCCGACTACAAGATGTGGGCCGAGTCCATGGGATGCGCCGGCTTCCGGGTCGACGCACCGGAGGAGGTCCTGCCGACCATCCAGAAGGCGAACCAGATCGACGACCGGCCGGTCGTCATCGACTTCCGTACCGACGCGGCCGAGAAGGTGTTCCCGATGGTCGCCTCCGGGCTGTCGAACTCGACGGTGATGGTCCACCCGACCCAAGCCGCGAACACGGAGGCGGACTGATGAGTGCACGACAACCGATCCGGCACCACACGCTGGTCGTCCTCGTGGAGAACAAGGCCGGAGTGCTCACCCGGGTGGCCGGACTGTTCGCCCGACGTGGATTCAACATCTACTCGCTCGCCGTCGCCCCGACCGACGACGACGAGCGGTTCAGTCGCATCACGATCGTCGTCGACGTCGAGTCGTCGCCGCTCGAACAGATTACCAAACAGCTGTTCAAGCTGGTGAACGTGGTGAAGATCTCCGAGCTCGACCCGGCCGACTCGGTCGAGCGCGAGCTGATGATCGCCACCGTGAAGGCCGACCCGTCGGTCCGGGGTCAGGTGATCGAGCTCGTCGACGTCTTCGACGGCCAGGTCATCGACGTCGGCTTCGACGAGCTGTCGATGGCCGTCCACGGCCACCCCGACCAGCTCGACGATGTCGAGGAGCTCGTGCGCCCGTACGGCATCGTCGAGCTCCAGCGCACCGGCCGGGTCGCGCTCCCGAAGCTCGAGCGCACGCCGCCGCGCCTCAAATCGGTTCCCAAACGACCCGCCTGACACACTCGCCGAACGAAAACATGCGGCCGTTGTGGCGACCCCACAACTGAAACGGCCGCAAGATTCCCGAACGAAGGACCCCGAGATGCCCGCAACCGTGTACTACGAAGCCGATGCCGACCAAGGTCTGATCCGCGGCCGCAAGGTGGCCGTGCTCGGCTACGGCTCGCAGGGCCATGCCCACGCCCAGAACCTCGCCGACTCCGGCGTCGACGTCCGGGTCGGCATCCGTTCGGGCTCCTCGTCGAAGGGCAAGGCCGAAGCGGCCGGTCTGAAGGTCCTGTCGGTGGCCGATGCCTGTGCCGAGGCCGATCTCGTCGTGATGACGCTTCCCGACACGAAGCAGAAGGCGATCTACGACGAAGAGATCGCCCCGAACCTCAGCTCGGGCGACGCGCTCTGCTTCACGCACGGCTTCAACGTGCGGTACGACCTGATCAAGGCGCCCGAGGGTGTCGACGTGATCATGATCGCCCCGAAGGGACCCGGTCATCTGGTCCGCCGTACCTACACCGAGGGCGGAGGGGTCCCGTGCCTCATCGCCGTCGACCAGGACGCATCCGGCAAGGCCAAGGAACTCGCCCTCAGCTACGCCGACGCCATCGGCGGCGGCCGGGCGGGGATTCTCGAGACCACGTTCACCGAGGAGACCGAGACGGACCTCTTCGGCGAGCAGGTCGTTCTCTGCGGTGGCCTGACCGAGTTGGTCCGTGCCGGATTCGAGACCCTCACCGAGGCCGGCTACCAGCCGGAGTCGGCGTACTTCGAGTGCCTCCACGAGCTGAAGTTGATCGTCGACCTGATGTACGAGGAGGGGATCGCCGGCATGCGCTACTCGATCTCCGACACCGCCGAGTACGGCGATCTCACTCGCGGTCCGCGCATCATCACGCCGGCCGTGAAGGCCGAGATGCGCAAGGTCCTCGACGAGATCCAGGACGGCAGCTTCGCCCAGGAATGGGTCGACGAGGCCAACGGCGACCGCGCCAACTACGACCGACTCCGCAAGTCCGGCGAGGTCCATCCGATCGAGAAGGTCGGCAAGGAACTTCGGGGCATGATGCCGTTCATCTCCGCCGGCAAGACCTCGGTCCAAGATGCCGCCGGCGGCTCACAGGAGTGACCCGGACCCGCTCAGGTACAGGCGTCGATCGCCTCGGCGAACGCGCCCTCGGCTGACGCCTCGTCGCCGGCGAAGGTGTCGACGAACAACAGCTCGATGGCTTCGTCGGAGATCTGCTCGTCGAGGCAACTGACGACGTCGGGATCGGCGCCACTCTCTGTCACCTGGTCCAAGAGGATCGCCCGGAGATCCACGCAGTCGGAGAATGCGGCCCCGAACACGATCGCCTCGTCGTCGGACAGGTCGTTCGCGTCGGCGCTCTCGAGTCCGATGGCCAGGAGCCGACCGAACGCGATCTCCCCGGCCACCGATTCGCCCACGCAGCGGGCCTCGGCCGCGGTGGTCGGGAAATTGTCGTCGGGCGATTCGAGGATCCCGGTCGTGACGAGGTCCACCACGATGTCGTCGAGATCGTCGACACAGGTCTCCATCGCGTCGCCGATCGCCTGGACATCGTCGCCGGTGAGTGCGTCGAGGACGAACGGCGTCGCATCGGCGTCGTCCTCGGCTGCGGGATCCTGCGTGTCGCGGCCGATGGTCTGCGCGGCGTCGACGCCGAGGTCTGCCACGATCGCATCACCGACGCAGCGTGCCTCGTCGTTCGTGATGTCGTCGGCGAAGGCCTCCTCGGAACGGAGGTCCACGGCGATGGCTCGGGCGACCGACTCCTCGGCTGACTCGCCACCGCACGCCGCGATCGCGAGGCCGATGGCTCCGACGACCAGCAGCCTGCGCCACGTCACATCGTCTCCTCGAAACTCACGACGCCTTCGCCCCGGAGCACGTTCTTGAGAAGCTTGCCGGAGGCGTTGCGTGGCAGCTTCTCGGTGGTGAGATCGAGATACGTGGGGACCTTGAAGTTGGCGAGTCCGTCGGCGACCCACTGCTTGACCTCGGCCTCGGTGAGCGAGGACCCGGCCTCGAGCTGAACCGTCGCCTTGACCTCCTCGCCGAGCTCCTGGTGGGGGACGCCGTACACCGCGGCATCCGCGATGTCTGCGTGACCGACGAGGCGTTCTTCGATCTCGACGCAGTAGATGTTCTCGCCACCGCGGATGATCATGTCCTTCTTGCGGTCGGTGATGAAGACGAACCCTTCGTCGTCGACATGACCGATGTCGCCGGTGCGGAGCCAGCCGTCGACGAGCGTCTCGGCCGTCGCCTCGATCTTGTTCCAGTAGCCCTTCATGATGATCGGGCCCTTGATGCAGATCTCGCCGACGTCACCGGGGGGAAGCGCATCACCGGCGGCATCGATCACCTGGATCTCGACCGTCGGAACCGGAGGGCCGACCGATGTCGGCTTCGCCGTCGCTCCCTCACCGGTGTTGACGGTGGCAACCGACGACGATTCGGTGAGCCCGTACGCGTTGGAGGTCGTCTTCACGTTGGGGAAGGTGTCTCGGATCTTTCGCTGCAGCTCTTCAGCAGATGGAGAACCGCCGAAGGCGACCGAGGTCACCGACGAGGTGTCGAAGTCGTGGCGGTCGGGGTGCTCGCACACCCGCCAGATCATCGTCGGCACCGTCGCCCACACGTTGACGCCGTGACTCTCGATCATGCCCAAGGCGTCGGCCGGCTCGAACTTGCCGACCGGCATCACGAGCTTCAGCCCGGCGACCATCCCCACGACGAGGGTGGAGTGGCAGCCGGAGACGTGGAAGAGGGGCGAGGTGAACAACGACACGGTCTGGGAGCCGTTGCCGTCGGGGATGGCACCGCCGCCGGCCATCGAGCCGGCGACGGTGTTGAAGATGGTGTTCTGGAGATTGGCCACCATGTTCCGGTGGGTGGACATGATGCCCTTGGGCTTCCCTGTCGTTCCCGACGAGTAGAAGATGACCGCGGTGTCGTCCTCGTCGATCGCGGTGTCGAGGAACTCTGCGGTCGGCGTACCGGTCAGTTCGTCGAAGCGGTGGAGCTTGCCGGCGCTGGCCTCGCTCACGGCGTCGGCGAAGTCCGACGGCTCGCAGCCGATGAGGTACACGCGCTCGAGGGCGACACACTCGTCGAGTTGGTCGGCGATTCGCTCGAAGCGCTTCCGGTCGGCCACGAGGACCTTGGCCCCGGAGTCCTGCAGTCCGTACACGACCTCGTCCGCCTTCCACCAGCCGTTGAGACCGACGAGGATCGCACCACCGGTGACTGCGCCCCAGAACGTGAGGCACCACTCAGGATTGTTCTGGCTCAGGACCGCCACGCGGTCGCCGTGGGAGACCCCGGCGTCCTCACGGAGCGCTCGTCCGACACCGTTGGCGGTCTCGATGAACCTGGTGAACGACCAGACGTCCTCGCCGTGGTGGAGGAATGTCTGGTCACCGCGCAGTAGCGCCAGCTCGGGGATCGAGCGGAGGCTCGGCATGCGCTCCTTGTAGACCTGGAGCTCGATTCCGTCCACCGTCTCGGCCACGATCTCGAACATCGCCCCGGGGGCGGTCAGCTGGGCGCGCACTTCGTCGACGGTCGGCATGGAAACGGACGCTAGCTGCACTCGTCAAGGGAGGAAGCGAGCGCGTTCCTCGGGGCTGGGGATGCGGCACTCCTCGTGCTTGCCGAAGATCCGATACCGGATCGCGGCGATGAAGCGGTAGACCCCGTCGGCCAGAGCACGGGGCGTGAGACGGATCATGGTCTGAGCGATCGGCCAGGCCTCCGCCGCCCGCAGCGCAGCACCGATCGCCTGCGACCGGTGTTCGACACGACGGTTCGGTCCGGAGGAGTCGACGAAGATGACGCTCGCCTCACTCGGCGGCGCATCGTCGTCCCATTCGATCCCGGCTGCCGACGCGGTGTCGCCCTGGATCGGCGCGAACATCAGTCGCTCCTGGGGGTCGTGGGCGATGAGCCAGCGAACCGCCCATCCGCACAGCCCACAGACCCCGTCGTACAGGACCAGGTGGTCGGGCAGATCGATGCCCGTCGGTTGCGGGTGGGGGTCGGTCGTTGCCACACCTGCAGTGTACGAGCGGGTCAGGCGTGCCCAGTCACGAGAGGCCGGCCAGGACGTGGTCGATGCAGCCGGTGAGGGCGGCGACGTCGTCGGGGTCGATGGCCGGGAACATGGCGATCCGCAGCTGGTTCCGACCGAGCTTGCGGTACGGCTCGGTGTCGACGATCCCGTTGGAGCGGAGGACGGCGGCGACCACGGCGGCGTCGATCGTCGGGTCGAAGTCGATGGTCGCCACCACGTTGGAGCGGATCGAGACGTCCGACACGAACGGCGTCGCGAGGTCGTGCGCATCGGCCCAGCCATAGAGGTGGGCGGCGGAAGCCTCGGAACGGCCGGCCGAGAAGTCGAGTCCGCCCTGATGGCAGAACCACTGGACCTGGTTGTCCGCCATGATGAGCGTCGCCAGTGCCGGCGTGTTGAGCGTCTGGTCCTTGCGAGCGTTGTCGAGCGCGGCCTTCAAGTCGACGAACGGGGGGATCCAGCGGTCGCCGGCGATCGCTCGCGACTCGATCCGTGCGATCGCAGCCGGGGACACCGCGGCGATCCAGAGTCCGCCGTCGGAGGCGAGGGCCTTCTGGGGCGAGAAGTAGTAGATGTCGCACGCCGAGAGGTCGACTCGGAGGCCGCCGGCGGCGGACGTCGCGTCGACGGCGACGAGGCCGTCGGACGACGGTCGGGCGACCGGCATCATGACCCCGGTCGACGTCTCGTTGTGGGTCAGCGCATACGTGTCGATGCCGTCGACCGCGGTCACGGTCGGATGGGTGCCGACCTCGGACTCGACGAGCACGGGATCGTCGAGGAACGGCGCGGCCGCAACACCCTTGGCGAACTTCGAGGAGAACTCGCCGAACGTGGCGTGGAGCGAGCGCTGTTCGATGAAGCCGGCGACCAGGCCGTCCCAACAGGCATGGGTGCCACCGTTGCCGAGGATGATTTCGTAGCCGTCGGGCAACTGCAACAACTCTGCCAGCCCGTTCCGGAGCGAGGCGACGACGAACTTGACCGGTCCCTGGCGGTGCGAGGTACCCATGATCTCGGTGGACCCGTCGACGACGGCCTGGATCTGCTCGGGACGGACCTTGGACGGCCCCGAGCCGAAGCGGCCGTCGGCGGGTTTCAGGTCGTCGGGGATCCGGATGTCGGGCGTATTCGTGGCCATCGACGTGCAACTATCGCGGGAGTCCCCGATCTGGAGCGAATCTCTTGTCGACATCCCCCATCTCCCGTCGAGTCGCTGCCATTGCCCCGTCCGCGACCCTGGCCGTCACCGCCAAGGCCAAGGAGCTCAGGGCAGCCGGCGAATCGGTCATCGGATTCGGTGCCGGCGAGCCCGACTTCCCCACACCCCGACACATCGTCGAGGCCGCCGTCGAGGCCTGTCGTGATCCCAGGAACCACAAGTACACGCCGGCGGGAGGGCTCCCCGAACTCAAGGAGGCCATCGCCGAGAAGACGCGACGCGACTCCGGACTCGAGGTCGAACCCTCTCAGGTACTCGTGACCAACGGCGGGAAGCACGCCGTCTACGCGACGCTCCTGACGCTGGTGGACGATGGTGACGAGGTCATCGTCCCCGCGCCCTACTGGACGACGTATCCCGAGCCGATCGGTCTCGCCGGCGGGACCATGGTCCCCGTCGTGTGCGACGAGACCACCGGCTTCAAGGCCACCGTCGAGATGCTCGAGGCGGCTCGTACGCCGAAGACCAAGGCGATGATCTTCGTCTCCCCGTCCAACCCGACGGGAGCGGTCTACACCCGCGACGAAGTCGTGGCCATCGGGCAATGGGCGGTCGAGCACGGCGTCTGGGTCATCACGGACGAGATCTACGAGCACCTCACCTACGGGGACCACGAGTTCACCTCGATGCCCGTCGCCGTGCCCGAGGTGGGGCCCCGTTGCGTCGTGCTCAACGGTGTTGCCAAGACCTATGCCATGACCGGGTGGCGGGTCGGGTGGATGATCGGTCCCGGCGAGGTCATCAAGGCAGCCACCAACCTGCAGAGCCACTCCACGTCCAACGTCGCCAACGTGTCACAGCGCGCTGCCCTCGCCGCCGTGTCGGGACCGCTCGACGACGTCGTGGAGATGCGGAAGGCATTCGACCGTCGACGCCTCACGATCTGGAAGCTGCTCGACGGGATCGACGGCGTCGACTGCCTCGAACCGGAGGGCGCGTTCTATGCGTACCCGAAGCTGACCGGGCTGCTCGGACGCACGTTGGCCGGGCGCTCGGCATCCACCACGCTCGAATTGGCCGAACTGATCCTCGACGAGGCCAAGGTGGCGATCGTTCCCGGCGAGGCCTTCGGCACACCCGGGTACGCACGGCTCTCCTTCGCGCTGGGCGACGACGACCTCGGCGAGGGCGTCGGTCGTATCGCCGACCTCGTCGCCGACTCGTCTTGACCACGGTCCCGTACGGCGAGTGGCCGTCGCCGATCGGCGCGGAGGACGTCGTGGCCGCTGCGGTCTCACCTGGCGACGTCCGTGCGGTCGGCGCCGAGGTCTTCTGGGCCGAGTCGCGTCCGAACGAGGGCGGTCGGATCCAGATCGTGCGGTGGCGATCCGACGGGCCGCCCGTCGACCTGTTGCCGGACGGCTGGTCGGCCCGCACGAGAGTCCACGAGTACGGGGGCGGCGCATGGTCGGCAACGACCGACTGGCTGTTCTTCTCGAGCTGGGACGACCAGCGGATGTACCGCGTGCCGCTGGGTCCTGACGGCGCTGCGGGCAGCCCTGAGCCGATCACCCCCGAGTCGGACCAGCACCACGCACTGCGGTACGCCGACGCCGAATCGACGATCGACGGCACATCGCTGATCGGTGTTCGCGAGCGGCACGAACCGGACGGCGTCGTCAACGAGATCGTGTCGATCTCCACCGGTGGCGATTCGGAGCCCCAGGTGCTGTTCACCGGAACCGATTTCGTCGCCGCACCGAGGATCTCCCCGGACGGGTCGACACTGGCCTGGATCTCGTGGGATCACCCCGACATGCCGTGGGATGCGACTCGCCTCCACCTCGGTGCGCTGTCGCCTGACGCAGGCGCGCTGGACGGGGTCTCCGTCGTGGCCGGCGGGCCAGACGAGTCGGTGATCCAACCGGTGTGGCGCGCGGACGGTGTGCTCCACTTCGTCAGCGATCGAACGGGTTGGTGGAACATCCACGCGCTGCGCGACGGCGAGGTCTCCGCGGTGACCGACCTCGACCAGGAGATCGGAACGCCGGCCTGGGTGTTCGCGATGTCGCGCTACGGGTTCCTCGCGGACGGACGATTGGTGTTCGCCGCCACCGACGCAGGGCTCGACCGGTTGTACCTCGCCGATGCCTCGGGGACGGCGACGCCCCTGGGCCTGCCCTACACCGAACTGTCCTCGGTTGTCACCCACGACCGGTCCGTGCTCTTCGTCGGCGCCGGGTTCGAATCCGAAGCCGTCGTGGTGGCGATGCCGTTCGACGACGACGGACCCGGTCCTCACCGCGTCCTCCGTCAGCCTCGTCCGATGCCGGTCGGCGACGAGTGGTTCTCGCGTGGCGAGCCCGTGTCGTTCGCGTCCGGTCCTGACGGGAGTCGTACGGCCCACGCGCTGTACTACCCGCCGACCAACCCCGACGTCGAAGCGCCCGACGGCACCGCGCCGCCGTTGCTGGTCGTCATCCACGGGGGACCCACCGCGATGGCCCGAGCCCGACTCGACCTCGCGAAGCAGTACTGGACCACGAGGGGCTTCGCCGTCGTCGACGTGAACTACGGCGGGTCGACCGGATTCGGCCGTCCCTATCGGCAGCTGCTCGAGGGTTCGTGGGGAATCGTCGACGTCGAGGACTGCGTCGCCGCCGCCCGGCATCTCGCCGATCAGGGCCTGGCCGACCCGGCGCGCCTCTGCATCCGTGGCGGATCGGCCGGGGGGTTCACCGTTCTCGCGGCGATGGTCCAGACCGACGCATTCGCCGCGGGGGCCTCGTCGTACGGCGTGGCCGATCTCACTGCGCTCGCCGAGGAGACGCACAAGTTCGAGTCCCGCTATCTCGATGGCCTCATCGGGCCGTACCCCGCGGCGAAGGCGGTGTACGACGAACGGTCGCCCATCGAGCACGTGGATCGTCTCGACGACCCGTTGATCGTCTTCCAGGGCCTCGAGGACGAGATCGTGCCGCCGAACCAATCCGAGATGATCGTCGACGCCCTGCGCACGAAGGGCGTGCCCGTCGCGTACCTCGCGTTCGAGCACGAACAACACGGCTTCCGCCGGTCGGAGACGGTCATCCGGGTCCTCGGTGCCGAGCTGGCGTTCTACGGGCGGGTGCTCGGGTTCACGCCCGCCGGGGATCCCGTCGAGATCGACATCGACAACCTCTGAGACAATTGTCGATTCGGTGACGAATCGTGACGGTCGTGTTCCAGAGCCGTGATGGTGTCAACAGAACGTCGGGTCGGGGCGTCAGAGTGATGAACAGGGAGGTTCCATGGTCATCGGCGACACCATCATCACGGATCGGCGGGCGCGGCTCGATGCCGTCCACTCGCGTGTCTCACTCGAGCCGATCGGGGAGATCGACGCCGGGTCCGTCGGCGCACTGTCCGACCTGCTCCACGACGCACTCCTGTCGGGCGCATACGAGATCGATCTCGATCTCCGACAGGTGACGTTCATGGACACCGCCGCCGTCGAGGTGCTGCAGATGGCGCGTGAGTCACTCGAAGGTGTCGGCGGATTCCTGTGCGTTCGCAATGCTGGGTCGTCGGTTCGCCGCCTCCTGTCGTTGACGGCGTTCACCCCGGGGCGACCAGCCGCGCACGACTGACCACTGGCGTGTTGGCGCCCCACGGGCGCCCACACGACCACAGGTGCCATCGGCCGACTCGAGCCGACGGGTAGTCTCCACCGGTCGTCAGATCTGGAGGAAGCGTGAGACGGTGGGTGCGACACGTGGCCGTGGTCGCGGTGCTCGGTGCTGGGTTCGTGGTTGCGCCACTGCCCACGTTCGCCTGGGCATCGGACGTCGAGACGAGAACGCGACAACCCGTCCTCGAAGCGATCGACGTGTCGGCCCGCGCCCAGGGTCTGGTCGAGGAACCGGCCGCGGTCGACGAGAACGCTCACGCACTCGCTGGTGACCCAGCGCTCGCCCGCGCTGCGGGTGAGTCCGGCCTCGACCCGTTCACCGCGATCGGTGTCACCACGGCAACGGCCCCGTCCGTCCCCACCGCCATCCGCACCCTCACCGACGGGCGGTGGAGCGAGTGGCGCGAACTGTCGACCGACGATGACCACCGCCCGGATGGCTCCGAGGGCGATGGCTCGCGGCCCGGCCACACCTCGGAACCCCTGTTCGTCGAGCGAGCCGACGGGTACGAGCTCCAGGTGCCGGACGATGTTCGCAGCATCGAGGTCCACCTCGTGACCGAGGTCGACCGTCGGGTCGAGATCGTGGACGGAACCGACGAGGCCGGCTCGGCTCCCGCCATCGCCACGCGGAGTTCGTGGGGTGCTCGTGCGCCGAAGTCGAGCCCCGCCGACGCTGAGGAGATCGAGCTCGCCGTCGTGCACCACTCGGTGAACAGCAATGGCTACTCGCAGGCATCGGTGCCCGCGATGTTGCGTGCGATCCAGGCGTACCACATGGACGCGAACGGGTGGAGCGACATCGCCTACAACTTCGCCGTCGATCGATTCGGTGGCATCTGGGAGGGGCGCGCCGGCGGCGTCGATCGGGCGATCATCGGCGGTCACGCCTACGGGTTCAACACGGCCTCGACCGGTGTCGTCGTCCTCGGTGACTACACGTCGGCGTCGCCGTCATCTGCGTCGGTCACCTCGGTCGCGAGCCTGCTGGCGTGGAAGTTGGCCCAGCACCAGACGCCGACCACGGGCACCGTGACCTACCGGTCGTCGGTGGCGACGCACTTCGGACCGGCCGGCACGCCCGTTCGTCTCCGACGCATCGTCGGCCATCGCGACGTCCGTCAGACCGGGTGTCCCGGCAACGCGTTGTACTCCCGACTCCCGACGATCCGGTCCGACGTGAACGCACGGACGCCCGGAGCGCAGGCCGAGGCGCCGGCCCGATTGATCGAGGGCGACCGGACCGGCGACGGCCGCGACGACCTCCTGCTGTACCGGCCAGGGTCCAGCAACGACCGGAGCCTGATCGGAACCGGCGGCGCAGGGGTCCCCGGTTCGGGTCCGCCCGGATTCGCGGTCGGGTCGACGCCGGTCTCCGGGCTCTATGACCCCATCGCGGGGGACTTCGACGGCGACGGGCGCAGCGATGTGCTCTGGTACGCGCCCGGGAACACGCTGGACTACCTCTGGTACGGAACGTCCGACGGCGGTCACCGGTCGGTCTCGACGCGCATCGTCGGCGAGTACGAGCCCCTGGTCGGCGACTTCGACGGCGACGGGCGCAGCGACGTGTACTGGTACGGACCGTACGGCGGGTCCGACTCGATCTGGTACGGCCGCGCCGGCGGCGGGTTCACCGGCGCCACGAGCCGGGTGAGCGGCGGCTACGAGGCCCATGTCGGCGACTTCGACGGCGACGGTGCATCCGACATCCTCTGGTACGCACCAGGCTCGGTTCCGGACTACGTCTGGTACGGCGGAGCTCGGTTCACCTCGGTGCAGAACCGGGTCAGCGGCTACTACGAACCGCAGATCGGTGACTTCAGCGGCGACGGACGCGACGACATCTTCTGGTACCGCCGTGGACAGGCGTCGGATCACCTGTGGACGGCGACAGCGTCGCGTCGGTTCTCGTCGCGCGAACAGTCCGTGTCCGGTGTCTATGACCCCTTCGTCGGCGACTTCGACGACAACGGATTCGACGACATCTTCTGGAACGCGCCCGACGGAGTCGCCGACTACCAGTGGATGCACCGGTCATCCGGCTACCGAAACGCCGACGCTCGGATCGACGGCGGTCGGCGGATGGTCGCGGTCGACGCCGACGGCAACGGAGACGACGAGATCTTCTCCCTCGACGGTCTCGACTCCGGCCGACTCTGGGATCGCAACGGCGACGACTTCTCGTCTCGCCCGATCGGGTGAACCGACCCCCATCCTTTTCCCGGCTGGGCCGGTGACCCGCGAGACTCCACCGTGATGGCACGCATCCTCGTCACCGAAGAGATCGCCGACAACGGGCTCCAGAAGCTGCGCGACGCCGGCCACGACGTCGACATCCAGTTGAAGCTCTCCGACGACGAGCTGCTGGCGACGGTACCCGGAGCCCACGCGATCATCATCCGCTCGGCGACGACCGTCACCCGTGCCGTCCTCGAGGCCGGCACGGACCTGGTGGTGGTGGGCCGTGCCGGCATCGGTCTCGACAACGTCGACACCGAGGCAGCCACCGAGCGAGGCGTCATGGTCGTGAACGCCCCGCAGTCGAACACGCTGTCGACGGCCGAGCACACGATGGCGATGCTGCTCTCCCAGGCTCGCAACATCCCGGTCGCCAACGCCGCGCTGAAGGCCGGCCGTTGGGAACGCAAGCAGTGGACCGGCGTCGAGCTCGCGGACAAGACGCTCGGCATCATCGGCTTCGGTCGCATCGGCACCCTCGTGGCCCAGCGGGCCAGTGCATTCGGCATGAAGGTCGTCGCCTACGACCCCTTCGTGGCCGAGGACCGTGCCCGTCGCGTCGGTGTCGAGATCGTCGACCTCGACACCCTCGCCGCCCGCTCCGACTTCGTGACCCTGCACCTGATCAAGACGCCGGACACGGTCGGCCTGCTGGGCAAGGAGTTCTTCGCCAAGGCCAAGCCGGGGATCCGGATCGTGAACGTCGCCCGCGGCGGCGTGATCGACGAGACCGCGCTCGCCGAAGCGATCCGCGGTGGACAGGTCGGGGGCGCGGCGATCGACGTGTTCGAGACCGAGCCGACGACCGAGTCGCCACTGTTCGAACTCGACGAGGTCGTCGTCACCCCCCACCTCGGGGCGTCGACCCACGAGGCGCAGGACAAGGCCGGTGTCACCATCGCCGAGATGGTGGGCCTGGCCATGGCCGGCGACTTCGTTCCCTACGCCGTGAACGTCGCTGCGGCCGAGGCGTCGGAGACGATCAAGCCCTTCCTCGGTCTGGCCGAACGCATGGGCGCGCTGTTCGTGTCCATGAACGAGGGCATCCCCGACGTCGTCGACATCACCTATGCCGGCGAGATCGCCGACTACGACACCCGCATCCTCACGCTGTCGGTGCTCAAGGGGGCCTTCGGTGGCGTCAGCGAGGAGCCGGTCAGCTACGTGAACGCGCCGATGCTGGCGAAGGAGCGAGGCATCGAGGTGCGCGACACGTCGTCGTCGACGTCGCACGACTTCGTCAACCTCGTGACCATCAGCGGCGGGAACCACGCGATCGGCGGTTCGGTCGTCGGCGCTCGGGGTGCGCCCGCCATCGTCAAGATCGACGACCACACGGTCGACGTGCCGCCGGCCGATCACATGTTGATCGTCCGCAACGACGACCGCCCCGGCATGATCGCTGTCGTCGCGCAGACCCTGGCCGACGCCGGCGTCAACATCGACGACATGCATCTCGGACGATCGACCACGAGTGGCGACGCGTCGTTGATGGTCCTCGCGACCTCACCCGCGGTGCCGCGAGATGTCGCCGACGCGCTCCGCGGAACCGACGGCATCGAGTCGATCCACGTCCTCGGTTAGGACCGAAGGAAGTCGAGCATCTTCTCGTGGGCGGACTGGTCCTCGAGGAAGAAGGCGTGGCCGCCCTCGAACCATTCGATGCGAGCCTCGGGCAGTCGATCGAGCAGTGCCTCCTGGTTGGCTGGCGGCGCGATTCCGTCGTATCGGCCGGCGGCGACCAACGTCGGCATCGTCATCGCCGGCAGGCGATCCCAACAGTCGTGGTCCCGCCGTGCCAGGAGCTGGGCGACCTCGCCCGCCGTCTGCTCTGACGTCGCTCGCTCCGCGTCCAGTGCTTCGACCACCGACAGGACCAGCGCTCGTCGTTCCGGATCGACGTTGCGGGTGTCGAGCGCGTCGACCCAGCGGGCGCGTCGCTCGTCGGCGTCCAGCCCCACGAGCTCGTGGAGCGGGTAGGACGAACCACCGTTGCCACCGGACGACGTGCATGCCAGCACGGCCCGCTCGAATCGAGTCGGCGCAGTGACCGCAGCCTCCTGGAGGACCATCCCGCCGAAGCTGACGCCCACTGCGGCGCACGACGTCCAGCCGACATGGTCGAGCAGGAGGACCAGGTCACGTCCGAAGTCGGCCATCGACGGCAGTGCATCGGTCGTCGTCGACCGGCCGAGACCTCGATGGTCGTACGCCAGGATCCGGAAGTGGTCGACGAGCGGTGATCGGAATGCGTTGGGCTGCTGGCGGAGGTCCGAACCCGACCCGCTCACGTAGAGCAGGCGCGGTGCCTCCGGATCGCCTGCGAGCCCGTAGGTGATGGTGACGTCACCGAGGGATGCCTGGTGCACCTCGGCGGTCATGCGCTCACCGCTTGGCGGCCCGCAGACCGTCGGCTTCGGCCGAGGCGGCGTCGGCGTAGCACCGATCGGGCGTGGTGCGCTCGTAGTCGAGCTGACCAGGCGAGTGGAAGATCTTGGACGTCAGCTTGGCCTTGACCGGGAAGCCCTCGGGACAGGCGCCGTCGGCCGTGGGCGCCTGGTGAGCGGCGTTGGCAATCGGGACGCCGTCGGGCTGGGGCACGACGCTGTGGGACTCCGGCGCGGCGCCGTG
>JBBKVY010000021.1:0-9622 GCA_037968675.1 Acidimicrobiales bacterium | reverse complement strand
GCTGTCGAGGCTGGGTCGTCGAGCAGGAGACTTCGCCGGGCCGCGGCGGAGGGAACGTCGACGAGTGCGAACAGCAGATCGCGTTGGTCGAGCCCGTATCGAGTCGCGACGCCGTTCATGTCGGCTGCCATCGCCGCGTTGCACGTCCGCACCTGTGCGACCACCTCATCGGGCCACTCGCGCTCGTCAAAGTCCTCGGTCCGAAACCGCATCAGCAGGCCCGCTCGATCGGGATCCTCCTCCACCCGCCGAAAGATCTGGGCCACGACGTCCTGCGCCAGTTCGTCGAGCGGGACGTCGCGGTCGAGGATCGGTGCGAGCGCTCGGCGGTACCCGGTGAAGATGTCGACCCACAACGCGCCGAGCAGGTGCTTTTTCGACCGGTACCGGTGGTAGATCGAACCGCTCGGTGCTCCGAGGCGGCGAGCGATGGCGGCGACCGACGCGCCATCGAAGCCAGCCTCGGCGACCTCCGCTGCGGCCGCGGCCAGGATCGCATCGCGGTCGTACTTCGTTCGTGCCGGCATCGATGTAGAGACTACTCTCTAGATAGTGCACGACGAAGACTGGACCCACCTGCACCGCGAGCTGACCGAGACGACCTCGGCCCTCAGCGATCTGATCCGACGACACCAGCCATCGCAGTCACCCGTCGCCAACCTGGAATGGACAGTCGAACAGCTCGCCGCCCACCTGGTGACGATCCCGACCCGCTACCAACGAGTGATCGAGACACCCGAGCCCTTCCCCGCCAGCCTGGCGGAGATGAACCAGCGGGAGATCGACGCACTCGGCATCGAGGACCTCGATGTGCTCGCGGACCTGTTGCACAGCCAGACCGTCGCCCTCCTCGACATCCTCGGCGACGATCCCGACCGCCTCGTCCCATTCTTCGAGATCGAGCTACCGGTGCGCGGCCTCTGCGGTGTCCTCCTCGGCGAGTACCTCCTCCACGGCCTCGACCTCGCCGACCACCTCGACGTCCAATGGCAGATCCGACCCGAGCACGCCCGATGGGCGATCCGCGGCCTCCTGCCCGGCGCCATGCACACCGCCGACCCCGACATCGCATCCGCCATGCACGGGACCTTCGGGCTCCACATCCGCCCCGACGACGACTGGACCATCACCGTCCGCGAAGGACGAGCCGAGCTCGCGCCCGGCCGCCCGACACGAGCCGACTTCCGCGTCTCCGCCGACCCCCTCGCCTTCTACCTGACCGGATTCGGCAGAGCGAGCCAGGCTGCGGCCATTCTGCGCGGGAGGATCATCGGCTACGGCCGCAAGCCTTGGCTCGCAGGCCGATTCGGCCGCCTGTTCCAGGAGACGTGACTTCGCTCGCGCCCATGGGAGCAAACGCGCCGGCGCGATGCCCAAGGAAGGCCAACGGTGCATCGGCTCCTCCCCGGCTCGTTGAGCGGTGCCACCTATGTGCCGGTCGGGGACACCGCGCTATTGCCGGATGATCGGCTTCGCTCGACCGAAGAATGGTTGATCGGAGCGCTTCCGTCGGCCGAGACGTTCGCGTCGAGCACCGGCCCGAGCACATCACTTCGGCGCGCCTGCTCAGTCGCCGTAGAGCCCTGCGGAGAGCATCGCCCCGAGCAACGTGAGAGCCAACGCCGTGTCACCGGACGGTGGACGCCGCTCCCACGTCGATGGCCCAACCGCCGATGCCATCCGCTCAGAGTGCCGGGTACATCGCGCCGGGATCAACACCTATCTGGGAATCGCATACGACGGCCCACCGTTCCCGAAGTCGCGCCATGTGGCGACTCGCAACGACCGAGACGCTTCACGTGCCTGCCTGCGCCTTCGCCTCCATGAGCTACCGAGCTACCTGTATCAATACCTGACGAGCTGGCCATGAAAGTGTCGATTGTCAATATTCGATACACTGGCCCGGTGCCCAAGGCGACGATCACCCTCACCTACGACGAGGCGCTCTACATCGCCGATCTCTTGGCCGTCGCCGCAGACGCAGCATCAAACGAACAAGACGCGCCGGACACTTTCCCAGCCGAGGCAAGGCTGGCGATCAACCTGATCCTCTCCCGAACGGATGACTGACATGCCGACCACTCGCCCTGTCATCGAGATCGCGACCACGGGCCCAGACGCTGCGAAACGCTTGCTCCGGCTCGTGCGCTACGGAGCACACAACGCAGACCGCGCCGTCGCTTCGCGCGACGCTGCAATCCGCGAGGCCCAGCGCGCCGGCGCTTCGCTGCGTGACATCGCCGAGGTCGCAGGCGTGTCACACATGACCGTCAAACGCATCGTCGAACGGCAGCCAGCGGAGTAGCACTTCTCCAGGAGAGCCGCACCGACTGCCGGTTGAGCAGTGGGTCGCGCCAGCGCTCTCTGGTTGATCGGCGCGCTGCAGTCGTCACGATGCAGCGTCGAGGTGATGGCGAAGCGCCTCGCGGATGATCTCGGAGACAGCGACGCCTTCGTCCTCGGCGCGCTGGGCCAACCGCTCCTTGAGCTCAGGGTCGAGCCGGACCGACTCGACCGTCGACGGACCCGAACCCAGTGAGGGCCGGCCACGCTTGCCGCGCCGACCGAGAATCTCGTCGACGTCGTAGCCCTGCTCGGCTTCGTCCGCGAGCTTGTCGATCAGTTCGTCGGTCAGCGGAGTGCCCGACTTGGTGTGTCCGTGGTGTTCAGTGGTCATCGTTCGAGAAGCCTCCGGTACTTGGGCCGCATCGGCATGGCATGGATGATGATCTCGTCGCCGTCCTGGCCGATCAGCACAATGAGTTCGACGAGATTCCTGCCGTGTCGGGTCCGAGAACCAGCCAGCGGTCGGGATCCTCTCCAAGGTCGTCGACCACCAGCGCCCGATTAGTGTACTACGAAATGCCGAATGCCGGATCTCGTTGGTCCTTGTCACGCCTATCTGGGCGATCGGCGCGTCAGCTGAGATCGCAACCACATCACCGCGTGGTGCCCCGCGCTAGCTACGTCCATCAACCATCCGCTCGGGTGCCGCCTGGTCGCGGGTACCAGACGATCTGCGATGTCAGGGCGGGTCTCGCGCAGATGACGACTCGCTCGCCGTGCATGGAACCGGTCCGTCGCGATAGCGACACATTTTGCGTCCTCCAGCATCAGCATTGACAACGTCACGTTCTCCTTCGTTGAACGAGCGGCGACTTCGAGAGTCACTTCGATGTCCGATGGCGCGAGTGCAGCGAGGCGCTCCGCCTCTCCCTGGTAGCCGCTGACGACCAACTCGCCACCGCCGTGGCGTTCGAGAGTGTCGACTGCGATCTGCATTCGCCACCTTTCAACGGCTCGGAGCCGTCCTCCGTACCCAAGTACGAGCACCTTCACGACGAGGAGGATTGCATGATCCGTCGTGAGCGCGCCGACTGACACGCCGGGTGAGCAGCGGCACGCTCCAGCCCCATGTGGGTGATCGGTGCGGACGGCGATCGTCGAGGAGCTGGTGCCATGAGTGCCGAGTCCGCGCCGCCCCGGGCCTCGGTTGCGTGTTCGGGTCGCGTGTTCGGGATCGTCACGCCGGAGGGACGAGGCCCGGACCCACTGCGAGGTCCTGCGGCGAGGGCACCGAACTGCACCATCCGGACAGCGTCGGCCACCGGATGCTCGAGGACGGTCACGGCCGGCCAAGGACGCCGGCCTCCGGCCGCGGACCCGTCACGCCGGCCGACCGGTACCGTCGTCGCCATGCGCTCCCGGCGAGCCCCTCGGACGACGAAGGCCGCTCGCCTCGCGCTCGCGGTGGCGGCGATCGTCTACCTCGCCGTCGGCGCCTGGCTGGTGTTCGGGCCGCCACCGGGGGAAACATCGAGGGCCGTCGGTGATGGTGTGCAGCTCGCCGAGGACCGCCTCATCCAGGACGGCAGCCGGGTGGACGTCGCCGTCGACCGGCTGGATTCCCGCGTCACCAGCGAGGAGGTCAACAACCTGCTGCTGTTCCTGCCCGTCCCGATCCTGGCTTCGCTCGCGTCCCCCCGATGGTGGTGGCTCTCGGTGCCGCTCGGCGTGGCGGCGAGCATCGGGATCGAGGCCGTCCAACGTCGCTACCTCGACCAGCGCTCGCCCACGTGGAACGACGTGCGTTGGAACAGCGCCGGCCTCCTAGTCGGCGCGGCGCTGGTGGTCGCCGCGATGCTCGCGCTCAGCGTCGTCCGACAGCTGCGCCGTCCCGTGACCTGAGGCGAGCACCGGCGTCGCCCTTGGCGTGCCAGCCGCAACTGCCGGCAGCCGACTCGATGTCACCCCGCCGACTATTGCCGGTTCAACGGCGGCTCGTCCACTCCGATCAGGAAATCGCGAGCGGGGTGGTCAGTCGTCTGCTGCTGGTGGGACGAGATGCAGTCGGAGCCAGTCTGCGGTTGCGGCCTCGTCGAGCTCGCCGGACGCGATTGCCATGACCGTTCGCTCGGCATCGTCCACGTGGGGGTACGGATCCCACGACCAGTCGTTCACGGCCACGAACATTCGCATCGACACCCATGCCGCTCGCTTATTGCCATCGGGGAGCGGATGGTTCATCGCCAACCGAACGAGCAGCACTGCCGCCTTGTCCACGAAGTCCGGATACAGATCGACATCGCCGAACCCGGCCTGGGGAGCATGCAACGCCGAGTCCGCCAGCGACAGGCGCGACATCTTCATAAGAACGACACTTCGATACCGGTGATCTCCTCCGAGATGACGAGGAAGTCGGCGAGATCGAGGTACTCGACGGTCACTTCGCCAGACGTTCGAGCAGCTCCCGATCCTGCTTGACGATGTCGCGAAGGCGCTTCTTGAATGCCGGGTCCTTGCGCCGACGGTCCACCGCCTCGGCGAGCGCGTCCTTGATCGTCTCGTTGAGACTGGTGCCCTCGGCCCGAGCGACGGCCTCAGCATCGGCGGCCAGCTCGTCTGGAAGCCGAACGGTCAGGTTCTTCGTCATGACACCATGGTATCGCAGTGACTCGCACCGAGTGATGCGCGTCGTCTCGTTGCACCGGGACCGGACCAACGGTCACCCGCCCGACCGGTGAGTGCCGTCCCTCCGATCCGCCGTCGCGTCATTCGAAGGACAACACCCAAGGGCGTGTCAGCCGGTTTCAAGAGACAAGCGAACCGGAGGGACTGACCGAACGTAGAGAACCTTCGACAGGCAGTGCCTCGGCCCCGACGCTCAGCGCACACCCATACTCTCTGCCGGATCTTTTTGGCCCGCGCCAGTCGGAAGTAGGGGCGGCACCCGGACCGAGTTGGGATTATGGAGCGGATCGAAGTATCGGACTTGGCCGTGACGTTCTTCAGGTGTCGGCACGGGACCGTCAGTGGCCGACGCCCGTGTGCTACCGAACGTCACGTGCCAGATTCGGAGGAACCATGCGCGTCTCCTCTCACATCGCTCGGTGTCCGATATTCGCGGCTGCGGCGCCAGTAGGCGCGAGGCTCCGAGCATGTCCGAACCGCCACGAGAGTGCGCTGTCTGCCATCGGCCCCGGTCACAGCGATCTCGCGAAGTGAGTCTCGACCTCTTCGTCTGCCGTCGACAGGCCCCGGGCGTCGAGGTGGACGATGTCCCCGTTGAAGTTCGCCGGCCGAGTCGTACCCTTCGGGACGAGCTTGGGTTCGAACGTGCCGTTCCGATCCCGAGGGATGTCCAAGTCGATGGCGCCGCACGCCCCGGTGACGTCGTCGCTGGTCTTGCCGTACTCAGCAATTGTCACAGGTCCTCCTTGCCGCACAGCGCTACAGCGCTCGCCCGACTGGTTGGAGGACCTCTCCCTCATACTGATCTGTTGTGTGGGGATGACAGTGCTGCCTGGTGTCGCGCCCGCGGCCGGCACTTGCTCTTCGACATCGGTTCAGTGACCGACTGCCCCAACCCTTGAGATCGAACGGTCGCCGCCGGCGATGGCTGCTCGGAGCTGGCACTGCCACGTTGGTCGGGTTGCACTTGATCCTCGCGCGCCACGTGGCGGTCCCGGCGCGCGGTCCCGGTGACCAGTGGGGGTACCTGGGGAACGCCCGGTTCCTGGCGGGTGATCCCCACGTGTGGGTGCTGCCATCGTTCCCCTACTTCACCTGGGGCTACTCCATCGTCCTCGCGCCGTTGGTCCGACTGGTGCACGGGCCCGAGTCCTTGTACCTCGCCATCAAGGTGCTCAACGCCGGCCTCGCCGCGAGTGTCTTTCCGCTGCTCTACGCATTCGGCCGGCGCCTGCTGGGCGCGCCGCGGTCCATCGCCGTGGCGGCCGCAGCGACCGGGTCCGTCGTGCCTCCGCTTATGGCGCACCCGACGTCGATCCTGGCCGAGAACCTCGTTCTCCCGTTGGCGGTGGCGACGATGCTGGCCTGCCACGCTTTCCTCTCGGAACGGCCGGCCTGGCAGCGGCTTCTCTTCGCACCGGCCATGGTGTGGCTCCACATCACCCACAACCGCTTCGCCGCCACGCTCCCCCTGTTCATCCTCGTCCTCGTCTTGGCGTGGAGACGCCGTTGGGCCCCACGATGGGTGACGCTCGTCAACGGTGTCGTCGCCGTGTCACTCCTTCTGATCGCCCAGGTCGTCCGCAACCGACTGGTTTCCCAGAGGTGGGTGTACGGGATCGAGACCCCGCAGGGCCCAGCCGCCGACGCGATCGACTTCCTCCATGATCGGCACCTCGCCCAGGAAGCACTGCTCGTCGGGGCTGGACAACTCTGGTACGTATTGGCCGGGTCGCTCGGTTTGGCCGGGCTGGGCATCGTGCTCGTGGCTCGTCGGACAGCGTGGTGGTCATCAACTTCCGGGCCTGACGCGCCCGCCCGGCGCACCCTTGCGTTCCTGCTCGGCTCCGCCCTGACGGTGCTGGCTACTTCGACGTACTTCTTCACC
The DNA here is from genome assembly GCA_037968675.1 of Acidimicrobiales bacterium. Taxonomy (GTDB): domain Bacteria; phylum Actinomycetota; class Acidimicrobiia; order Acidimicrobiales; family Salinilacustritrichaceae; genus Salinilacustrithrix. The sequence continues at coordinate 2,763 of JBBKVY010000021.1, read as the reverse complement.
CGCGTGGCGAACGGGTCGGAGGGCTTCATCGCTGGCAGGCACAACGACAGCTTCTCCCCGATGTGGGTAGCCGCCGGGGTGGTGTTCCTCCTCACGAGCACACGTCCTCTCCTGCGCCGCACGCTGGCCGGGTCAATGGTGCTTGTCGCCGGTCTGGGCGGCTTGGTTCTCCAAGTCCGATCTGCAACCGACGTTCGCGACCTCTATTCGAGCCTCAACGTGCCGGCCGTGGTCCATCTGGCGGAGTTCGGAGACGAGCCGCTGACGGCGGCCTCTTGGATTGCGGCGGGCGCCATCTCGGGTGCCTGGCTGCTGAGTTGGTCCCGGTCTCAGATCGTGGCGTTACTTGTTCCTCTCACGATGGGATACTTCATAGTCACCGTCGGTGGAGCCATCGCCCCTGATCCGTCGAACGCTGGCTGGCATGCGCCCGAGCAACTAGCCCCCTTCGAGTTGGAGCGGGCCGCGGTGGTGCAAAGCCGCAATGGCGGTTTCCCCGTCTTCTATCCGTACTTTCTGCCCGATGTGGTTGTGATCCCGTGGGATGGCACGGGTCAGGCGCCCGAGCCGTTCGTGTTCGCGACGCTCGACGCAGTGGGGCTGGCCGACGCCGGGGGCCGCGTCGCGATGATCGACGAGCCGTACGCCGAAGCGTTCGGTGCTCAATATGCCCTGGCTCTTTGGGTCATGCCGGGCCCGGATCAGGCGAGGCTGGCGGCGGCCGGCGCCCTGGTCCCGCCCGAGTTCCCGAGCGCGCTCCCGGAAGGGGCACAGCGGGCTGAGGTCATCATCGATCACCCGGCGGTTGCGCTCGAGGCCGGGGCCGCAGCGGACATCCGCGTCGTCTTGCGACATGTCGGTTCCTCCTCGCCATGGCCCGATGCAGGAAGCGTGGGCCCGACAGGCTCCGTGCAGCTCGTCACCCGCTCGGTGGGCCCCAGGGGAGCTCAGGGTCGAGCGCCCCGCCCAGCGCTCGCGGCGCTCCCACGGTGGGTCCAACCCGGTGACAGCGTCGCCGTTGTCCTGAGGGTGGAGGCCACCGATCCCGAGGGCCGGGCCCTCCCTCCCGGCCGCTACCGGCTCCGCGTCGAACTGGAGCAGGCGGGCTTTCTGCGATTCGACGGCATCGACCCGAAATCAAATACGGCGGCGGACATCGTGCTGGACGTCCGCTGACTCGGGGCCCTCGGACGCGACTCGATCAGGCTCTGGTGGCCAGCGGCGTCCGCGACGCGGCAGTGGGCTCCAACCGAACGTCGATCCCTGTATCGCTCCCGCTGTGCCAGACCCCGGGAGATCCAATCCGCCGAAGCGGGAAGGCGCCGACCGCCGCAGGTCACGCTCGTCGGTGACCCCGGCCGTAGTGCTCGAGTGGGCGGCACACCAACAGGACCGTCTCGGCCCATTCGGCCACCGACTCTTGTGCGCCGGCTGGATCGAGCCACTGGCCGCGAGCGAGGCCGGCGGCCATCTCGACGCTCGATCGATGCCATGGAAGTTGCACCGTGAGAACATCTTGGGAAGACGCCAGCGCGCAATCCCGGGGTTCGGGGTCAACGGCGGTTTCTCGCGGGCGCTGCCTGAGCCAGACAAGAGCAGAGCCTGACGAAGAATTTGTACCTGGTCTGAGAGTTGGAGGCGGCGGCGGGAATCGAACCCGCGTACAGGGATTTGCAGTCCCTTGCCTAAGCCACTCGGCCACGCCGCCTGGAGCGGGTCACCCTAGCTGAGGTGCTCAGCCCCGCTGCACCTCCACCCCCGCCCCGCCAGCGGCTTCTGACGGCGGTAGCGTCGTCGGACTGATGGCCCGTTCGTCTGCACCGCCCGGCCCACCGCCGCCGCACTTCCGACCCCCTGGCGCGCCTGCGTCGGGCAGCACGCAACCGTTCGGCGGGCTCGCGGGCCAACCACTCGGCGGCGCTCCTGCGCCACCCGCACCATCGAACGACGGACTCGGCCCCGGCGCGGCCACGGCCATCGCGATCATCACGCTCCTCATCGGCATCGTCATCGGGTTCTTCGCCGGACGCGCCTCCGAGTCCGACAGCTCACCCAGCGCGGCACCACCGCTGACGAGTCCATCCACATCGGCCACCTCGCGGCCGCCCGGCGACACGGTCCCACAGTCGCCCGGGACCGATCCCGAGTCTCCCCCCTCGACCGACCTCGATCCGACGACCATCGGCACCGTCGAAGATCCGATTCCGTCCGGCCAGGCCTACGTGCTCGGGCTCTACGAGATCGAGGTCCTCGGCGTGGAGCGGGACGCATCGTCGACGTTGGCGGAGTTCAACGGGTCCGCCGTCGACGCACCGCTCGGTCGCCAGCACGTTTTGGTGGAGGTCTCTGTGAAGTTCACCGACGCCACCGGGGTGGGGAATCCGGCGGCGCTCCCGCTGTTCCTGTCCGACGGCACCGGGACGTGGAACGACTTCGACGCCAGCTGCGGGGCGGTGCCGAACTCGATCCTCGGCGCCGGTCTCATCGAGCAGGGCGACCAAGCCACCGGCAACGCCTGCTTCACCGTCCCCATCGAGGTCATCGACGACCTGCTGCTCGGCACCGAGGGATTCAGCGGTCCGGTGTACTTCGCGCTACCGGAGTGAGACGAGAGCCTTCCCAATCAAACGATCGTTTGGTAGCGTCCGAGCCATGACCGACGTCTCCGACCGGACCTCAGAACGAACGATCGACATCCTCGACCCACGGCTCTACGACAATCCGTGGGAGACGTACCGGTGGCTTCGGGAGAACAGCCCGGTC
>JBBKVY010000020.1:0-9288 GCA_037968675.1 Acidimicrobiales bacterium | reverse complement strand
GTGGGCGCAGAGGGACTCGAACCCCCGACATCTTCCTTGTAAGGGAAGCGCTCTAGCCAACTGAGCTATGCGCCCTGGATCGCCCAACGGTAGTCGTGGCCTTCGTCGGCGCACGCAGCATCCCCGATGGGCGCGATCCATGTGACTACCGTCATTTTCAGCCAATAGAGGGCTGCGGGTGCTCAAGTTCGTGGAGCATTCGTCCGACGACAGGGAGGTGCAGATGGCCGCTCCGAAACGCAACGGTCATCGGGGGGCGCGTGGACCCGACGACCTCGTCGGCCGCTATCTCACCGAGATCGGGCAGTATCCCTTGTTGACGGCTGCCGAGGAGATCGACCTCGCGCAGCAGATCGAGAGCGGCAAGGAAGCCGGCGAACAACTCGAGGCCGACGCCGACCTGACGCCGGCTGAACGTGCCGCACACCGGCGTTCGGTCCGCAACGCGGGGAAGGCGAAGCAGCGGTTCATCCAGTCGAACCTGCGACTCGTCGTGTCCATCGCCAAGCGGTACCAGTCGACCGGGCTCCCGCTCCTCGACCTCATCCAGGAAGGGAACCTCGGGCTGATCCGGGCGGTCGAGAAGTTCGACCACCGCAAGGGCTTCAAGTTCTCGACCTACGCCACCTGGTGGATCCGACAGGCAATCGGTCGTGGCGTGGCCGACAAGGGCCGCACCATCCGCCTGCCATCCCACGTGGTCGACACGCTCACCACGCTCTCCAAGGCATCAGGTACCCTCCTCAAGGAACTCGGCCGCGAACCCACCGCCGAAGAGCTGTCGGAACTCACCGGCATGGCACTCGACCGAGTCGTCACTGCGCTCGGCGCCACCGCCGACGTCATCTCGTTGTCCGCCGGGGTCGGTGAGGACTCGACCGAGTTCGGCGATCTGCTCGCCGACGAGAACGCCCCGGTGCCGTTCGACGTCGCCGCGGCCAGCCTCGAGAAGATCGCCCTCCGAAACCTGCTCTACACGCTGTCCGATCGCGAGCGTGAGGTACTCGAGCTGCGGTTCGGCCTCATCGGCGAACGCCCGCTCACCCTCGACGAGGTCGGCCGCCATTTCGAACTGACCCGTGAGCGCATCCGCCAGATCGAGGCGAAGGCGCTCACCAAGCTCCGTCACCCGTGTTCGCCCAGCACCCGTGGGCGAGCGCTGGCCGTCTGAGCGATCCACCTCGATCTAGTCGAGGTGTGGCCAGACCGGTTCCGGAAGGGGTCGGTCCACCGGCGATCTCGCGGCACGGGCCAGCGTCATCAGCGCATCGGCGGTCTCGAACTGGAGTTCGGGGAGGCTGTCAGCGGGGAACCATCGAGCGGCCCGGATCTCCGGTGACCGCGGCTGCACGGCATCGAGCACCTCGTCGGTCTCCAGCGGCCGGGCGCGAAAGACGACGTCGACCCGTTGCGGGGCGGCGTCGATGACGACCGCTGGTTCGCCGAGCAGCTCGATGTCGATCCCGACCTCTTCCCGGACCTCGCGCATGGCACCGTCGCGAGCACGCTCGCCTCGCTGGAGCAGACCGCCGGGCACGCCCCATCGGTCGCGGTACGAGTGACGGACGAGCAGAACCGCCCCGTCCTCGCGCTCGATGAAGCACATGGCGCCGACAGTGAACGAAGGCGAGATGGTGCGCACGACGCGCCTGCGCACCGGGACAGGCAGTCGACCGAACAGGTGCAGTGCACTGCGATGGAGGAAGCCGGCCACCGACGGATCCTATCGACGGCTGGCTTCAGGTCCTGCCGGGAATCGGCGGATCGTCGGGCCACTGCAACGATCGGCGGGCGTCCACGAGTTCGTCGAGGAGTTGAGGAGTTGCACCGGCCACTGGCGTGCGCCGGTCGGCGTGACCCAGCATCACCAGTTCGCGTCCGAAGGCGTCGACCACGGCGACGCCCGCCTCCCGGCAGATGAGTAGTCCGGCGGCATAGTCCCAGGAGCCGTGTGCGCTGGGCGAGCAGTCGATGTACCCGTCGAGCACGCCCTCGGCGACCGCACACAGATCGAGCGCTGCGGCGCCCAGAGCTCGGAACTGCTTCCAGCCCAGGTATCGGTTCGGATACCCCGACATCCCGACGATCGATGACGACATCGACGTCGCATCCGACGGGACCAGGGCACGTCCGTCGACCGTCGCGCCACGACCCCGCACCGCTTCGAACCGCCGGCCACTGGCCTGGTTGACCACCAGGGCGGCCAGCGGCCCGTGCTCGTCCACCGCACAGAGGCTGGTTGCGTACCAGGGAATCCCCCGACTCGCATTCGTGGACCCGTCCACCGGATCGACGATCACCACGATCTCGCGGTCGCCGTGGGCGACCCCGCTCTCCTCGCTCAACCACCCGAGTCCAGCGGCATCGAGCACGGCGAGACAGGCATCGTCGGCGGCGAGATCCGAGCGGTACTGGCCGTCGCGGGTACCCGCGAGTCCCCAGTCGCCCAGTTCGTCGAGGGCCCGGCGGACGGCATCAGCGGCATCGTTCAGCGTCGCCTGCACTTCGTTTTCGCCCATCGCCGACGACGGTACTTGCGGTGGCCGCCGGTGACCGCGGTCCGGGGATCGCGTGGCAGGCTTGTCCCGATGGCTTCCATCGATGTACCTGGCTTCGTGGCCGACCTCAAGGACCACGCCGTCGACCACGGATTCCACGTGCACGACGAGCGTCATTTCGTCGAGACCTACTCGCTGCGGCAAGCGTGGGAGGTCGATCTGCACCCTGACGAAGCGTGTGGCGGGCCACTCGATCTGCACCTCGCGCTCGACGTCGACCCCCGCTCCCTCCTCGCATTCGAGGACGTCCTCCTCTCGATCGGTGAGGAGGACGACCCTCCCGACGAGTTCCACTTCCCGCTGATCTTCACCTGGGCGCTCCCACCGCTGCCGAGCGGCCCTGACCTGCTGGTTCTCGCAACCGAGCTGGCCGGGCTGGGTGGACCCGATCTTCCCCTCGAGGTGTCTGCGATCGACAGCTTCGGCGCAGTCACCGACGCACCCGAACGATCACTCGCGATCGTCGCGCGCGTCGAGGTCTCGCTCGCACGGGTCTTCCTCGGCCAGGAACAGTTGTGCGACACGCTCGACCGCTGTCTCGATGTCTCGTCGTTCCTGCTCGACCGTGCGCCGGTCTGGCTCGACGAGTTCTGATCCGCCATGGCTGACGTCTCCCAGTGCCCGTTCTGCGAACTCCGTTTCCAGGCCAAGTGGGAGCTCACCTCGCACCTCGACAGTGATCATCCCGGTCGGGTGGTCAAAAAGGATCGCGGCGAGGGCGAGGTGATCGTCGAAGACGGCGACCCCACCGACCCGAAGCCGCTCTAGGGCTTTTGGCGGCCACGCCGGCGATCGCGGTCCTCGAGGCGGCCGGCATCGACTTCGCGCTGACCGAGTACGAGGTACCCGACCACGTCGGGGGATACGGGGATGCCGTGGTCGATGCCCTCGGACTCGACCCCGGCCACGTCGGCAAGACGCTCGTCGCGATGCTCGACGACATCGCCACCGTTGCCGTGGTGCCCGTCTCCGGCAGCCTCGATCTGAAGGCCTTGGCTCGGGCTGGTGGCGCCAAGCGGGCGGCCATGGCGACGCACGTGGAGGCGGAGCGACTGAGCGGCTCGGCCGTGGGAGGTATCGCCCCACTGGGTCATCGCACTCGCCTTCCGGTGTTCGTGGACGGCTCGCTCATGGATGGTGACGTCGTGCACGTGAGCGGGGGTCGACGCGGACTCGAGATCTCGCTCGACCCCGCCGCGCTGGTCGCCGCATGCGCTGCGACCGTGGCCAGGATCGCGAGATGACCGCCCCGACGTACGCCCGCGCGGCATGATCGGGACGATGACCGACAGCGACCCGCTGGGTGACGACACCGCGGATCGGGCTGTCGCGCTCGTGGAGCGGTGGCTCGGTGCCTCCCAAGCCACCGCCGACAGCGACGAACTCGAGGCCACCGAGCGGCTGCACGACCTCATCGACGATCCTGATGGTGTCGCATTCACGATGCAGTTCGTCGACCGCGTCATCCGACCCGACGACGACCGGGTCGCCGCCCACCAACTCGCGTCCCTCGTACTCGGCGACGACCCGCTGCCCGCGTTCCTGGGGCGAATCGACCGCCTCCTCCTGACGGCAGGCGCACGGCTGGCGCCCCTGCTCCCCCGCATCGTGATGCCACTTGCCCGCCGACGGATGCGCCAGTTGGTGGGACATCTCGTCGTCGATGCCGAACCCGAGGCGCTCGCCACCCATCTGGGCGCCCGACGGAACGACGGCTTCTCGCTCAACGTCAACCTCCTCGGCGAGGCGGTCCTCGGCGAGGGCGAGGCCGAACGACGTCTCGCCTCGACGCTCGCCCTGCTCGACGACCCCAACATCGACTACGTGTCCGTGAAGATCTCCGCGGTCGCATCGCAGCTCAACCACTGGGCGTGGGACGACTGCCTGGAGCGCATCTGCGACCGGCTCCGCACGATCTGGCGGGCCGCCGCCGGGCGGGAAACCTTCGTGAACCTCGACATGGAGGAATACCACGACCTCGAGCTCACGGTGGCCGCGTTCTGTCGCGTGCTCGAGGAGCCCGAGTTCCTCGACACCGACGCCGGCATCGTGCTGCAGGCGTACTTACCGGACGCATTCCCCGCGCTCGAGCACATCGTGTCGTGGGCGGGCGAGCGGCGAACGAAGGGCGGCGCCGACGTCAAGATCCGCGTCGTCAAGGGCGCGAATCTCGCGATGGAGCGGGTCGACGCAGCGATCCACGACTGGGAGCAGGCTCCCTACGCGTCCAAGGCCGACACCGACGCCAACTACAAGCGCTGTCTCGACTGGGCCCTGACCTCGGAGCGAACGGAGGCCGTCCGCCTCGGTGTCGGCAGCCACAACCTCTTCGACATCGCCTTCGCGCTGGTCGTCGCCGACGAGCGCGGCGTGGGAGATCGGGTCGAGGTCGAGATGCTCGAGGGCATGGCGCCGACGCATGCCCGAACCATCAAGGCCGAGCGTGATGGCCTGCTCCTGTACACACCGATCGTGGCGCGCGCCGACTTCGACGTGGCCATCAGCTATCTGTTCCGGCGGCTGGAGGAGAACGCTGCGCCGGGGAACTTCGTGCGCTCACTCGGCGAACTCCGTCCTGGTTCGAGCGCGTTCGCCGAACAGGAGCACGCGTTCCGTCTGGCGGTGGACGACAGATGGCGGGTCGCGGAAGGCCGGCGGCGGACCCTCGACCGCCAGGATCCCCCGTGCTCCGCCCCGGAAGGCTTCCGTAACGACCCCGAAACCGACCCGACCCTCGCAGCGAACCGGGCGTGGGCACAGTCGATCGTTGCGTCACCCGCCGCTCCACCGACCGCTGGGGTGGACGACTCGCTGATGGAGATGGGAGCGCGGATCTCCACCGCCCGTGCAGCGCAGACGGGCTGGAGCACCCGCGATCCCGACGACGTCCGGGCGACGTTGCGAGCCGTCGCCGACGAACTCGACCGACGCCGCCACGACCTCATGGCCGCGATGGTCCACGAGGCGGGCAAGACCGTGGCCCAGGCCGACCCCGAAGTGTGCGAGGCCATCGACTTCGCCCGTTACTACGCCGAGCGCGCCACGGAACTCGAGGACGACTATGCCCGGTTCGTGCCCCTCGGCGTGATCGCGGTCGTCCCGCCGTGGAACTTCCCGGTCGCCATCCCGGCCGGGGGTGTTCTCGCCTCGCTCGCCGCTGGGAACAGCGTCATCTTCAAGCCGGCACCGGAGACACCCCGCTGTGCCGAGATCGTCGCCGAGTGCTGCTGGTCTGGCGGCGTGCCGGAGGACGTTCTGCAATTCGTGCGAGCCCCCGAGAACGAAGTTGGCCGCCATCTGGTCACCCACGTCGACGGCGTCATCTTGACCGGCGCGTCGGCCACGGCCGGACTGTTCCGTTCGTGGCGGCCCGACCTGCGTCTTTTCGCCGAGACGTCGGGCAAGAACGCCATGGTCATCACGCCGAACGCCGATCTCGACCTCGCGGTGCGGGATCTCGTGGCGTCGGCGTTCGGTCATGCCGGGCAGAAGTGCTCGGCGGCCAGCCTCGCCATCTGCGTCGGCGACGTCTACCGGTCCGAGCGGTTCCGCCGGCAACTACGTGACGCAGTCGAGAGTCTCGTCGTGGGCCCGGCGACGGACCTGCGCACCACCGTCAACGGGATCATCGCACCACCCGGCGAGGCGCTCGAGCGAGGGCTCACGCGCCTCGACATCGGTGAGGAGTGGCTGGTCCGCCCGCGCCGCATCGACGACACGACCTGGTCTCCCGGCGTACGTCTCGGGGTCACCGCCGACTCGTGGTTCCATCGCACCGAGTGCTTCGGACCTGTGCTGGGAGTCATGCACGCCGCCGATCTCGACGACGCCATCCGTCTCCAGAACGCGAGCAGCTTCGGACTCACCGGAGGGATCCAGTCGCTCGATCCCGACGAGATCGACCAGTGGACCTCGCAGGTCGAGATCGGAAACGCCTACGTGAACCGCGGGATCACCGGCGCGGTCGTGCAGCGGCAGCCGTTCGGTGGGTGGAAGGCTTCGTCGGTCGGCCCCGGCGCCAAAGCCGGCGGGCCAGGCTATGTGATGCAGTTCGGCACGTGGCATCCGGTCTCGTCGCCCTCGCTGACCGAGCCCGGCGCATGGCTCGCCGCTGCCGAAGCCGACGACGAGACGTGGTGGGCGGAGCACTACAGCCGCGAGCACGACCCGACCGGCCTGTTCTGTGAGACCAACATCCTGCGATACCGCCCGTTGCCCGCCATCGCCGTGCGAGTCGCCGTCGGGACCCCGACCGAGCACGTGGAGCGAGTGCGGTCGGCAGCCATGCGCTGTGGCGTGCCGGTGGTCGAGTCGTGGGCCGCGCAGGAGAGCGACGCGGAGTTCGCGAATCGCCTCGAGGGCCTCGACCTGAGCAGGGTCCGGATGCTCGATCGGGTGGCCGACGTCGTCCGCGACGTCGCCAACCGGCGGAACATCCACCTGATCGACGATCCCGTGACCAGGAGCGGGTGCATCGAACTCCGGCACTACCTCCGCGAGCAGGCCGTGAGCGAGACCACCCACCGCTTCGGGAACCTCGTTCGCCGCTGACCAACGAAAATCGCCGTCGATCGGGGTCGGATTCCGGACCTTTTTCACAGGGATTTTCGGTGGTGGGTGGGGGTCAGACGACGAGGACGGCGCCGATCCCGAGCATCATCAGGCCGCTCGCACGAGTGAGCGTGGTGCGCGAGCGGTCACCCATGCGAGCAGCGAAGGTCGCAGACGCTGCGGCCAGGCTGCTGTGCCAGACCGCCGACGCGAGCACGAGGCCGACACCGAACATGGCGAGCGCCGCCGGTGTGCTGATGCTCGACGGGAGGGCGAGGGCCAGCCCCGACCATGCGACCAGGCTGAGGGGGTTGAAGGCCGTCATCGCGGCGAGCGTCCGGGTGGGGCGGCGGAGAGAAGCAATGGCTTCGCGAGCGCGCTCGGCCCGGGCCACGGTGAGAACGGCGATCGCGACGAGGAACAGCCCGAGCACGATCTCGACGTCGTGCACGATTCCGGCGTCGAGCCCGGCGAGCAGGCCGGCGCCGCCGAGGGCGATCGGGACGGTGAGGCCGTCGGCCATCACGACGCCGCCTGCCCCGGCCAGGGCTGCCCGCTTTCCCTGCTCGGCGCCGAGTCCGACGAGGGTGAGCGAGACGGGACCGATGGGGGCAACGAGGGCCAGACCGGTGAGGAATCCGAAGAAGAGAACCATGACGACAATGATGGCGGTGTTCGGGGGAGAGAACTTCTTGAATCTCCGGGTACTAGCGGCAATGTTCCGTAGGATCTCCGGTCATGGATGACATCGACCGCAGAATCGTGAAACTCCTGGTGGCCGACGGCCGAACGTCGGTCACCGATCTCGCCGACGAGGTCCACCTGTCACTGTCTGCCGCATCGCAACGGCTGCGACGGCTCCAGGAATCCGGGGCGATCGAGCGCTTCACCGTGCGGTTGGGCGGCCAGGCCACCGGGCGGCCGGTCGAGGCGTTGGTCGACCTCCAGCTCTCGCCCGGGTCACCGTGGGAAGGCATCGACCACGCACTACGCGAACAGGAAGACGTCGTCGACGCCGTCCACCTCACCGGTGGATTCGACTACCAGATCCGAATTCGCTCACGCTCGATCGAGGAACTCGACAACCTGCTGCGATGGCTCAAGGAGTCGATGGGCGTGCGCGAGACGTCGACCAGGATCGTGCTCCACACCGTGGAGGGGTTCCCCCGCGAGGCCATCGACTGACGGCGCCAGCGGGTACACGCCCGAGACCCGCTCGGTAAGGTAACGACCGTTGCCAAAGCAGACCCCCGCCCGCACGCCATCTCGGTGGAACGGCCTCTCCATCGAGGAACGACGCCGTGACCGGCGCCAGCTCCTCGTGGAAGCGGCGCTGGAACTCCTTGCGTCCGAAGGCTCGTCGGGCACCACCGTTCGTGCCGTCTGCGCCGAAGCCCGGCTGAACCCCCGCTACTTCTATGAGAGCTTCGACGGACTGGATGCCCTCGTCGTCGCGGTCTACGACCACGTCATCGGGCTGCTCCGACGTCGCGTGGCCGACGCTGTGTCCGGCGTGGGCAACGACCCGGTCCAGACGGTCCGGGCCACCGTCACCGCCATCGTGACCTTCGTCGACCGGGACCGTCGGATGGGCCGAGTCCTCTACGTGGAGGCGCTGGGAAACGAAGCGCTCAACGTGCGACGGATGCAGACCGGGTTCGACCTGGTCGACCTGCTGCAGCGCGACGTCGTGCGCCGGCGAGGCCAGATCGGTGCCGAGCAACTCGCCCGACTGGCGGCAGCGATGCTCGTGGGCGGCATGACCGAGATCCTGTCGGCCTGGCTCGACGGCCGCATCGAGTTGACGGCCGACGAGGTGATCGACGACACCACCGAGCTCTTCCTCGCCGTCGGCGAGCGCGCCAGCCGACTCGAGATCGCCCGACTCCGCGCCTGACTCCCGCTCGACCGCCTCGTCATGTGGACGGTCGGCGACGCAGCGCTCGCAGTGGGCCCGGTGGGGATCGAACCCACGACCAAGCGATTATGAGTCGCGTGCTCTGACCAACTGAGCTACAGGCCCTGGGCGACGATGCTACGGACCCGGCGCACCCCGGGCATGCCGACGGTTGCGCCAACGCCGCCACGGCCGCCGATCGAACGGCCACCGCCATCACTATTGCGTTTTGGTGACGGCCCAACGACAGCTCGTCCGTCGCCGATCTCCACCGGCCGGGTG
>JBBKVY010000019.1:0-2509 GCA_037968675.1 Acidimicrobiales bacterium | reverse complement strand
CGCTCCACCGGCCCGTACTCGATGATCACCCAGCAGCCGCTCGGTGGTAAGGCCCAGTTCGGTGGCCAGCGCTTCGGTGAGATGGAAGTGTGGGCCCTCGAGGCCTACGGCGCGGCGTACTGCTTGCAGGAGCTGTTGACCATCAAGTCCGACGATGTGCTCGGTCGTGTCAAGGTCTACGAAGCGATCGTGAAGGGCGACAACATCCCCGAACCGGGTGTGCCCGAGAGCTTCAAGGTGCTCATGAAGGAGATGCAGGCACTCTGCATCAGCGTCGAAGTGCTCGGCGACGATGGACGCGAGATCGAAATGCGTGATCTCGACGACGAAGTCTTCCGCGCCGCCGAAGAACTCGGCATCGACATCTCCCGCCCCGAGCGCGGTACCGACGAAGACGACGCGCGACGAGCAGCGGAGCGCGCCGCCCGCTGACTCAGCGGGTCGGTGCAACAGGAATGTAGAGTCGGGCGGCGTGAGTCACTCGGCTGAAGAGAGTTTGGGCGTGTCCTGGTCGTCCAGGACACGCCCGAGTTCGTTGTGTGGCAGGAGCACCGGTGTCGTCAGGTACACATGATGATCGCTCCCAGCCGACGTGTCGGACGAGCCGTCGCCGCTGGACTCATCGGTTTGCTGGCGGGGAAGCGGCGGGCGACGTCAATCGGGTCGGTCAGTGGTCGAGCGTCGAGCGAGCCGTAGTGCCTGACGACGTCATCGGGCCCGGCGATGGAGCGCGAGGGTTCGATGGACCCGGCGATCGTCGAAGGCATCGACCCGATGGTCGTGCGTTGGTTCGTCGACGGCCAGACGCCGGTCGATCCCGCCGACGAGGAACGAGTTCGGGCAGAACGATTGAGCGAACGCAGCGCGGTACTGGGTGGACCGGAGGTCGATCCCGACCTGTCTGGCCACCGCGTTGCACTCGGTTACGGCGCCATCAGTGGCGAGTGGCGCATCGATCTGAGAGCTCGTCCGGCGGTCGTGCAGATCGCCAGGCTCGCGAGCAACTCGATGGCGCGGACCTTGCCTCGTCTGGTCGAACATCTGGTGAGCATCGGGTGCGTCGACGTCACTGTCGAGCTTCTCGACCTCGACGACGAATGACCCAGATGGCGTCCGGCTGAGAATCGTCGAAGTCGGCGAATATCGCCCAGTGTCAGCGTTTGAAGCCGACGCGAGGGTCGCTAGTATTTCATGGAGCTGTGCCCAGTCGACCGGGCACCCGAAGAATGCGTGTTGCGCCCCAACCTGCGACGTGGAATCCGCCCTCATAACCGGCGGTGATCTCGTCACCGAAGCAGAGGCCGCAGCACTCCGGGAGCCGAACAAGTGAGCGGTACGAGATCCAATTGGATCTGACGTATCCCCGAGTCAACGAACCCGAGGTCATTCCTTCATGCTCGACGTCAACATGTTCAACCAGCTCAAGATCGGGCTGGCAACTGCTGAAGACATCCGACTCTGGTCTCACGGTGAGGTCAAGAAGCCGGAGACGATCAACTACCGCACCCTGCGCCCTGAGAAGGACGGACTCTTCTGCGAGAAGATCTTCGGACCGACTCGCGACTGGGAGTGCTACTGCGGCAAGTACAAGCGCGTCCGGTTCAAGGGCATCATCTGTGAGCGCTGCGGCGTCGAGGTGACCCGCTCCAAGGTGCGTCGCGACCGGATGGGCCACATCGAGCTCTCCGCCCCCGTCGTACACATCTGGTACCTCCGCGGTACCCGCTCATGGCTCGCCTACCTCCTCGCCGGCATCGAGCCGCGCGAAGAGCTGAAGGCCAAGATGCTCGAGAAGGTCATCTACTTCGCAGCCAACCTGGTGTCGTGGGTCGACGAAGACAAGCGTCACGACGACCTCGAGAGCCTCGAGGTCGAGTACCTCGAAGAGCGTGACGAGATCCGCAAGGAGCTCGAGCTCGCCGTCGATCGTCGCTTCAAGGAGCTGGAGGCCGAGGCCGAGGCTGCCGAGAAGGAAGGCACCGACACCAAGAAGATGAAGCGTGAGGCCGACAAGGAGATCGAGGCCCTGCGTGAGCGGTACGAGATGGAACTCGACCTCGTCGAGCGCGCTTGGGACGAATTCAAGAGCCTCCACTCCCGCAAGATCATCGAAGACGAGATGCTGTGGCGTGAGCTCAAAGACAAGTACGGCGACTACTTCGAAGGTGGCACCGGCGCCGACGCGATCAAGGGCTTGATCAACCGGATCGATTTCGACGTCGAAGAGGTCAACCTCCGAGGCGCGATCGACCCGCAGGAGGGTCAGAAGCCGCTCAGCGCCCAGCGCTCGCAGAAGGCCATCACGCGGCTCAAGATCGTCGCGTCATTCAACCGTCGCAACGAGCACGGCCGTCGCATCAACGATCCGATGGCAATGATCCTCGACGTCGTGCCGGTCATCCCGCCGGAACTGCGCCCGATGGTGCAGCTCGACGGTGGCCGCTTCGCCACGTCCGACCTCAACGACCTGTACCGCCGCGTCATCAACCGGAACAACCGCCTCAAGCGT